>DAHWOF010000093.1 GCA_027335345.1 Granulicella sp. | reverse complement strand
GACTTTCCCCCTCAACTTGGAAATCCCGCAAACTGCGCGGGATTCCCACTTTCCAACAACTTCGGCGGCGGCGGGCATATAAATGAAAACCGGACATTTCACGTGCTAAGAAAAACCGGACATTTCACTTGCTAAGAACAGCTATTTGTGGCGCACTACACTAGCTTGTAGCCAGGTATAAAAAGTCTGCTGGCATCCCGCTGATTGGTTCTTATGCTTTTCGGTTGTCGTTAGCGGACAGGGTCTTGATCCCAATGCTAAGCAATGTTCCCTGAGCGATCACTTCCAGCACACTCTTACGTCTAAAGCGCTTACCTCCTTAATCACAACAATTGAAAAACACGATTTCCTTTTCGGAAATCGCGGGGAAGAATTTTCTGGCCCATAACCAAAATAGGGGAATCGCCACCGAATTTCTGTAGGCGGCGTCACCCTTCTATGACCGACAGCCACCTAGTGGCGGAGCTAATACGCGGCGATGCCAGTAACGCTTTGGCCGATGATCAGGGTGTGGATGTCCTGGGTGCCCTCGTAGGTCTTGACCGATTCCAGATTCATCATGTGGCGCATGATGGGGTAGTCGTCAGCGATGCCGTTGGCGCCTAGGATCTCGCGAGAGAGGCGGGCGCACTCCAGGGCCATCCAGACGTTGTTGCGTTTGGCCATGGAGATGTGCTGGAAGCCGGCCTTGCCCTGGTCTTTGAGGCGGCCCACCTGCAGGGCGAGGAGCTGGGCCTTGGTGATCTCGGTGATCATCCAGGCCAGCTTCTCCTGCACCAGTTGGTGGCCGGCAATGGGCTGGTTGCGGAACTGCTTGCGCTGCCCGGCGTATTGCAGCGCGGTGTCGTAACAGGCCATGGCCGCGCCGATGGCTCCCCACGCGATGCCGTAGCGCGCCTGGCTGAGGCACTCGAGGGGCGACTTCAGACCGTCGCTGCCGGGCAGCAGGTTGGCTGCGGGAATGCGGACGTTCTGCAGCGAGAGGCCGCTGGTGACCGAGGCGCGCAGCGACCACTTGCCATGTACGTCCTGCGCGGAGAATCCCGGCCGATCCGTTTCCACCAGGAAGCCGCGGATACGGGGCTCTTTCTCTGACGAGGGATCTTCCAGCTTGGCCCAGATCACGGCGACATCGGCAATGGCGCCGGAGGTGATCCACATCTTTTCGCCGTTCAGGATGTACTCATCGCCCTGTTTGCGCGCCCGGGTGCGCATGCCACCGGGGTTGGAGCCAAAGTCCGGCTCGGTGAGGCCGAAGCAGCCCACCTTCTCTCCCGTAGCCAGTTTGGGCAGCCAGTGCGCCTTCTGTTCCGCGGAGCCGAAGGCGTGGATGGGAAACATCACCAGAGCGGATTGAACGCTGGCGAAGCTGCGGATGCCGGAGTCGCCCCGCTCCATCTCCTGATAGAGCAGGCCGGCTTCCACGTTGTTCATGCCGGCGCAGCCGTAGTCCGGCAGGGTGGCGCCAAAGAAGCCGAGTTCGCCCATGGGCCGGATGAGCTCGCTGGGAAAGCGGCCCTCCCGATTGCAGGACTCGATGATGGGGATCACGCGATCTTCGATGAAGGCGCGAGTGTTGCTGCGGACCAGAAGCTCATCTTCGGAGAGCAGAGAGTCAAAAGAGATAAAGTCAACGCCCTGAAACTTGAATGCCATAGCCCACTCATTTTAGATCAGAAGACACGGATGGTTTTTTAGATCAGATGACGCGAATGGTTTATGACCAGAGGACGCTGGTGGCTGGCCGCAGGTCTCTCCGAGCGGCCTGGCGAGGCCGTCTCTGCGTGATGAGGCGGCCCGCTCCGGGCGGTGCGGAGATCTGCCGCGCTGCGCTAGATCTCCCGGGCCCTTGGTCAAAACGCTAAAATAGACCCAGCCCATTCAAGGCATGAGGGACTCGTCCATGACCACATCCACGCAACTCTCCTCGGCGCTGGAGGCGGCCGCGCGCAGCGCCGGCCTAAACCTGACGTCAGCCGGGCCGGGCACAGACTTTACCGGTGCGCCCACTGTGCGTTTCACCCTGACGCCGGTTGACGGCGCCGCTACCGGTTCCGGCGCGGCTACAGAGAAGCTGCTTGAACTCAGCCAGAGCTTCGACGCCGCGGATGCCAGGTTCGCTGCGCCGCTGGCGGCCTACCTCCATGAGACCGCCCAGCGGATGCGCAACCCACGCCCAGAGGTTTACCTGACGCTACATGGCCTGCCGATCAGCTTTGGCCACTTCGGGTGGCCCTTCCATGGCTCGACCTCCGGAGCCGATACCTTCATCGTGCATGGGAAGATCAAGCTGGAAGATGGACGGGACAGCAAGCTGAATGCCGAGGTCTCCGCTTCCATGACGCAGACCTTCGCCTCCGTTCTGGTGGCGATGGAGCAGCCTTTTGCGGAAGGGGTGATCTACAACGCGGTGCGCAAGACCCTGGATCAGGGCCAACTGGAGCTGGTCCAGTCCGGCAACCGCCAGCCAGTGCCGGTGACCACCCGTTACTACTCGATGAAGCAGCAGGTCTTCATCTTCAATGACACCACCGAGCGGCAGCGCCAAGACTATCTCTCGGCCAAGGTCTTCTGGCTCTCGCACGTTCTGGGAGGCGATGCGGCGGTCTGGCTCACCGATCCGCGCGACGCGCAGTACCTCAACAGCAGCGTTGCCGATCTCAAGCGCACGGCGCAGGCGCTCTCCGCCGAAGGCCATCTGCTCCTGGACGGCAGCGGCGAGTGGGCCACGGCCGGCGAAGGTCTGCGCGGCCGGGAGGGGTTCTACCGCGCTCAGTTGGACGAGGCCCTGGCCTTTATCAAGCCCAGCTTCAATGAGGCGATGCGCCACGGGCACACCAATATGTAATCGTCGGGAGAGACGGGTGCAGCGGCCCGGCAGGCTCGCCACGCCCGGAGCGGCTCCCGGAGCGGTTCCCGGAGCGGCTCCCGGTCCTTCGGTCTGTGCCACGTTGCCTGAGCGCATTCGCCTGAAGAGCTTTGCAGGCCTGGCCAAGCGGCGCGCAGGTCAGGCGTGGGACAGTTCCAGTTCCAACTGCACAAAGGCCTCCCAGGCATCATCCTCCACGGCAACGCCCCGGAGCATGCTCTCTTCGCGACTGCGCAGAGTTCCCTCGCCGGGATAGCGCACCGGTTCGCCGGGATGGATTGGCTTGGCGGCATGCAGGGCGTCGATGGAGCGCTGCGCGACGCCGGCTCCCTGGGCAAAGCGGCTCAGCTCTTCGATGGTCTCCACAGAGGCCGGGGCGATGGCCAGAAAGACCTGAGATTGCCCTACCTCCTGGAGCGGATCCGGAGGGAGATCGTGGGTCGCCAGGCCTCCGCTCAGCATGGCCGCCAATACATCCAGCACGAAGGCCAGGCCCGATCCTTTCCAGTAGCCGATGGGCAGGGCGCGCTGGGAGCGCTCAATTGCAGCCGCATCTGTTGTCAGTCGGCCGTACTCGTTGTAACCCCCGGGCACTGGCAAAGGCTCGCCGCGAGCGCGGTAAGAGGCCAGCGTACCATACGAGAACTGGCTCATGGCCATGTCCAGCACGATGGGGGCGGAGTGGCCTTCGCCTTCCCCGGGTGAGAGGACGCGGCGCGGGATGGCTATGACCAGTGGATTGTTGCCCAAGGCGGCGCTGCCGGCTCCCCACGGCGGCATATTGGGTAAGGTATTCGACCAGCAGAGCGCGGCAAATCCCGCATCCGCGGCCTGCCATCCATAGGTTCCACCGCGCATCCAGTGGGAGGTGTCGGCCAGAGCCACGCACCCCAGCCCATGCTCCCGAGCCAGCTCCATGGCGCGCTGCATGGCGGCGTAGGCCGCCAGATTTCCAGGACCGCGTCTTCCCGTCCACCGTTCGAGAGCGCCGAAACTTGCCACCTTCTCGGGTCCGGCACGGGGATCGATCATCCCGCTCTTTACCCACTGCGCAAAGCGTGGAAGCCGCGCCACGCCGTGCGTGCGTACACCGTCGCGATCCGTCTCCGCGATCAGTCTTGCCCCAAGGGCGGCGCGAGCTGGGGCAATCCCCAGCGCCAGCAGAACCAGCTCCATTCGCCCTTGCAGTTCTGCAAACTCTACACGCCTCATAGGTTACCCTGCTCCCCATGCGCCGTCTTGGGAATCAGTCTACACATCCAAGCTACACTCGTCAGCAGATGTGCAAGGAAATTCGATTGATTCTCATGGCGAGGCTCCTGCTTTGAAATATTCCTGCTTTCTATCCCTGGCCAGCCTGCTCTGTCTTACCGCGCTGGCCGGTGCCTCTTCGGCTCCATCCGGCTCCGCAAGTTCCCCCTCCCAAAGAACCGTGCCGGTGCTGATGCTCTCCGATATCCATCTGGATCCGTTTCACGATCCAGCCAAATTTGCGCAACTTCGCTCCACGCCCGCCAGCGGGTGGGCTGCCATTCTCTCCGCCCCCGCCTCACCGAACCAGGCCGCGGCGTTTGCCAGGCTTCAGGCCACCTGCCACGCCAGAGGCATGGACACGCCGCCGGTGCTGCTGGCCTCCAGCCTGCATGGCGAAGAAGCAAAGCAGCCCGATCCGCTGTTTGTTACCGTCTCCGGCGATCTTCTGGCCCACCAGTTCGACTGCCGCTTCCGCGCCCTGGCTCCTAATGCCGGAGCCGCCGAACTCTCCTCCTTCGCCGCTCGCACCGTTGCTTTTATCGCATGGCAGTTGCGCGCCGCCTTCCCGCACTCCCCCATCTACTTCGCTCTGGGGAACAACGACTCCGGTTGCCACGATTACAGGGAGGACCCAGGGAGCGCCTTTCTTCAGGCTGCCGCCAGGAGCTTCGCCGCCACGGCTCTCTCTGCGGCGAACCGTTCGGCCATCCTGCAAACCTACTCAGGGATGGGAGACGTTAACCTTGCCCTGCCGGCCCCGATGCAATCCACCCGCCTGATCATCTTGCAGGACATCTTTCAGTCCAGAAGCTACCAGGGGTGCCATAGCTCGGCTGGAGCAGAGGCAGCGGAAGAGCAGATTCACTGGCTCCGCGCTCAGCTCCAGGCCGCCCGGGCGGCGCATCAGCCGGTCTGGATCATGGCCCACATTCCGCCCGGCATCGACGTCTATCGCACTCTAGCCAAGGCTCCCAACGTCTGTGCCGGACAAGATCCGGAGGAGTTTCTGCGCTCGGAGGATCTGGCCCGTACGATCGCGGCCTTTCCGGACGTGATTCGCCTCGCGCTCTTTGGCCATACGCATATGGACGAGTTTCGCGTCTTCAGGGGCTACGGGGGCAGTGGCCCCTCGGCCGCCGTCGCTGGGAAGCTGGTTCCCTCCATCAGCCCGGTCGACGGCAATCACCCCGCGTTCACTGTCGCCCAAGTGGATCCGAACACCTCTTTACTGACGGACTATACGGTCTATGTCGCCAGCAATCTAACCGGAGATCGGACGATCTGGAGCAAGGAGTACAGCTACTCCACCACCTATCACCTTCCGAATCTCTCCGGTCGCGCATTGAAGCAACTGACCAGCGTCTTTCTCGCAGACCCCACTGGCCAAAGCCAGGCCAGCCGCTCCTATCAGCGCTACTTCTACCCAGGGTTGTTGAGCGGCAGCCCGGTCGGGATCAGCGGGCCAGGCACGGTCTCCAGGGCGGAAAAGATCCAGATGCTGGAGGCCATCGCCTGGCCCCTGTATGCCTGCGCGATGGCCAACCCGGAGACAGCGAAGTTTCGCGCCTGCGCCTGCCCGGCCGCGCCAGCATCCGGATCGGCCGCGCCGGATCGAGGACCTGGCTCGGCTCATCCGGAGCCCGCTTCGCCGGGCCGCTGAACTTCGCGGGGTTGTTGAGAGGTGAGGCCAGGAGCGAAGGGTCTGTGCGGAGGTATGGCTGCGGGGCATGGCGCGGGGGAGCGCGTCGAAGCCCGAAGACGGAGAGATTGCCGGATGGAGGGCTGGAGAGCGGACGAGTTTGCGGCGAGCGTCCTCATCGCTTTCGGCTGGATGCCCGATTCGGTAACCGCGCAGGAGGATCGACAGGGTAGGTCCAAGATTTGACTTTCCTTAGCGCCGGATTCGAGGATGAAACTCCCGGGGGTGATCAATATCACTGCCAAGGGTTTGAACGACGCTGTCAACTTGGTATTTCTTCTTCGGTGAGGGAACAAACGGATGAGTGAGACGCTGCAAGCCACCACGGCAGGAGGAAGGCTCCGCGCCGCCGTCGAGGCCGAACACCCCTTGCAACTGGTTGGCGCCATCAACGCCTACCACGCGTTGATGGCTCAACGGGTGGGCTACCGCGCGCTGTATCTCTCCGGCGGCGGTGTCGCTGCCGGCTCGCTGGGCATGCCGGATCTGGGCATCTCCACTCTGGACGACGTGCTCACCGACGTGCGCCGCATTACCGACGTTTGCCCGTTGCCTCTGCTGGTGGACATCGATACCGGCTTTGGCGGCGCATTCAATCTGGCCCGCTCGGTGCGGTCGTTGATCAAATTTGGCGCCGCGGGCTGCCACATTGAGGATCAGGTGCAGGCGAAGCGTTGCGGTCATCGGCCCAACAAGCAGATCGTCCCGACCGCGGAGATGATCGACCGCATCAAGGCGGCGGTGGACGCTCGCGCGGATCCCGACTTCGTGATCATGGCGCGCACCGACGCGCTGGCCTCGGAAGGCTTGAACGCGGCGCTGGACCGCACTGCCGCCTGCGTCGAAGCCGGCGCGGATATGGTCTTTCCGGAGGCGGTTACGGAACTGGCCCAGTATCGCGCCTTCGCGCGGCGCACCAGAGTTCCCATCCTGGCCAACATCACGGAGTTCGGATCGACGCCGCTGTTTACGCTCGACCAACTGCGCAGCGCGGAGGTCTCCCTGGCGCTGTATCCGCTCTCCGCCTTCCGCGCTATGAACGCCGCCGCCCTGAACGTCTATCGGCACATTCGCTCGGACGGTACCCAGCAGCAGGTGGTCAAGACCATGCAGACGCGGGCCGAACTCTATGACTTTCTTGGCTACCACGCCTACGAGCATAAGCTCGATCAACTCTTTGCCAGGGAGGTGACTGAGAAGAAGGAGGCAGACAAACGGACAGGCGCCAAGGGAGGAAGAGAGCTGAGAAAGAAGAGCCAGGAGTTGAAGGAGAAGGGAAGCCGAGCGCCAGAGCGATCAAGGAAGGATCGATCAAAGTAGCCCGGATCGGAGAGGCTGCCTGGCAAATATCGATCGGAGGCGAGTGCGGGCGGCTTGATCTACGGCAGCAGAGGCCGGGTTGATTCCCCGGTGTTTTGCCAAGAGGAGAAGAACAAGAGGAGAAGAATATGAGTACAGCTTCGCAACCTGACACCCCCGCCGGCACGCCCGGATTCAAGCCCAAAAAGTCGGTCGCACTCTCCGGTGTGGCGGCCGGCAACACGGCTCTGTGCACGGTAGGCCGCAGCGGCAACGATCTGCACTATCGCGGCTATGACATCCTGGAACTGGCAGCCCACTGCGAGTTTGAAGAGGTAGCTCATCTTTTGCTCTATGGCAAGCTCCCTACGGAACACGAACTGGGGCACTACAAACAGCGTCTGGCCAGCCTGCGCGGCCTGCCGCAGCCGGTGAAGGTCGCCCTGGAGCAGGTTCCGGCAAGCGCGCATCCCATGGACGTGCTGCGGGTAGGCGTCTCCATGCTGGCTACGGTTGAGCCCGAGCCCCAGCCTTATACCGACGCCTCCGCGCTTTACATCGCCGATCGCCTGATGGCCTCGCTGGGCTCCATGCTGCTCTACTGGCGCCACTACTCGCACTCTGGACATCGCATCGAGGTGGAGACCAGCGACGACAGCATCGGCGGCCATTTTCTGCATCTGCTGCATGGCAAGCCGGCCCGTCCGGAGTGGGTTCGCGCCATGCATACCTCGCTGATTCTCTATGCAGAGCATGAGTTCAACGCGTCTACCTTTACGGCCCGAGTGATTGCCGGGACAGGTTCCGATCTGCACTCCTGCATCGCCGGAGCGATTGGGGCCTTGAAGGGGCCAAAACACGGCGGCGCCAACGAGGTTGCGCTGGAGATACAGCAGCGCTACAACTCTCCTGACGAGGCCGAGGCGGATATTCGGCGGCGCATCGAGAACAAGGAGGTCATCATCGGCTTCGGCCACCCTGTTTATACGATCAGCGACCCGCGCAACGCGGTGATCAAGAAGGTTGCGCACGATCTCTCCGCGGGGGCTGGTGAGCGGCGAATCTATGACATCGCCGAGCGCCTGGAAGCGGTGCTCTGGGAGGTCAAACGCATGTTCCCCAATCTGGACTGGTTCTCCGCCTCCGCCTATCACGCCATGGGAATCCCGACGGCGATGTTCACTCCCATCTTCGCCATGGCGCGCACCAGCGGCTGGTCGGCCCACGTGATGGAGCAGCGTGCCGATGGCAAGATCATCCGTCCCAGCGCCAACTACACGGGCCCGGAAGAGCTTCCTTTTGTCCCAATCGCCCAACGCAGCAGCTAGCCAGGCTGCCGGTTGGGCGATCCCAGCCCATCTTCTCGTCGCGCTGTCCTCTTTGTTGGTCAGAAAAATCCGAACCTCTCCACCCTTATCTTCGAGGAGTCTATGTCCGCACCAAAGCCGAATGCTCAACCGCCTTTTGATCAGCCGATCGTCGATATCGTCGACTATGCTCTTGACTACAAGATCACCAGTCCACTGGCCTATGAGACGGCCCGCCTTTGTCTGCTGGACACGCTGGGTTGCGGCCTGCAGGCGTTGGAGTTTCCGGCCTGCACCAAGCTCCTTGGCCCTCTGGTTCCGGGTCTTACCATGCATCACGGAGCGCGGGTTCCGGGCACGTCCTACCGGTTGGACCCGGTACAGGCAGCCTTCAACATCGGTGCGATGATTCGCTGGCTGGACTACAACGACACCTGGCTTGCGGCCGAGTGGGGCCATCCCTCGGATAACCTTGGCGCCATCCTGGCCGTGGCCGACTGGCTGAGCCGCAACGGCCATCCCCTGAAGATGCGCGACGTGCTGACGGCGATGATCAAAGCCCACGAGATTCAGGGCTGCATGGCGCTGGAGAATGCCTTCAACCGGGTGGGACTGGATCATGTGATTCTGGTCAAAGTGGCCTCTACGGCGGTGGTCTGCCAGTTGCTCGGCTTGACCCGCGAGCAGACCCTCAACGCGGTTTCGCAGGCCTTTGTGGATGGCCAGTCGCTGCGCACCTACCGGCACGCTCCCAACACCGGATCACGAAAGTCCTGGGCCGCCGGCGACGCCACCTCGCGCGCGGTTCGCCTGGCGCTGATCGCCAGCACCGGTGAGATGGGCTATCCTACAGTGCTCACCGCCAAGACCTGGGGCTTTTACGACGTAAGTTTCAGGGGTGAGCCGTTCAAGTTCCAACGCCCCTACGGCTCCTATGTGATGGAGAATGTCCTGTTCAAGATCTCGTTCCCTGCCGAGTTCCACGCCCAGACCGCCGTGGAAGCCGCCGTCAGGCTGCACCATCAGTTGACTTCGCTGGGCAAGTCCGCCGCGGACATCCGGAGCGTGACCATTCGCACGCACTCGGCCTGCATGCGCATCATCGACAAGCAGGGACCATTGAACAATCCGGCCGACCGCGATCACTGCATCCAGTACATGGTGGCCGTGGCGTTGATCACCGGCGGTTTGACGGCGAAGGACTATGAGGACTCCGTGGCCTGCGATCCGGTGTTGGGTCAGCAGATTGACTCTCTCCGCTCCCGCATCCACTGCGTCGAGGAGGAGAGCTTTACGCAGGACTACCACGACCCGAACAAGCGTTCCATCGCCAACGGCCTGAGCGTTGAGACTGCGGACGGCGCTCGTCTGCCCGAGGTCCTGGTCGAATACCCCATTGGGCATCGGCTGCGCCGCGGCGACGGAATTCCTCTATTGCTTGACAAGTTCCGGGCAAACCTGGATCGCCGCTTCTCCCCGGAGGTCCGTGATCGAATCCTGAACGCCTCGCTCGATCAGACCATCCTGGAAGCGACACCCGTGGATCAGTACGTCAGTCTATATGTGGTCTAAAGCCGGATAAAAAGGCAAGGCAAGGCGAAGGGGGCGAGCAAGCAAAGAATGCCTGCTCGCCCCAACCTTTCTCCTCGTCACCTCGTGGCCTTCTCTGCTTCGTGCGTCCTGTTGAGCCATCGCGCACTGACTATAGATGGCCCTATTGCAAAGGCAGATCGATCACCTCAATAGTCAACGCCGGCACCGTGTGCGTCAGCACAGTTCCGGTGAAGTGCAGCGTACTCTGCACGGGGTGAATCGCCTGGGGATTCTGCAGCGTGTTGGTGGCAGCGAAGGTGGCGCCGTGGAGTGAGTAGACGGTGGCCACGTGCGCGCCCGACCCAGCGCCTTGCAGAGCAAGCTGCAGCGGCTGGGCCAGGGTGGTGGCGTTGACCAGCTTCAGATGCAGCACCCGCTCCTGCCGCGACTCCGTGATCGAGTAGAAGAACCGGGCCGAGGGGTTGATTCCGGTAAGAGTGCTCTGGGGAATCGCATCCCCCATGTGCGCCGCGAAGAGGCACTGCGCATAGTAGCTCGGCGATCCATAGCTGGAGAGCGCGTCATAGCCGATGAGGTTGGTCCTCCAGGCGGCGTTTCTTACATTGACCAACAGGGGCGCGTAGCTGGCCATCTTGATCAAGTCGCTGTTGCGCTCCATGCCCGTCATCCAGGCAGCGTCGCCCAGGGCGTCGCCGAAGTCCGGCGTGGGCGTTGCGGACACCGTCGCCCACTCACCCACAAAGACCTTGGGGCCGGTTCGAGGTGCGGCGTCGTAGTGGTGCACCAGAGCAAACATCTGCTCCGGCGACTTGTAATAGTGATCGTCCACCAGGTCCGGAGCGTCGCCCGGCTTGGTGGAGTCTTCCGGGATCGGTGCGGTGGCAATCAGCTTGTACTGCGGGTACTTCTTGCGCAGCGCTTGGGCAAACTGCGCAAAGCGAGCGGGATAGCTGCCGCTGCGGTCGAACCAATCCTCATTGCCGATCTCGATGTAGTGCAGCGGAAAGGGAGCGGGATGACCATCCCGGGCGCGTTCGGCGCCCCAGTGGGTGTTTGCGTCGCCGGTGAGGTACTCCACCTCATCGAGCGCGCTTTGCACGTAGGGCTCCAGGTCCGGGCCTGGAGTTACGTGTTCGCCCTTCAGCGAGTAACCTGCATAGACGGCCAGCACGGGCTCCACGTGCAGTTCCTGCGTCCACTCAAGAAACTCCAGCAGGCCGAACTGATCGGTTGACCAGTAGCCCCACGGACCCTGGTGACCAGGCCGATCCACCAGCGGCCCGATGGTCTTTTCCCAGTCAAAGCGCTCCTTGATCGTGTTGCCCTCCAGATAGTTGCCGCCGGGCAGCCGGATGAAGTTGGGATGCATGGCGGCCAGCTTTTCCATCAGATCCTGCCGGTTGCCGTTGGGTTGATCGTCAAAGGTGGGCGGAAACAGAGTGACCAGTTGCAGATGCATCGTACCGGGATGGGCCACCGTGAGCTCGAAATGGTTTTCGGCAGAGCTTTCTGTCTGGCCGGAGTGAAGCTGGAAGGCGTAGCGCCGCCACCCATTGCCTGTCAGGGCAACCTGCGTGGTGGCCAGTACAGCGCCGGTCTGGTTGGCGATCAGGCTGATGGTGACTGGGCCGATCGCTGGATTCGCCTCGGCGTAAAACGAGCCGGTGTAGGCGGTGTGCGACCGTACGGCGATGCCCCAGTATCCTGGATTGCTCAGCCCGGCTGGACTCGCCGGGGAGGCCGAGGAGACCTTCAGCTCCAGGCTCTGCGGCAAGGCGGTGCTGGGGCCATCCTTTGGATCCAGGCTGGAGGTTGCCGCGGCATCTCCCTTGAGGACCAGACTCCACTGCGCGATGCTCATCCAGTTGCCGCGGAAGGTATCGTTGCTGAGTAGTTCGGCGTACAAGCCTCCCTCATAGGAGTGGTTGATCTCCTCGGTCATCAGGCCGTACATCCTGGGGCTGGCGTGACGGACGATATTGGCGGCATCGATTTTGAGGTGGGCTACGGGTTGCTGCGCGGCGGCCGAAAGGGAAGTAAGGACGAGAGAGAGCAGGAGGAAATTAGGAAAGCGCATGGGAAGATTGGCTCGCAATCAGGGGCTGAAATGGACAACGCAGGCAGTTTACTCCAGGAATCGTTTACTTGGGAACAGAAACTGCTTTTGTGTGAGATGGGAGCGCTGACCAAAGGGTGATCGTCTCTCCGGCTGCGGTAGAAAGCTACCTGTGGGTGAGCGCCCCGATCAGCTCGGCCTCCCCCGGCCATCCGGCCAACAGGTCTTCGGCGCGCGCCTCCTGGTAGTCCTCGAACTCGAATCCTGGGCTGACGGTGCAACCCAGCAGCGCCCATCCCAGTGTGGGGGATTGCGCCACGTTGCCGGGGGTGATCCCTGGATCCAAGCGGGGGCGCTGAAGGCCTGCAGGAAGCAGCCGGCATCCCTGCCACACGCCTCGTTGCACCGCCACCTGCAGGCTCTGCCCGCACTCTATATCCTTGCCCAGGATCAACCGCCGGCCGCTGCCGTCTTCGAACAGTTGCAGCATCTCCACGGCGTCGCCCATGTAATGATGAAAGATCTCATCGCTCTGGAGACGATGCATCGGGCTGAATAAATCCGCTTCGAGCAGATAGTAGATTGCCGTGGAGGTTCGGCGCGGGCCCGGGTATCGCCCATCGTGGAAGGCGCTGGGTGGCAGTGACTCCAAGGACTCCCAGGTGCGCCGGTACCAGCCGCCCTCGCGTGGGTGGGGCCGAAGGTGGAGAACTCGCTTGATATCTGCGGCGGTCATGAGTCCATCCTATAGATCCACCCGAGGGTAGATTCATTCTGAGCCAGAGCTGAGGGGCACAACGAGGCCAACGGGAGGAGCACGGTATGCTGGAACCACGGCCATGGATTCCTCAACCCCGCTGAGGGAAGGCCCTACTCTTTGCCAATGCGCTCTCGTCTTGAAGTCTACTTCCGGTTCGCTGAGCACCAGACGAGCTGGCGTGCCGAGATCCTTGCCGGCATCACCACCTTCATGACCATGGCCTACATCATCTTCGTGAACCCGGCCATCCTCGCGCAGACGGGGATGCCGCTGGCGGCGGTGACGGCCAGCACCTGCCTCTGCGCGGCCATCGGCTCCATCCTGATGGGCGTGCTGGCCAACTATCCGCTGGCGCTGGCGCCGGGCATGGGCCTGAACGTCTACTTCACCTATACGGTGGTCAAGGGGATGGGGGTTGCGTGGCAGACTGCCCTGGGCGCCGTCTTCCTCTCCGGCATTCTCTTTCTTCTGCTTACCCTCGGCGGCGTTCGCCAGCGCCTGGTGGGCGCCATCCCGCACCAGCTTCATGCGGCGGTCGCCGGCGGCATCGGTCTGTTTCTCGCCTTTGTCGGACTGGTGAACTCCGGCATCATCGTCCGCAGCAGCGTCACAGCAGTCGCGCTGGGCGACTTGCACCAGACTTCCACACAACTGGCAATCTTCGGCGTGTTGCTGATCTCGATCCTCCAGGCATACCGGGTGAAAGCGTCCATGCTGCTGGGGGTGCTGGGAACGCTGGCCGTGGGCATCCTGGCGCATCAGGTAAGGTATCAGCCCAGCCGATTCGACCCGATGGCGATTCGTTCCACCGCCCTGCACCTGGATCTGCGCGGCGCGTTGCACCTGAAACTCTTCGACATCATCTTTGTCTTTCTGTTTGTCGATCTGTTTGACAACATCGGTACCCTGGTGGCGGTAGCCGAGCAGGCGGGTTTGATCGCTGAGGACCACACCATCCCCCGATTGAATCGCATCTTCCTGGCCGACGCCACCTCCACGGTGCTGGGAGCGCTGGCTGGAACCTCAACCGTAACCAGCTATATCGAGTCTTCCGCAGGGGTTGCAGCCGGGGGCCGCAGCGGCGTCACCGCCATTACCACCGGTTTGCTCTTTCTGGCCGCCATCTTCGTCGCTCCGCTCGCCGGGAGCATCCCCAGTTTTGCGACCGCTCCCGCACTGATCCTGGTGGGCGCCCTGATGCTGAAAGGTTCTTCCTCGATCGAGTGGAACGAGCCGCGGGTGGCCATCCCTGCCTTCCTCACCCTGATCACCATCCCCCTTAGCTACTCCATTGCTACCGGTCTCGCCTTTGGCCTGATCAGCTTTGCGGTGCTTGAAGTGGCCACCGGAGGCTTCCGCCGCCGACACTGGATGCTCTACCTGCTGGCCGTGCTCTTCCTGGTTCGATTCCTCTCCATCAGGCCAATGTGAGGTCTCCGCCCGCTCCGCAGGGTCCAGGAGGCGGGAGGGCGAGCGGTGCGGCTGCGGGCCGCTTTGGCTTGACGAAAAAAGACACAACGTGAGCCTGCAAACCGCGCATCTCATCCTTGGCATCAAACTACGAAAGGAGATTTTGAATGGATCGCAAAGCAACCGCCCTATGGAATGGCGACCTCAAGGCTGGACACGGTAGCCTTTCCACCCAGAGCAAGACGCTGCACAACACTCCCTACAGCTTCAAGTCCCGCTTTGAGGAGGGCAGTGGCTCCAAC
>DAHWOF010000063.1 GCA_027335345.1 Granulicella sp. | reverse complement strand
GAGGACACATGGCACGCAGTCCCCCGTCGAGGAGAAGAAAAGAAAATCGATTTAGCGTCTGATGCCGCGAAGAAAGCCCTGGCTAACTACGCCCGCACGCAGGCTGGCAGCATACTGAAGCACTGGCCCGCAACGTTGGAGCATAGGTTCGATCTCAAAGAAGCGAAAAAAAATATAGGCAAAAAAGACGCGGGAAAAGAAATAAGCGCGTTATGACCAGCAGGTTGCTCCTTTCCGTCCGCTTCCACGACGGCCGCTACCACGGCAAAGGCGATTGGCCGCCGTCGCCCGCGCGTCTGTTCCAGGCGCTCGTGGCGGCAGCGGCACTCCCGGGGCTGGACGACGCCAAACGTGAAGCGCTGAGATGGCTGGAACAACTCGACGCGCCTACCGTCGCAGCGCCCGCAGCACTCCAAGCAAAAACAAACGTCGATCTGTTCGTACCGAATAACGATCTGGACGCTATGGGCGGCGACGTCCGGCGCATCGAGAAGATCCGTCGCGCCAAGCACGTCCGCCCACGTCTGTTTGACGCCGCCGTACCCCTGCATTACATCTGGCGCCTTGATGGAGAGGAAAGCCATGCCAAGTGCATTCGCAGCATCGCAAACGGCCTCTACCAGCTTGGCCGTGGCGTGGATATGGCTTGGGCTGTTGGCAGATTGATCAGCGAAGCAAACGCCGACAAGGTGCTGCGCGATTATCCCGGCGCCGTCTACCGTCCGTCCGAAACCGTCGGGGGCCCGGCGCTGGACTGCCCTTGCCCTGGTTCGCTTGCCAGCCTGGAAGACCGGCACAAGGCGAACTCCCAACGCTTCACCCGCGTCAACGGCAAAACCCAGTTTGCGAAAGCACCTGGGCCGCGCTTCCGCGCGATCCCCTACAACAGCCCGCCGACGCGCCTTCTCTTTGAGCTGCGTTACACCACCGCACCCGGAGCACCCTTTGCCCCCTGGCCGTTAGAGAGCGCAGCGAAATTGGTGCAGGAGCTGCGCGATCGCGTGGTTGCCAAATTCGCTCGGCTAAAGTCAGGAAGCCCCCTCGACGAAGGCACGATCAGCAAGGTCCTGATCGGCCGCGGCGCCACCGAGGCCGACAAGGCACTGCGCATCTGCATCATCCCGATACCATCCATCGGCCACATCCACGCCCACCCCGGAATCCGCCGCGTGCTGGTGGAGGCGCCGCCGGATTGCCCCGTCCGGCCGGACGACTTGGCCTGGGGCTTTGCGGGCTTGGAAGTTGTCGCGCCTGTCTGCGACCAGAAAACCGGCGAGATCCTCTCCTCACCGGTCGAACTGGCGCAGGCGGAGGATGACTCCATGCTGGCGCACTACGGTGTGGGGGAAGAGAACGCTGCCCGTCTGTGGCGTAGCGTCACGCCCCTCGCCCTGCCGGAAGATGCGAAGCGGCGGCGCAATCCTCCTCCAGAATCACATGAGGGAGCCAAGGGCGGCGAAGAACATGTCGACGAAGAGCCGTGCGTCTGCCACGCTGTCCTGCAGGCCCTGCGCCATGCCGGCCGGCGTCAGAAAGCCGTCGGCATCCGCGTGCAACGTGAACCATTCTCTGCCAGGGGCGAACGCGCCGAGACCTTCGCCGGCGGTACGCGCTTTTCCGGGCGCCGGCTCCGGCACGTAGAAATCGAATTCGCCGAGGCCGTCAGCGGTCCACTGATTCTGGGTAACGGGCGCTACAGCGGTCTGGGCCTGATGGCGCCGGTTCAACAGGCAGAGGGCGTACAGGCGTTCGAAATTCTGGACGGCTTGTCCGCCGACGCCAACCCTTTGCAGTTGGCGAACGCTCTGCGCCGTGCCGTCATGGCGCGTGCTCAGGAATACCTGCAGACTCCGCTGCCGACATTTTTTTGCGGCCATGAGGCAGATGGACATCCCTCGCTTGCGTCCACCTCTTCGCATCTCGCCTTCGCATTCGACCCAGCCCGCACCAGGCTCCTGATCTTCGCCCCTCATCTTCTGGATCGGCGTTCCGCCACGTGCGAGGAGAGGGAGAATCTGACGATCCTCGACCGCGCACTGAAGGGTATGCATGAGCTTCGGGCAGGCAGGTCCGGCCTCCTCGCTCTGCGCCGCCGCATTGTGGATCCGGAGAGGGATCCGCTGTTCGCTCCCGCCCAAGAGTGGGTCTCGGTAACGCCCTACCAGGTCACCCGTCATGCTCACACCGGAGATGCTCACAAGGCTCTGGCGCTCGACTTAAAAGCGCAGCTCCAGCTACGGGCCTTTCCAGATGCCGAGGTTCTTCCGCTCGACTGCCAAGGAGTCGCAGGCAAGGGACTGGAAGGCAACGCCACCCTGAAGTTCAAGCCGGCGCTCCGGGGGCCGCTGGTGCTGGGGCGGAGTCGCTTCCGGGGCGGAGGCCTCTTCGCGGGTAGGAGATAGGCCCTGCGAGAGCCCAATCGTTCGCATGCTCTTTCAGCCACGGGAGACTCAAAACCCGCCCAAACCAGATCATGCACATGGAAGATCTGCTGCCTGGCCCTTCCGCCGATCTCCACTTCGCCCATTTTCTCGGGACTCGTCCGGATCGCAGGAACTTGCGATTCCAGATGCAGCGCCTTCATCGCCTTCAAGAATCCCGGCCACCTGAACGTCCGCGTGGACATCCATACGCCCTTGTGTGAGAACGGCCGCACGCGGAGCCAGTAGGATCCGCTCTCTTTCACTACTGCCGTGAAAGCGGGACCGGGGCCAAATGGCAGCGTTTGGCGAGGTGAAGCAGAATTCGCAAATCGTCAATGCCGGCGCGGAGACTTTCCACCTTGACGGGCTGCAGGGTTTACGTCCGGGTGCGGGCTTTAGCAACTCAATTGTCACGATAGCATCACGCCGTTTAATAGTCCGCCGGACGCGTTGTCTCCGGTTATGATCCGCCAGAAAATCCGTTAACGAAAGCTATATCACTTTGGATATAATCGTTCCATGAGGCCGTGCTATTGCCTCGGAGATTCGCTCGAAAGACTGCGAGAGTTTCTGAAGGATGTGCAGCAGGATGCCGGTTATCAGTTGGAGTTGGTGCAGGCCGGGCGCAGCCAGAGGACTCCAAGCCCATGCCGACGATAGGCCGAAGCGTGGAAGAGATCCGGGTTCAGGATGACTCCGGCGCGTATCGCGTTATCTTCACGGCGCGCCTGGCGGATGCGGTCTATGTTCTCCATGCTTTCCAGAAGAAGACGCAGACCACGTCCAGGCGCGATCTGGACCTGGCGAAGAAGAGATTCCAGCAGCTTGAGGAGAGACGCCGATGAAGAAGCCAACCAGGTACGCCAGCGTTTGGGATGCGATTGCCGACACCCCGGCCGAAGCTGCCAACCTGCGGGCGCGGGCGGACCTGATGCGCCAGATTACCCTGATCGTGAAGGAAAGCGGCTGGACGCAAGCCGAAGCCGCCCGGAAGTGTGGCATTACGCAGCCGCGTATGAACGATCTTCTGCGGGGCCGCATCTCCCGTTTTTCGCTGGATGCGCTGGTGAATATCGCCACGGCCATTGGCCGCCGGGTGCGGGCAGATATTGTGGCCGCTTAACCCCTCGCAGTGGTCTACACGTGACGCGGCGAGACTCAGCAGCGAGGGAAGGCCGAGAACGGGATGCGAGCCCAAGGTTCCACTTCAGCCCCCATGCAGGCGCAAGCGTAAGAAGCCGCTCCGGACAAGACGAGAGGCAGACGACGAGATCGCTGCGCTATACGGCTCGCCGCTGCGAGTGAGGCTCTGCCGTCAACTGAATCGACTTCACTCCCAGGCTCGAGTGCGTCGCCTTCAGGGTAATCTGTCCCGCGCCGTCCCGAGCGCCCTTGACCCAGACTGCCGCAACTCCTCCAGTCTCAGCCAGCGGGAACGGATTGTCCCCTACCAGCAGGCCGGGGCCTGCGATCTCGAAGCTGACCTGGCCGCCGGCAAACAATCGCGGATTCCCAAACTTGTCCGTCACCTGGAAGACGACGCGGGTCGCGTCGATTCCATCCCCCCGAATCGAGAGATCGTCCGGCGCAACCAGAAACTGATCTTCACTCACCCTGGAAGAGAAGGAACGCGAAACAACCTTACGGCCCTGGAAGAAGCCATCAATTCGTAACTCGGGTTCGTCGCCTCCGTCCAGATCAAGATCGACAAAGCTGGGGGCATAGGGAAGATTCGGATAGTTCTTGCGGTCCGGCGCGGCCGTGACCAGCAGCTTGCCGTTCAGATAGAACTCCAAACGGTCGCAGTTTGAAAAGACAGCCACATTCTTGCCCGGCCCACGAGGCGTCGCATCGCCAAAATCCCAATAAAAGTTTGGCGCAATGACGGGTTTTTCTGAAGGACTTACCTGCGCCTGGTAAAAGGCCGCTCCCAGCTTGGGGCAGCGAAAGATATCGGCGACTCCGGGATACTTAATTCCTTTGTAGGAGTTCTGCGGGCTGCCATACTCAAAGCCGCACCATGCGATGACCCCGCAAAAGCGAGGATAGCCGAGGGCTTTTTCGTGCGCCTGGGCATGATAGATCGCCTGTTTGTACTGCGTGGCCACATCGCCGGCGCGGCGATAGACGTTTCCGAAGCCCTTTGCGGTGTAGGTCCGCTGCCCCACCGTCTCTGACAACATGTAAGGCACCCCGGGCAGGGGAGGGAAGATCGCAAGGGTTCCGTCAGGGGACGCATGGTAGTCGTCCATGGAGAAGACATCCTCATGCCAGTCCGTCTTCCAGTTTGCAAATGTGGTCATCGAGCCCGAATCGGGCCGGGTGTCGTCCAGAGACTTCGCCAGCGCCGTAGTCCTTTGGTACAACGGCTGATTGTTGGCTGACTCATTCACCCTGACCCCCCAGATGATGATGGAAGGCCGGTTGCGGTCACGAACAATCATGTCTCCGACGTTCTGAACCACCTGGTCCTGAAACGCCGCATTGCCCAGATACTGCCATCCGGGCGTCTCCTCCCACACCATCAACCCGAGTTCGTCACAGGCATCCAGAAACGCCGGTGATTGCGGATAGTGCGAGCAGCGAACCACGTTGCAATGGAACTCCTTGCGCAGGATCTCGGCATCTCGCCGCATGGTTCTCGCCGGCATGGCATACCCCGCATAGGGATACAGTTCATGCCTGTCCAGGCCGAACAGGCGCAAGCGCCTGCCATTGAGAAAGAATCCGTCCTCGGTGAACTTCGCCTCGCGAAAGCCAATGCGAGTCCGGTAGCGATGGACCCGATGCCCTCCTTCGCTGAGGGTAACCACAACACCGTAGAGCTTCGGGGAGTCGATGTCCCAGAGCTTTATATCCTTGAGCTGCGTCAAGGACAGCGTTGTCTCGCTCTTGCCGGCCTCTGTGATCACAATCTCCTTGCGGACGCTGGCGACCATCCGGTCCCCGTCCATCAGCTCCGCAGTTAATTCGGTCTTTCCTTTCGGCACGCGTGCGGCATCCACGGAGCAGGTAATCTCGACGCGGCGGCCGGGGCCAAGAACGTCCACTGGCTTCGCAAAGACGTCGTCGATATAGGTCTGCGGCGTCACGAAGATGTTCACGCCGCGAATCATTCCTCCGGGCAGATAATAGTCCACGGCGCGAGTGCCCCGGGGCGAGCCTTCAGGCGGAACGTTCAAAAAACGGGAATCCAGCATCACGTCAAGGCGGTTCTCCCCTGGCTGAAGAGCCTGCGTCAACTCTCGGGTAAAGGGAAGGTAGCCACCCTGGTGGCGCTCCAGACTATGGCCGTTGAGGGACAGCTCGGCCGTCACCATCGCCGCATGAAACTTCACAAAGACTCGTTGCTTCCGATATGCGGCGGGCAACGAAAAGCGCCGCCGGTAAAGCCATACATGCTCCCATGAGCTCGGGTCCCATTCATCCCAGCGCAGTTTGGTGACGCAGTGCGGCAGTGTAACCGCAGTCAGAGTCTCGTTCCTGGGGATCTGTACTCCGTCGCCCCGCTCGATCGGCCCGGCAAAGAGCCAATCATGGTTCATCTCAAACTCCACCTGGTCTCCGCCGGAGGTTGGAGCATCCGCGACGTCCTTCGGGGAGAGACACCAGATGGATTTGCTGGCCAGCGCAAGGCCGCCGGTAGCGCAAGTGCGCAGGAACCTGCGCCGCGTGACTTCGATCTCTTTGTTTGTTTTCATGGAAGCAGTCTGATTCCGTGCGAACCCATCTAAAAAGCAGGTCTACAGCTCCACGCGCAAGCGAGTTCCCGGAGCCGTGTGGCCATTGCGCAGCCAAATCGTCCTTGCTGGAACGGCCCTTGCGATGCAAAACTTCGTTCCGTCCCGCCTTCGACGACAGTTCTGCAAAGGCCCCGGAACAGAAGTGCCGGGACGCCATGGATGATAGCCACACGCGCATACCCCTGTCAATCAATTGCTACCGATAGAGATTGTTTGCATGGCGTATCGTGAAGGAAGCCCCGAAATCTCCTCCGTTTTCGGCTGGCAAGAGGCGGCGCGAAAATCTTCTGCTTGCGAATCATCCTGGCGGCGTCCTTTGGGATGCCGTCCTATTTCCCGGTAGACCGCTCCGCGATCGACGGCGGACGGCTGGCGACGAGCGCTTCAGGTGTTGTCGGCAGCCCGCGGAACGCGCACCGGCGACCTTCATGAACGTTCCGGCAAGCATAGGATCATACGCCAAACGCTCAAACACCCGTTGCGAATCCTCTGGGCGAGCCCAGAATGCGATAGAGTGGTCTTGTCGGCTGAGCCAACGGCGGATAAAGTCTTAACAGTCTGTGCGCGTCTCGCAAGGGCGCCCTGCCTGAACGAGCACCAAGGGAACGCGACTCAAGTTTCGAATTCACCAAGTTGATGTAATCAGAAATTCCATCTTCAACGATCGCTGGATCGTCCTGGAGAGAACTGTGGGATCTAAGAGTTTGGGTTTTGTAATCGATCAGAATCGATGCATCGGCTGTCATGCCTGTACGGTCGCCTGCAAAGAAGAGCATGAGGTTCCGGTCGGAGTCTTCCGCACCTGGGTCAAGTCCGTGGAGAAGGGCGCATTTCCTGATACCAGCCGCCACTTCGCCGTGTTGCGGTGTAACCACTGCGATGCAGCTCCGTGCGTTGAGATCTGTCCGACCGTGGCGTTGTTCCGGCGCGCCGACGGTATCGTGGACTTCGATAACGCGCGCTGCATTGGCTGCAAGAGTTGCATGCAGGCTTGCCCCTATGACGCGCTCTATATAGAACCCACCTCCAACACCGCAGCCAAGTGCAACTTCTGCGCGCATCGCATTGAAGCGGAGTTAAAGCCGGCCTGCGTGATCGTATGTCCCACGCAAGCGATCGTTGCCGGTGACCTTGCCGATCCGTCCAGCAACGTCAGCAGGATCGTGGCGCGGGAGAAGGTCACGGTTCGCAAGCCTCAAAAGGGCACGGAGCCCAAGCTGTTCTATGTGGGCATTGAAGGGGATCTGCTGCGTCCGACCAAGCTGGCGGCGCAGAGCAGCTACGCATGGGCAGAGCGGCGCGCCGATCTGAAGACCCAGGCGGAGTTCGATCCGCGGCAAACGCGTGAGGTCTATGACGTCAGTCATCCTGCACCGTGGGGGCGTAAGGTCTCCGCGTATCTGTGGACCAAGTCCATTGCAGCCGGAGCGCTTCTGGCGCCGGCGCTTCTTATGGATCAGGCGCGGCGGCCGGGCGCTCTGTTTACGCTCATCTGTCCTTTGCTCGCGCTGCTTGCGCTCACCGTGACGTCAGGGTTGTTGATCTTCGATCTCAAGCGGCCGGAACGGTTCTATTTTCTGCTGATCAAGCCGAACTTCCGCTCCTGGCTGGTGCTGGGCAGCTACATCCTCATCGGTTATGGCGGCGTGGCGACAGCCTGGCTCGTTGCCGGCGCTCTTTCCGGGAGAGTGCCCCACGCTCTCATGTGGCTTGCCGCTGCATTTGCGATTGGGAGCGCGTGTTACTCCGCGTTTCTGTTCGCCCAGGCCAAGGGGCGCGACCTTTGGCAGAGTCCGCTGTTTCTTTGGCACCTTCTGGTGCAGGCGCTCAGCGCCGGGGCAGCCGTGGTGCTGCTGGCCGGCTTTGTCTCGGGCGCATCATCGCAACTGCTGCGTGACGCAACGCTGATCTTGTTTTCCGCTCTGCTGCTGAGCCTGTCCATGGTGTTGGCGGAGCTTGCCCTGCCCCATGCATCGGAGGATGCGGCTTTGGCCAGCCGCGCCATGCTCACCGGCCCCTACCGTGCGCAGTTCTGGGGGTTGGCGATCGTCACCGGATTCGCGGCCCCTATCGTTCTGAGCGCTCTGTTTCTCTTCTGGCGTCCTCTTCCGGAGCTTGCGATCCTGGCGGCGATCCTGGCCCTGGCCGGACTGCTCGGATATGAAGATGTCTGGATCAAAGCTGGACAGGTTGTTCCTCTGAGCTAATCATGAAAAACACAAATCCTCTCCATCCCGATGCACTCGCCCTGGATCCTCCCGCGGGCGGACTGTCGAGTTTTCCACCCAGCGACCAATGGAGTGACTGGTCAGAGTATGATCCGGCGCAATGGCCGCGCAAGGTGAAGAAGCGGTATGCGCTGATTCCGACGGTTTGCTTCAACTGTGAGGCTGCCTGCGGTCTGCTGGCCTACGTGGACAAGGACACACTAAAGATCCGGAAGTTCGAGGGCAATCCAGAGCATCCCGGCAGCCGGGGGCGCAACTGCGCCAAGGGTCCGGCAACCCTCAACCAGGTGACGGATCCGGAGCGAATCCTGTACCCGCTGCGGCGCGCAGGCAAACGCGGCGAGGGCAAGTGGGAGCGGGTAAGCTGGGACGAGGTTCTCGACGACCTCGCCGCGCGGATTCGCAGCGCTCTGCAGGAAGGCCGCAAAAACGAGATCATGTACCACGTCGGCCGGCCAGGGCACGAGCTGATCTACAACCAGCGGGTGATGCATGCTTGGGGCTTAGACGCTCACAACAGCCATACCAACGTCTGCTCGGCGGGAGCGCGCACCGGCTTTGCGTTTTGGCAAGGCTATGACCGGCCATCCCCTGATTTCGCCAATTCCAAGTTCATTCTCTTGCTCAGCTCGCATCTGGAGGCAGGGCATTATTTCAATCCCCACGCGCAACGGATTATCGACGGCAAGGCAAGCGGAGCCAAGATCTGCGTGGTGGACACGAGGCTTTCCAATACCGCCAGCAAGGCTGATTATTGGCTTGCGCCGTGGCCCGGCAGTGAGGCCGCGATTCTGTTGGCCATGTGTAACGTTCTGATCAGAGAGGGGCTCTTCGATCGCGACTTTGTCTCCCGCTGGGTCAACTGGCAGGAGTTCCTGCGCGAGGAGCATCCGGGCAAGCCTGCGACGTTTGAGACGTTCCTGGATATCCTGAAGCAGTTGTACGCCGAATTTACGCCGGAGTACGCGGAGCGCGAATCCGGAGTGGCCGCGGCCACCATTGCGGACGTGGCGCATGAGATTGCCCGCGCGGGCTCAGCCTTTTCTGCGCACATCTGGCGCAACGCCGCCGCCGGCAACCTGGGCGGCTGGCAGGCGGCCCGGGCCGTCATGTTCCTGACCGTGCTCACCGGGGCGGTCGGCACGCGTGGCGGAACCTCCCCCAGCTCATGGGACAAATTTGTTCCAGCGCCTCCGTTGATGCCTGCGGCGCCGGATGCGTGGAATGAGATGATGTGGGCGCCGGAGTACCCGCTGGCCTCTTTCGAGATGAGCTTTCTTCTACCTCATTTTCTGAAAGAGAACCGAGGGAAGTTAGCCGTCTACTTCAGCCGCGTCTACAACCCGGTGTGGACCAACCCGGACGGCATGAGCTGGATCGAGGCTCTGACCGATGAGAGCAAGGTGGAACGTCATGCGTGCCTGACGCCCACCTGGAGCGAGACCGCATGGTTCGCCGACTATGCGCTTCCCATGGGGCACGCCTCCGAACGGCACGACCTGATGAGTCAGGAGACCCAGGCGGGCCGCTGGATCGGCTTCCGCCAACCCGTCCTGCGGGTGGAACTGGAGCGCCAGGGCAAGCGCTTCAACTCCACCTGGGAGGCACACCGAGAGGCGGGACTGGGCGAGGTCTGGGAGGAGGATGAGTTCTGGATTGAACTCTCCTGGCGTATCGACCCCGATGGAGCGTTGGGAATCCGCAAGTACTTCGAGTCTCCGTACCGGCCTGGGGAGAAGATCACCCTGGACGAATATTATCGGTGGATCTTTGAGAACAGCGTGCCGGGACTTCCCGAGGCTGCCGAAGCGGAGGGTTTATCGCCGCTCGAATTTATGCGGAGATATGGAGCCTTTGAGATTGAGGGCAATACCTATGAGCTGCATACCACGCAGTTGAGCGCCGCCGAACTGGCCGACAGCGAGATCGATCCTGCCACATCAGTGATTCGCAGAGGGGAGACGCCGATCGGCGTCTCCATTGAGGGCAAGGCACTTCGGGGATTTCCCACTCCCTCGCGCAGGCTGGAGTTCTATTCGCGAACTTTGAAGGACTGGAAGTGGCCTGAATATGCGCTTCCCACCTATATCAAAAGCCACGTTCATCGCGACCACATCGACTTTGAGCGGAATGAGATGTTGCTGCTGCCGACATTCCGTCTGCCCACTCTCATTCACAGCCGCACGGGAAACTCCAAGTGGCTCTACGAACTCTCGCATTGCAATCCAGTGTGGATGCACTCAACCGACGCCGGCCGCTTGGGAGTTGCAAGCGGCGATCTGGTGAAGGTGGAGACATCCATCGGCTACTTCATTGACAAAGTTTGGGTGACAGAAGCGATACGCCCTGGCGTGATCGCCTGCTCGCACCACCTCGGCCGCTGGCGCCTGCAGGAGAACTCCGGCGGCGAGCGCTGGTCAACCGCACTGGTCAACCTGATCCAGGCTCGTCCCGGCGAATGGAAGATGCGCCAGTTGCATGGAATTCGCTCCTTTTCCAGCTCGGACCGCGACTCTTCCCGCATTCAGTGGAACGATGCCGGCGTGCATCAGAATCTGGTCTTCCCCGTGCAGCCCGATCCGGTGAGCGGACAGCACTGCTGGCACCAGAAGGTGACGGTCACCCGCGCCGCCGCCCAGGACCGCTACGGAGATGTCTTCGTGGATACCAACAAAGCGCATCAGGAGTATCGGCGCTGGCTGCAATTGACGCGTCCCGCGCCCGGCCCGGACAACTGGCGGCGCCCGCCCTGGATGATCCGCGTGTACCGACCGAGACTGGAAGCGTTCCGATTCCGATCCTGAACGGATCCCCCTGCGATTCGTATACAGATGACGTGGGTTCGAAACCGTTCCGGGGTCGCTTGCCATGCGTGCCTTTCGGCTGAGGATGTTCCCTGAGCATCCAGAGCTTCACGCTGGGTACGAGCTTAGCGAAGAGCGCCAAGCGCTCGATTGCCTTCAGCGGGAGAAAAACGCTTGCATCCGGCGGCGAGACAGAGCGCGGACGGGGCGGATCTTTCCAGCCTGTGTCGGATTGCGCTGTCCTCGCAACCCAAGGGTCGCCTTACCAGGAAACTGGATAGCGCCGGGCTTGTAGCTTCCAGAAAACATTGGAAAATCTTTGATTGATTATTATAGATTGACTTTTCATTCCGTCGAAGAGTAGCATGCGTCCTCGATGTACGATTCCTTCCGCTCGTGCTGCGAAGTTCGGCGGAGACGAAATTGGGGAATCGGAACCCACTCAATTTAACATTCGCGAGGACCGAAGATGATAACCCAGTTCGTCGTTCCAGGAAGACGTGTACAGGTTGTGTTCGTCGGGCTAACCATGCTCCTCTTGTCTCTCAGCGCCCAGTTGTGCCACGCCCAGTTTCTTGATCAAGGCGCGATCACGGGGGTTGTACAGGATCAATCCGGGTCAGTCATCCCCGGTGCTGCCGTCACGCTGACCGATCCTGATACAGGTCAGGTGATGCACGCCACCGCCAATCACGCAGGCGTGTATGAGTTTTCTCCCCTCCCGCTCGGGCACTATCAAATCAGCGTCTCTGCAAAAGGATTTCAGACGGTAAAACAGGAGAACATCTCGCTCCAGTTGGGGGAACGGATCAGCATTCCCGTGACGCTTCGCCCCGGCGCCGTGAGTCAAACGGTCACGGTCACAGGGGCGCCGTCACTGCTTCGGACAGCGGACAGTTCGGTTTCACAAGTTGTCGACACGAATCAGATCAACGATCTTCCACTGAATGGCCGCAATGCGATGTTTGCCGCCCAGTTCACGGCCGGCTCGGCGCCTGCCTCTACCTCCAGAGAGAAGACGGGTGATTTTGACGCCAACGGATTACGCCCCGAGCAGAATGATTACATCCTGGACGGCATGGACAATATGGCTCTCTCGGCGGACGGCCTGGGCGGCTCCAGCTTCCTTGTAAATCCGCCTCCAGATGCGCTGGCTGACTTCAAGGTTTCCACCTCAGACTACGGTGCGGAGTTCGGACACTCTGCCGGCGCTGTGTTGGATGAGAGCATCAAATCCGGCACCAACCAGATTCACGGCGATGTATGGGAGTACTGGCGCAATAGCATTCTGGACGCCAAGGATTTTGACGCTCTCACCATCCCTGAGTTCCGGGAAAACGAATTCGGCGCAACGCTGGGCCTGCCCATCATCAAGAATAGGCTATTTTTCTTTGGAGATATTCAGGAGATTCGGATTGCTGCTGCCCAGCCGTACACCCAGACGGTGCCAACCTTGTCGGAACGTACGGGAGACTTCTCCGACTGGCTGAACCCATCGTTGTCGGGTGAGTCGAAACCCGTTGTGTTATATGAGCCGAACTCGGGGACCAACCTCCTGCAATGCAACGGCGCCCAGAATGTCTTCTGCCCAAACCAGATCGACCCGGTCGCATTGAAGATCCTGAACCTCTATCCGCTGCCTAATACAAACGGCCTCGACACCTACGACAACAATGTGCAGAATCTAAGCCAGCCGCAAAATACGTTTCAATACGATGTCCGGGTAGACTGGACGGTCTCGCCGAAGGATCAAGCCTTTGTGCGCTTCAGCGACTTCAACCAGATGGAGAACTTCGCTGGTCCTCTTGGCCCTATTTTGGATGGAAGCTGCGGCGAAGGTTCTGACTGCGTCAGCGGGCTCCAACTCGACTTTGGCAACAACTTTGTTCTCAGCGAGACCCACATGTTTACTTCTTCGCTGATCAATCAGTTCCGCTTCGGCTTCGACTATGGGCACTTCGATACCTATCAACTGAACTACACGCAAGATATCGCCACAACTCTTGGCCTTGGCAACATGCCCTTCGGTCCTGGATTCCCAAACAACGGCGGCTTGCCGACGCTTGAGGTTGGCAGCGTCGCCCAGGCAGGAACCCACCAATATCGTCCGGAAGAAGAGCGAGCGAATGTCTTCCAGATCATGGATAACGTCACCAAGACTTGGGGGAAACAAACCTTCAACATTGGGCTTGACCTGGAGAACGGCCGTTCCTACACCTTGGAGCCACCGGTCTCACACGGCGTCTATTCGTTCACTGGATTCTTCACCTCGCACTATGGCGCGGCCTTTACCGGAAACGGCGCAGCCGACTTTCTTGCGGACCAGATGCACGACGGATCAGTTGGGCCATCCGCGGCGTTCAATGACTCGCAGTGGCATAGCTCTGGTTACGCCCAGGATGACTGGAGGGCCAGCAAAAATCTGACTTTGAACCTGGGTGTGCGCTATGACTGGTTCCAGCCTTACAAGGAGATGGCCAACCGGCAAGGGAGCTTCTATCCTACCGGAGCGCCCGGCATCTCAACAGGAACTGGAGTTTATGAGTTTCCCTCAGCGGACAATGGAAAGCTTCCCTTATCTCCGGCGTTTCTCGCCAATCTTTCCGCCAATAACATCGCGCTCGACTACGTGCCACAGCTTGGATTGACCAAAGAGCAGGTGGTGAATATCTCGCCGCGGCTTGGTTTTGCTTACTCGACGGATCCAACCACCGTCTTCCACGGCGGTTTCGGGTTCTTTTATCAGGGTCAGCAGATGGCGGGCGCCGCGGACAATCTCGGCACCAACTACCCGTTTGTGTATTCTGACTCGTTTGTCACACCGAGCTGCGTTTCGCCCAATCCCTGCGTAAGTGACGGATTCAATCTGGAGTCTGGATTTGCGAGCGCCATCGCCCAAGGCCTGGCTAGCTTCGTTTCCAATCCCAGCCTGGTGGGAGTCAGCCCAAATCTGAAGACGACCCTGGTGATGGATTACAACTTCTCCATTCAGCACTCCATCACCAACAATCTGGTTGCTTCCATGGGCTTTGTCGGGGATACGGGACGGCATATACCTTATGGGTACAACCCCAATGAAACCACCGTGCTGGTCCGCCCCGGAATCAACCTGCAGCCGTTGTTGCCCTTCCCCAAGTTTGGCGGCTTCACCTTTCTGGATTACGAGGGAGAATCCTCCTATAACTCCATGCAGGCCACGGTGGAGAAGCGCTTCTCCGACGGCGTTCAATTCCTGGGAACTTACGTCTGGGGTCACGCCATGGACGACGCTCCCGATCCTCTGGATGGAGGAATCGGTACTCGGGATCCGAACATCATTCCGGAGCGGGACGATTACACGAACTCGGTTTGGGACGTCCGCCAGCGCTTTACGCTGATGAGCTACTATCAGATTCCATTTGGCGAAGGCACCCCACACCCGATCAAGTCCAGGCTGTTGGATTCGTTGGCGGGTGGCTGGGCCGTGGATCTCGCGTTTCAGGTCCAGACGGGCGAGCCATTTTCCGTCGGCGTAGCGGACATTGCCAAGGCTAACGGCGGATCTGCCTTTGCCATTCTCAAGCGTGATCCGTTCCGGCCCGGCGGCTCTCCTGATCCCACCAATCCAACCATTACCTGCCCCACCAAGGTACGGACCTTGGCTCACTGGTACAACCCCTGCGCCTTCGCCAACCCGCTCTCCGGCGATCTGATCAGTCCGGGCGCCAACAACGGCAGCTTCACCACGCCGCAGCCCGGCTTTAGCTACCCGGCATACGTTACGGGCATTACGAATGCCGAGGCCTTCCTTGGAGGAAGAAGCGAGCAGATCTACGGCCCGGGCTTCAATCGCGTAGATATGTCTCTCTTCAAAACCATCCGCACGTACAAAAATCAGGAACTGCAGCTCCGGGTGGATGGATTCAACATGGCCAATACGCCGGAGTGGGCGAACCCCTCAACTTCCGACGACGGTCAAACCGGAGGACTAATCACTACGGCGCGCATCACGCAGGTATACACGCCGGATGCCCGCTGCTTCCAGCTTTCCGGAAAGTACATCTTCTGAGCGGTTTTCATAGCCACGGAAGATGGTTTGCGTTTCTCCCAGTGTGGCGCGGAACCCGCCGTGAATGCGAGTTCCGCGCTTTCCAGACAGTAGCTATCCCAACGTTGCAGGGGAGAAAGAGTTCGTAGCGAAAGGGCTGTGAGGCGAAGGTTGATCGTGCAAATCCCCAAGCTCCAAAACGGGCGTAGTGTGCGGAAGCTAAGGTTCTCCAACTTCGCTGATCGGCAATTCGTTACAAGGAGCGGGTGAATGAACAGCATCAGACTTCTTGGGGTAGCAGGAATCCTGGCCGCCTCGTCGCATCTTCTCGTCGCTCAGTACCAGTATCCGTTTCAGAACCCGAACCTTCCTGACAATCAGAGAATCCAGAATGTCCTGTCGCTACTTACCCTGCAGGAAAAGATCGACCTGCTGGGAAAGGATCTGAACGTTCCTCGGCTGGGTATCTACGGATCACCGAAGATCGACACCATCCCCGGATCGAGCGGCCAGTTTGAAGGTCTGCACGGCTTGGCGGTGGGCGGACCGAACCACTGGGGCAATCACTCGCCCGGGCCTCCATCCGGACCATGGCCGGGCAAATCGACGATTCCCACCACGCAGTTCCCCCAGCCCGCCGGTCTTGGCCAGACCTGGGATCCCGCCCTTTTGAAGCAGATCGCGACGGAGGAAGCCACCGAAGCGCGCTACATCTTTCAAAGCTACAACCGCGGCGGCCTTATCATCCGTGCGCCCAACGCTGATCTGGCCAGGGATCCGAGGTGGGGGCGCTCCGAGGAGTCCTACGGAGAAGATCCGTTTCTGGTGGGAACCATGTCGGTTGCGTTTGTCCAGGGTCTGCAGGGCAATGACCCGCGTTACTGGCTGACCGCCTCGCTGGTGAAGCACTTTCTGGCCAACAGCAACGAAGATGGACGAATCGGCTCGTCCTCGAACTTCGATGCTCGCCTGCTGCATGAGTACTATTCCGTGCCCTTTCGCATGGCGATCGAGCAGGGAGGCGCCAACGCGTTGATGACCGCCTACAACGCCTATAACGGCATCCCCATGGCAACCAGCCCACTTCTGCGGAGCATGGTCATGGACAGGTGGGGATTCAACGGAATGATCGACACCGATCGCGGCGCACTCACCTTCATGGTGACCAAGCACAAATACTACCCTGATATGGCCAAGGCTGCGGCAGGGGCGATCCATGCCGGGGTGAACCAGTTTCTTAACCCGTATCAGGATGCGGTCAAGGCCGCCTTGCAGCAGAAGTTGCTCACGGAGGCTGATATCGATCGCGATCTGCAAGGGGTTTTCAGAGTGATGCTCCGGCTTGGATTCCTGGACTCGTCTTCGCCCGCTGCCTACACCGGCATCAAGGCGACCAGAGCTTCTGCGCCTTGGGACGGTCAGGCCGCCAGGTCGCTAGCGCTGCAAGCTACGGAAGAATCCATCGTTCTGCTGAAGAACTCGGCGAACTTGCTTCCGCTGAACGCGTCCACAGTTCATTCCATCGCAGTCGTTGGCCCTTCAGCCAACGTGGTGTATCTGGATGGATACAGCGGGACCCCGCCGTTCACCGTGACTCCGTTTCAAGGACTTGAGAAGAAGACGAATGGAGCCAGGATCACGGTGCGTTATAGCCCCGGAGGGAGCGAGGCCGTCCAGCTCGCAAAGAACTCTGATGTCGCGATTGTGGTGGTAGGCAATCGCTCCTTCTGTCGCAGAAAGACGGACCCTCCTCCTTGTCCCGATCCGACCGAGGGGCAGGAGGGCAAGGACCGTCAGCAGATCCACCTCAAGCCAGACCAGGAGAAGTTGATTCAAGACGTCTATGCGGCCAACCGGCGCACCGTGGTGGTTCTGGTGTCGAGCTTTCCTTACACGATTCGCTGGGCAAAGCAGAATGTACCTGCCATCTTGCAGATGGCCAACAACAGCGAGCAGGAGGGTAATGCCCTGGCCAACGTGATCTTTGGCGATTACAACCCCTCCGGCCATCTCTCAGTCACCTGGCCGGAGTCCGGCAGCCAACTGCCGCCCATGATGGACTACAACCTGCCGGATGGCCGAACCTATATGTACTGGAAGGGTGACGCGCTGTTTCCCTTCGGGTTCGGACTCAGTTATACCAAGTTCAAGTTATCCGGTCTGCACGCCAGTGCGTCAACGCTCAGCGCCGGCAGCACTCTTCACTTTTCCGTGAAGGTTGCCAATACCGGTCGGCTTCCGGGAGACGAAGTGGTGCAGCTCTATGTGGAGCACGTCGGATCGAAGATTGCGCGCCCCAGACTGGAGCTGAAGGGATTCGCCAGAGTCCACGTGCCGGCTCACGGAACCGTTACCGTGACCATCCCTCTGACGGCAAAGTCCGTCGAGTATTGGGATACGTCGAGCAACGCCTGGGTGCTGGAGAAAGACAGAATCCGGGTTATGGTGGGGGACTCGTCCGCCAATCTGAAGCTCGCCAAACTGGTTAAGGTGCGGTGACGGATTGCGAAGTGTGAGAAGCGGCTTGCCAGCCTTGTCGCGCCTCGTCGATGCCCGCCCAACAGGAAAGGGAAGGCGCGCCGCGCAAGTGGCTGTTTGAGCCGGCGAAGCAGTGCAAGCCTTGAACACACGGCGGGGTGGGACGGGGCCTAGTCGCCGTCGGACGCAGCGCGCGGCAACGATGCTTCCAGCCGGTCTGAGAAAAGACTGGAAGATCGTTGCGCAGGCGGAGCAGAATCAATCCAGCGAGTTGTTTTCATGAAGTGAGCAGGGAGAAAACAAGACCGATGGAAACGAAACCATTTGCGGTTGGCGTCATGCTATTGGGATGCGCCTTGCTGGCAGGCCACAGCGCCTTGGCAGACCAGACGGCCGGGAGCGCGAGCTCTGTGATCTTCCGGCTGGGCAAGTTTGACCGCTCCTCCTTCGAGTTTGCATCTGGGAGCCCGAAGCAGCCGGTCACCTTCGTTGTTGGCCGAAGCAACCCGGCCAGGGACTGGTACGCCACGCAGCCCGCGGTGCTCGAATCCGCGTCCGGAAAAGCCGGCACGGATGCAGCCTCAGCACCCAGAGCGATCCAGTTCTCCCTGGACCACGGCCCTCGGAGCGCTGTTCGTCTCCGCGTCTCTCTCATGATCGAGTCCTCCAGCGTGCCTGCGCTTCGCGTGGATATTAACGGCCGGCACGGTCTGCTCTATCTACATCCCAGGCTCGACTACAACAACGGCGAACAGGGAGACTCGTTTTATGCGGCTTACTCCCATGCGGACGCCATCCTCGATTTCCCAGGCAGGTATCTGAAGAAGGGCGCGAACACCATCACGCTCCAGGCCGTCGAGCAGGCTGGCCAGGCCATCCCGGGCGCGAGCCTGAGCTATGACGCCGTGGAGCTGGACCGCATGGCCGGCCCTCTCAATGCCTCCTCGGCGCGGATCGAGCCGACGATCTTCTTTCGCCGGCAGAACGGCAGCACTCAGGAAGAGGTGGACGTCTTTATCACCTCCGCAACTCCGCTGAAGCCCGGAGCCGCAGTGGATC
>DAHWOF010000032.1 GCA_027335345.1 Granulicella sp. | reverse complement strand
GTGGGTTGCAGGGCTGGCGCATGGAGTCCACATCCAGGCCCCAGTTCTCCACCGGCGAAGCGGCTCGTACACTGGAAACGTATGGCGTCCCTGAGCACGATGTCTCCCCGGAACGACGGTCTGCCCTCCTCGGTCCAGACCGAGGTGACGGTGCTGGGCGCCATGTTGCTGGACGCGGTGGCCATCACGGACGCCACGGCCAAGCTCCGCGCGGAAGACTTTGCTCTGGATTCACATCAGCGCATCTACCGCGTGATGGTGGATCTGCTGGCCCAGGGCCACGCGGTCGATCTGATCACGGTGATGGATGCGCTGACCAAGCGCAGGGAGCTGGATGCGATTGGAGGGGCTGCCTACCTGGCCTTCCTGACAGAGGGCATTCCGCGCAATCCGAACATCGAGTCCTACGTCCGGATCGTGAAGGACAAGAGCCTGCTCCGTCAGCTCCTGGGCATCTTCAATGAGGGCATGGCCGCGGCTGCCGAGCAGAGCGAAGATGCGACCAAGGTACTCAATGACGTGGAAGTCCGGCTGGCCGAGGTTGCCGACTCCGCCATTCAGCGCGGCTTTTCGAACATTCCGGAGATCGTCGCCAACTCCTTTGGCAGCATCGACGCGCTCTATGAGCAGGGCCGCGAGGTCACGGGCCTGGCCACGCATTACATCGAGTTCGACAAGATGACCAGCGGCCTGCAGAACTCCGAGCTGATCATCATCGCAGCCCGGCCGAGCATGGGCAAGACGGCATGGGCCATCAACATCGCCCAGAACTGCGCGGTTCGTGACGGGAAGGTGGTAGCGGTCTTCTCCCTGGAGATGAGCAAGGAGTCGCTGCTGCGCCGCATGCTGGCCAGCGAAGCTCTGGTGGGCAGCCGCAAGCTGCAGACCGGCTTCATTCCCCGCGAGGACAAGGGGAAACTGATGGCCGCGTTGGACCGGCTGATGAACTCCAAGATGTTCATCGACGATACGCCCGGCATCACTCTGGCTGAGATGCGGGCCAAGGCGCGCCGGCTGCGCCAGCAGGAGGGAGCGCTGGATCTGGTGGTCATCGACTATCTGCAGCTCATGACCGGTTCGACCACCGGCTCCCAGAGGCGATTTGAGAACCGGACGCAGGAGGTGAGCAGTATCTCGCGCGGCCTGAAGGGGCTGGCCAAGGAACTGGGCGTGCCGGTGATCGCGCTCTCGCAGCTCTCCCGCGGCAGCGAGCAGCGCACGGGCGACAAGAAGCCGCTGCTCAGCGATCTGCGGGAATCGGGTTCGATCGAGCAGGATGCGGATGTGGTGGCCTTCATCCATCGCGAGGAGTACTACGACCGCGAGAACGAGGATCTGAAGGGCAAGGCAGAGATCATCATCGCCAAGCAGCGCAACGGTCCCACCGGTTCCGTGCAACTGGCCTATCTCTCCGACTTCACCCGCTTTGAAAATCTCGACACGACGCACGGCGACGCCTATTGAGCCGGCCGGACGCCGATCGGATCTATCCTATCGGCAGCGGGTCCAATCCTTTTGCGTTGGAGTTAATGAAGGAATGCCCCGAAGATGGTTGCTTCGGCGCGTTCCTCATCGGAGCGTTCCTTATGAGATCACTCATCCTGAATCCGGCAGTGGACGCTCTCAGGCTGGGAATGCGGGCAGGAGGGTAGTTGTTGTCCTGGGCAGGACCAATATGCCGGCAAAGCTTGTAGCCCGGCCGACCCAATACCCGCGTCCAATGGTCGTCGCGCATCGACCTGAGAATAGCCGAATCGTGCCGATCTGAAGACGCTCCTGAAATCAGTTCGCTTTACACTTTCCTGCGCAGTACCCTTTTGTTTGCGCCTGAGCGCCAGGTATCGAATGGAAACCTTGCTTCACATCAGGCTGCTTTCGCCCGGTGATTTTGCTCCGTGCCGTCTGTGCGCTATGGAAAGTGATAAAGCACCGCGCGTTCTATCGACATGCCGCGGGAATCGAAGCGCCAGGAGTTCCCCTGGTCCGTCTCATCGCCATTCAGCCTTTCCCCCGCTACCCAATTGCCGTTTTCAAATTGCCCCTTGACCACGGATGCGAGGCCGATGTGCGGGGCACGGTCGTCGCGCGGCGTAAACGAGACGTCGAAGCCTTTGCCGGCGCCCAGAAAATGGTCCGGACCCTCCTCGAGAATCAGCCCATATCCGTTTTTCGCCGAGTGGCCGAATATACTGTCCAGTCGCACATGGACGGTCATGCCGCTCATCGTAAAATCGACTGCCGGATGACTCTCGTCCAGTACGAATCCGCGCACGCTGCCAGCGGCCTGCGCCGTTAGCAAAGGCATCAGTGCCGCCAGCGTGTGGTAGCTCTCGGCCAGCGTCACCTGCCTCTTCAAGACGGTTTCCTGGTTCGGCCATGCGCCGCCGTGAAGTCCCGCGTCGATCGCGAATGGGGAAAAGCCCAGTGCGGCCTGCTCCCCGAGGGCATAGAAGACATTCGCGGCGCCTGCGCTGCCGCCATTCGTCTCGGGAATGAACAGCGGGTTGTCAGGCCTGCGGTAACGTTGACACCAACGCGCAAAACCCGAAGCATAGAGATCGGGTGATTCCATGTCCAGTCCGCCATGGAATGCAGCTCCGGCAGCCTTCCATACATCCAGCACTCGCGGTTGCGCGCCCCCGCTCGGGTAATCACCTGGAGGCGTGTCTTCACCCGCCAGCCAGGTATTTGCGTACATGGGCAGCGGATAGGCTTTTTTGCCGGCGGCGGCCACTGCCTGCACATACTGCGCGTATTGCCAGGCCATAAAGATCTCGTCGGTTCGCTCCGTATCGCCAAAAATCTGAGTCCACGTGCCGTGGGTCTTCATGCCACCCGCCTCCCAGAGGGTGCGCAACTCATCGTTCAGCGACTCCCGGTGTGCGACAAGATATTGCATCAGCTCCTCTGGCACATCACCCGCAAATGCCTTGTCGGCCACAGCGGAGTGGTCGCGAGCCGCGCCCAGCACTCCCACCTCATTCTCGACCTGCATCATCAACACCGTGTGGTCTGTTGCATCCACCTTTCGCAGGTGCTCCATCAGCGCAGCGAACGCGGCGGAATCGGCCTCGCGCAATGCGGGCGAAAATGTGCTCAGAATCGGTGTCGGATTGCCGTCTTCCATGACGCGCGGGAAGCGCGAAGTGTCCTGCTTGACCCACACCGGCGCGTAGCCGGACATGCCGTTTTTCCATGCCGCGAGCCATAGAAACACAATGTGCAAGTGCTGCTCGCGGGCCTGTGCCAGTAGGCCGTCCACCAGCGCAAAGTCATAGTGGCCCTCCGAGGGTTCTATCTGTTCCCAGGACAGTGGCGTCAGAACCGTGTTGAGGCCCATCGCGGAGAGCTTGCCCCACTCCGGCTGCATGTAGGCCAGGCTCGAGGAACTGGAGTTCAACAACTCACCTGCAAGCATCAGGTAGGGCTTGCCCTCCACAATCAACTGCGTAACGCCGCCCTTCTTTTCAAGATGCGGCGCAAGAGAAGGCTGGGCCGCAACAGAAAAAGGGATGAGAAACAGCAACGACAGAACAGGAAGATTGCACTGTTTCAGCATTAGCCCTCCACGCATCGAAGAGTGTGCCCCTGTCCGTTCAGCGTCGAACCGCGCGCCTATAGCGCCACTTCAGTTAACGACAATCAAGAGCGTAGCGATGGTAGCACATACCCATGGATCGTGTGGTATCGCTCTTTTCGGTTCTTAACGTAGATCTTTGAGAGCATTTATTTTACTGCATAGTCCCAGGTCCTCCGTTCGGTCAGACGCGCTGGTTGACGTGGTGGAGATTGGATCATTCGGCAACCAGATCGGCCCAGCGGTTGAACCGTGTCTTCATGGTCTCGTAGTGCTTCATCTCCCAGCGGACGGTGACGAGATCTTCCTTGCGTATGAACTTCGGTCCGCTCTCTCTGGCGCGTAAAAAATACTCAAGAAGGAGATCCTCCCTGTCTCGTGACCTGCCAAGAGGATCTCCCGTGGAGGCATTTGCCGGGCTTCGGCCAGGCCGCCGGAAGCTCCCGTAGAATGAGAACCATCGGCAAAGCCCGGGGGAGCGATCGCAACCATCGCTCGACCCCTTCCGATGCATGGGAGCTTCCACGTGTCCGCATCCACCAACCGGCTCTTCTTCCTCTATCACGAGCTCCGGACCACTCCCAGCAGCTACTCCTACGTCATCGAGCGCCGGCAGTTCGAAGCTCATGCCGATCTCTTCCTGCTCCTGAGAGCCGCGGACCGTGGCGCCAGTCTTTGGCCGGAGATCACCTTCGACGACGGACATATCTCCAACCACGAACTCGCTCTCCCCGCACTGGCCGCCCGCGGCCTTACAGCCACCTTCTTCCTCACCGTCGGCTGGATGGGTACGCGCGCCGGTTCCATGAACTGGAGCCAGGTGAAGGCGCTCCATGCCGCCGGCCAGCGCATCGGCGCTCACGGCTGGTCCCACGCCCTGCTGACGCACTGCGATGCTGCCGCACTTGAGAAAGAGCTCAGGACCGCTCGCCTGACCCTGGAGGACCGGCTCGGCACATCCGTGACCTGGATGTCGCTCCCAGGCGGACGCTTCAACCAGCGCGTCCTTTCGGCCTGCCGGTCAGCCGGATATGAGCATGTCTTCACCTCCAGGCCGCACGCCGAGCCCATGGAGCTTCCCTTCCTTCCGGGCCGGCTCAATCTGCGCAGCGGCGTGAGCCCGGCAGACCTGGCGCAGCTTCTGGATCCTGACAGCGGAGCCCTGCGGCGTCTGGAGCGCCAGGACCGCTGGAAGTCAGCCCTGAAGCGAGCCCTGGGCGATCGTCTCTATGCCCGCCTCTGGGCCGCACTCAACCGCCAGGAACCGGAAGAAGCGCCGGAAGAGGGACGAGCCTCGGCAGCGGAGATTGGTTCCGACCCAGAGCGGAAGATCGAAGCCAAGATAGAACCCACCGGGGCGCCGCGGCCATGAGAGTCCTCCACCTTATCTCCAGCGGCGGCATGTACGGCGCGGAAGCGGTGATCCTGAACCTCTCTCGAACCCTGAACCAGCAGGGGCATGCGAGCTTCATCGGCGTCTTCTCGAACTCCTCCAACCCCAACCTTCAGCTCCACCAACTGGCCCTTGCCGAGGGCATCGAATCCCACCAGATTCCCTGCCGTAGTCAGATCGACCGTTCCGTGCCTGCGGCGATTCGTTCTTTGGCGGCAAGCGCACAAGCCGAGCTGATTCACGCCCACGGCTACAAGGCCGATGTGTACGCCTGGCTGGCGATGCGTGGCGCCGGCGCCGGAAGGGGCCTGCCGCTGGTCTCCACCTGCCACACCTGGTACGACGACAACGCTTTGGTATGGCTCTACGGCGCCATCGATCGGCAGGTGCTACGCCGCTATCAGGCCGTCGTCGCCGTCTCCGACGGCGTGCGCGCTCGCCTGTTGGCTGCCGGCGTCCCTGCCAGCCACATCCACTTCATCCGCAACGGCATCGACCTGCGTCCTTTCTCTCGCGCTGAAACACGGCCGCGTCCGTTGCGCGATGCGACAGACGCCGATGGGCTCGTGGTGGGATGGGTGGGGCGGCTTACCCGCGACAAAGGCCCGGATCTCTTCCTACGCGCCGTGGCTCAACTGCGCTCCAGATTCCCCTCTACCCGGTACGTCATGGTGGGTGAGGGCCCTTACCGGCCGGAGTGCGAGCGGCTCATCGCGGAGCTGGCCGTTGGGGACCTGGTCCGTCTCCTGGGCCAGCGCTCGGATATGCCCGCCATCTTCGCCTCCTGCGACCTGATGGTCTCCTCCTCCCGGCTGGAAGGCCTACCCATGGCGATCCTGGAGGGGATGGCCGCGTCCCTGCCCTGGGTAGCTGCGTCCGTCGGCGCCATCCCGCTGGCCGTTCGCGACGGAGAAAACGGCATCCTGGTCCCTGCCGAGAACGTAGAGGCCTTGGCCACCGGCATGGCCCGTCTGCTGCAAGAACCCGCTGAGCGAGCTCGCATGGGAGCGGCCGCCAGGAGCCTCGCCGAGCGGGAGTTCTCCGCCGAACGCATGACCGCAGACACCCTCAAGGTCTACCAGTGGGCTCGGGTGAACGGTCCCAGGGAAGGTCGTCCTCCGGAGGAGCAACCTTGATCCCTTCGGACGACAGATCGCAGACCGGTTCCGACGTTCCATCGAAGAACGGGGCTGCGCCGGCCACCTCTGCCCCCTCTAACCCACGCGTCTTCATGATGGACCTGCTGGCCATCGTGCCCTACTACACGGCCTATCTCTCCCGAGCCCTGCTCCGGCAAGGCTCGAAGCTGACCGTCGGCTCCATCACCTACTATCTCGATCCCGGCTGCTTCCGTTCGCTTGGCGTTCCCCTGGACCCCGGACCCCTGAACCTGGTGGGCAGGCTCCGCCTGCCCAAGCTTCCGCGTAGGGTGCTGAAGCTGGTAGAGGTCACCCTCAACCTGTGCGCGCTCACCCTCCGGTTCATCGCCTCGCCTCCGGATGTCATCCATGTGCAGTTCCTGCCCTTGTTGCGTTCCCGCTTGACGATGGACCTCTGGTTCGTTCGCTTCTTCCAAAGACGCGGAACCAGGATCGTTCTGACGGTGCACGATCTTTTGCCGCATGACACCGGCGAGCGCTACAGAAACCTCTACCTGAATCTCTACCGCCAGATGGACGCGATCATCTGCCACTCCGATCACGTTGCCACCAGGCTGAAGAGTGAGTTCCAACTCCCCGCATCCAGGATCAACGTCATCGCCCACGGCCCGTTCTTCTACGACATCTCTCCCTCCGGGACGGCGGAGATTCTCAGCGATCTGCCTACGTCGCCCAACCGGACCCTCTTTCTCTTTCAAGGGATTCTCTTCCCCTACAAGGGCGTCGATCTGCTCTTGAATGCGTGGCAAACGGTAGAGCAGGCATCCTCTGACGCATGGCTGGTGGTCGCCGGAACTGGATCCCCGGAACTTCTGGATCAACTCCAGGAGCAGATGCGGCGACTCGCTCTGCGGAGGGTTCATCTGCATCCGCACTACATCTCCACCGAGGAGCTTGTGGCGCTTTACCGCGCGGTGGATGTGGTGGTTTACCCTTACCGCGCCGTCACCACCAGCGGCGCGCTGGCCACCGGACTCGCCCTGGGCAAGGCGATCGTCGCCAGCGACCTGAAGGTCTTCCGGGAGTTGCTCACGGACCAGGAGTCCGCCCTGCTGGTGAACCCTGAAGATCCAGAGCAGCTTGCCGCGGCTCTCCTGCTTCTGGCCAACCGGCCGGACCTGCGTGAAGCTCTCTCCGAGCGCGTCCGGGAGATGCAGTACGGAGACCGCACCTGGCAGTCAATCGCTCTCCAGACTCGTGGCGTTTACGCACGTGTCGTGCGTCAGGTCAAATCGCCATCTCGCCTGGACAGGTAAAGCCGGGGCTCTCCCAGTGACAAGGAGGCATACGAGTGCGAGAACCGCGATGCTCATCCCACGGTCTCTGCCGTAGCGTTCAGGCTACGGCTGACGCCGTCTGCAGGCTCTCATTTCCAGGCTCTCATTCACCCGTCGATTCCAGGGAAACCTCCTGCACCGCGACGGTCTCCGCTCTCCGCCAGCCCTTCCACATCTGCTGCAGTTCGTCCTTGAAGATCCAGACCGAGCAGACTGCGTATACCGGCAAGGTGATCAAAATCTGCCCGAAGAAGACCACCATGGAAGCGGGATGCCAGTATCGGTCCGCAGCGTAGCACGCCGCGGCAAACGGGATCGAACAGAGCGTAATCTTTCCCCATCCCTCCCACAGGTAGATTCTTACCGGCACCTTCAGCTCTCGTCTGAGATATCGCGGCCAGAAGATGAGATGGATGATCGTGGTTGCAATGGACGTACCCCAGGCAACGCCATAGATCCCAATCTTTCGCGCCAGAATGATGCTCAAACTGAGGTTGAGCGCCGCCTCCACCACCGCCCAGTAGGCCATGGCTTTGTGCCTCTCGATTCCAAACGCAATTTGCCCTCCGGTGGTATTGGCCACGCCAAAGTACTGGCTGATCATCAGGATCTGCAGCACCGTTCCTGAGGTTTGGCTGTACTTGTGCCCCATCCAAAGGCCAACGAATGTCTTGCCGCGGAAGAGCAGCGCCAGGCTTACCGGCAGCGCCAGGCCCAACGTCGCCTGGGTTCCCTTGAGGAGCAACTTCTGCAGCGCCTCGGTTCTGCCCTCGGCCTCCAGATTGCTCGCCATGGGGATGAAGGTAGTGGCCATCGAGGTGACGAACTGCCGCGAGTACGCCACCAGGCTGCCGCCGATGGAGTAGAAGGCAACCGCTCCTACAGAGACAAAGGCTCCCACCACAATGTTGTCCGTGTTAAAGACCACCTGCACCGCGATCACGATCAGGAAGGTAGTCAGACTATAGGACCAGATCTTTTTCAGCGTCTGGATATCAGGACGTCCCAGCCTGACCCGGGCTGCGGGAAAGATCTTAGCCGCTGCTCCCCACGTCGCCAGCCCGGCCAGTAACGTCATCGTGAACTCCCAGTAGGCGAGTGGGATCAGGCCGCCACCACGATGCAGGATGAGAAGCACACCAGCGGCCTTCATGGTGGTCTGTGCGATGCCCACCCCACTAAGGATGTCAAAACGATGCACCGCGCTGAGCACCGCGCCGAAGACTCCCGAGGCCAGGGTGACGGCCACCGCCAGAGCGCACATCAGCACCGTGACCTGTGCCGCGTGCTCCAGCCCGCCGGGCACCTTGAAGAAACGCGGGAACTCAAGAGCCAGAATCAGGCTCAGGAGACCCGCGCCGGAGGCGATGAGAATGCGGAACCAGAGCGCGGCGCCGATCGCCTTCTTCGCCTCCGTCATGTCTCCTTGCGCATCAGCCTTGGAGACAAAGCGGATCACCGCGCTTCGCATCCCCATGTCCAGCAGGCCCAGATACGCCACCGTGGAGACAGCGAGGATCCAAACGCCGTAGGCCACCGATCCCAGGCTCCGAATGACAATCGGAGTCAGGAAGAACGGCACCGCCATGCCCGCAGCCATGGCGAGCCAGTTCATCGTTACGTTTAGAGCAAAGCGTCTCGATCCAGCCATTGATTATTCCGTTCGCAGGTTCCAAGATACTATAGGGATATTGTTATCGATGTCGCCTGAATGGGATCTGCCGGCTCGTGGTGGGCTCAGCGATCGAACGCGCCATGGACGCTTGCCGCATGACCTCAGCGCCATGGAGAACTCCGCCAGGCAAAACAGCCCATCGGGATAGTCGGATATTCCCTTGCAGGAGTGGATCATGAGGGCCGTCTTCTGGCTGTGCCTGGCGCTGGCGGGATACGCGTACTTCGGCTATCCGCTGCTGCTCTGGATTCAGGCTCTCTGGCTACGAGTCACGCCCTCACCCCAGCCTCCGCGTCAAAACCTCGATCCGCAAGCACCGGGTGGTCCCAGCCCCATCCTGCCCAGTGTCTCGATCATCCTTGCCGCACGCAATGAAGAGGCCAACCTGCCGGGCAAGATTGAGAACCTGCAGGCTACCAGGTACCCCAGAGAGCTGCTCCAGATCGTGATCGTCTCCGACGGCTCCTCGGATCGCACGGCGGAGATTCTCCGTGAGCACGCATCCATACTGGTTCCTGTGATCCTTGAGTCCTCGGGCGGAAAGGCTGTCGCCTTGAATGAGGCGGTGCGACACGCGACCGGAGAGGTGCTGGTCTTTCAGGATGCCCGGCAGATAGTGGACAGCAACGCCGTCGCCGAGCTGGTCTCCCGCCTGGCCGACCCGGAGGTGGGAGCCGTCAGCGGAGAGCTGCTGCTGGAGTCAGCAAACGCGGAGGAGGCTCCAGAGGGATTGGGCATCTACTGGAAGATCGAAAAGACCGTGCGCAAGCTGGAGTCTGCCACCGGCTCCGTCGTCGGAGTCACCGGAGCCATCTATGCGGTACGGCGCGAACTGTTCGCGGAGATCCCCGCCGGGACCATATTGGACGATGTCTTTGTGCCTATGCGGGTGATCAAGGCGGGAAGCCGGGTCGTCTTTCAATCCACCGCAGTGGCGCGCGACCGTCTGTTCAGCCAGAAAGGACGGGAGTTCAGCCGCAAGGTGAGAACCTTGACGGGAAACTACCAGTTGCTGCGCCTGGAACCATGGCTCCTCTCGGCGCAGAATCCCCTGCTGTTTCGCTTTATCTGCCACAAGCTGCTACGGCTGGCCGTGCCGTTATTTCTCACCCTGATGCTCGTTGCGTCCGCAGTCGCGAAAGGCCCCTTTTATCACGCTGCATTCCTGGCCCAGATCGTTTTCTATCTGGCGGCTGTGCTCGGAGCTGTCCGCCCTTCGTCCAAGGCGTTCAAACCCATTGCCATCGCTCACACCTTTGTTCTGCTCAATGCAGCCGCCCTGCTTGCGTTTTACAGCTTCGTCGCAGGACGCAAAGGACTCTGGACTTAGTTCCGTCCTCATTCGATCCTGCACGAGTATCCCTTCACTGTCTTTGGAGTTTGCATGTTAGGAACAGGTATTGGAGTCTACATTCCGGTGGTCGCTTACCTCGGGTTCTGGGTCATGTGCATTGTTTCGTTTTCGAAACCGCTCTATGGGTTTTACTATCTGATCCCTTTCATCCCCTACCGGACCATGCGCGATCACTTCCTGCCTTACCCGCTGGGAGCGCAGATACTTACCATTCTGGTCCTGTGTATCATCACGGGCGCCATCCTTCACGGTAAACGTCTGCCTGCTTCCCGGCTCTACCTCATCTGGCTCTTCTTCGGCGTCTATCTTTACTTCTCGATGTGGCTCGGCACCGTGCTCTCCGATGCCCCCGCTCCTCTGTGGCTCTCGGATTTCAACTTTGCCAACTGGAAGGACTACATGCTGATTCCGTTGATCTTCGCGGCGGCAGGCATGGTGATTGAAGATCGGAAGGCGATAAGAACCGTCGTGCTACTAACAGCCTTCTCGGTAGCCTTCATCGACCGGTCCAGCTTGCTGGATAGCATGACCCGCTCCTGGGCCAACTTCGATGAAAGTAAACGTTCCGGCGGACCGCTGGGCTTCGGAGCCAACCAGACTTCGGCGTACCTTACCCAATTCGCCATGTTCTTTTGGGGATTCGTGCAGTACTCGAAACGATACAAGATCAAGCTGGCCGGCTATGCGCTTGCCGGCGTCACCATCTTCACCGCCATGTACACCTTCTCCCGGGCGGGTTACCTGGCCATCCTGTTTGGCGTCCTTGTGCTGGGGCTGCTGAAGGATCGCAAACTGCTCCTCATCCTTGTCGGCTTCCTTATGGTCTGGCAGAGTGTGGTTCCCACCGCCGTCCGCGAACGAGTGACGATGACCGAAACCTCAAACGGACAACTGGAGGCCTCCGCCCAGGAACGAGTGGATCTTTGGGAGAACGCCAAACGATCTTTCTATCACAGCCCGCTGCTGGGAACCGGCTTTGCCACCTTCCAGATGAGCGAACACGTCGATAATTTGAAAGATACCCATAACTGGTACGTCAAGGTGCTGGTGGAGACTGGTATAGCCGGCTTCATCTTCGCGCTCTTGCTGCTGCAACAGATGCTGGCGATCTCCTATCGTCTGTTCAAGCGAGCATCCGATCCTCTGTACAAGGGCCTCGGCCTTGGACTCTTTCTCGCTATCTGTTGCCTGATCGTCACCAACTTCTTCGGGGACCGCTGGACTTATATCGAGATCACCGCACCCATCTGGATCCTGGTGAGCGCCGCGATTCGAGCTTGGAACTTTACCCTGGCAGAATCGACCTCCGCCTCCGAAGACGATCCCTCGCTTAGCGCTCCGGCTCCGTACTATGCATGAGAGATGGCTGGAAAACAGCGTCTGGATCCAGCCGCCGAAAATCGTTGCGTGGCGATGTTCAGCTCCGCGCCCACAGCCTGAAAACTTTATCCACTTTGCGAGCCCATAGACCCTCGGATTCGTACACTTCACATCCGGCCAATTCCAGCAGACCATGATCAAACTCGCCGCCCAACCCGAGCCCGCGCCCCAAAACGATCCAGCGATGCAGGCGCTTCCCCATGTGTTGTTGGTGATTGATCAGCTTCCCAAGGCCCTGGGCGGAGGAGAGCGCGTAGCCCTGAACCTCGCCGCGCTCCTGCCTGGCCACGGATTTCGGGTGTCCATCCTGAGCTTCTCCATTCATCCTGAGAGCTCCGCCTTGCAATCCCCGCCTTGCCCCATCTACCTTCTGCCGTTGCAGCGCACCTACGATCTCGCGGCGCTTCGAGGCGCCTTCGAACTGCAAGCATTTCTCAAGCAGCACCAGGTTCAGATCGTGCAGACGTTCTTTGAGAGCTCCGATCTCTGGGCCGGAGGCGTCACCAAGGCGGCATCGCAGGCCAGGCTCATATGGAACCGTCGCGATATGGGCATCTTGCGGACCCCCAAACACAGCATCGCCTATCGGCTGATGGCCGGCATTCCGGACGCCGTCTTCACCGTCTCCGAACAGGTGCGGCGGCACTGCATCGAGGTGGACGGAGTCGATCCGGAGCGCGTTCAGACCATCTACAACGGTCTCAACCTCTCTGCCTGGGAGCCGATCGACCGGCCGGGAAAGACCTCCGGCGACGTGGTGGTCACCACCGTCGGGAACATTCGCCGCGTCAAAGGGCACGACGTGTTTGTGCGCGCGGCGGCGGCTCTCGCCTCGCGCTTTCCCCGGGCTCGGTTCACCATCGCCGGGCAAGTACTCGAGCCGGATACCTTCCTGGAGTTGCAAAGGCTCGTCCATGAGTTGAACCTCGGAGAACGTCTCCGCTTCGTTGGCGACGTCAAGCAACTCAGGGAGCATCTTGCCTCATCGGACCTCTTCGTCCTTCCCTCTCGCAGCGAAGGCTTCTCGAACGCCATTCTGGAGGCTATGGCCGCATCTCTCCCGGTGGTCGCAACCGATGTCGGAGGAAACAGCGAGGCAGTAAAAGATGGCGTCAACGGCCTGCTCGTGCCACCCGAAGATCCCGTGGCCCTGGCCGAGGCGATCGCGCGGCTGCTCTCCAATCCGGCGGAAGCCCGGGCGATGGGCATGGCTGGAAGATCTCTGGTCGTCAAGAAGTTTACTTCGGAGGTGATGATTGAGCAGACTGCCTGCGCTTATCGGAGAGTTCTTGTCTGATAATGATGCATAAAGAATCTTGGCGCGAAGAGAATATAATGATGCAAAAAGAATTCAACCGCGCCATTGGCAACCAAAGGATCGTCTAACTCAATCCTAGTAATCGCTAGCCGCACAGATCTCTGCCCATCTCCTTATCCGAAAGCTGAGGCTGAATCAGATCAAGACGGATTCCGGCGGAGAAATGGCGCTAAAGAAGCAAGATCTCTCCAGGACATCGAGAGAGAGCCGGCAGTCAATTACAAAGCTGTCATGTTGACCTACAACAAGAATCACGGCTGAGAAAAACATTTCAGGTTATTCATCTTGATGTCGAGAACTCGTTGGATTCGTTGAGGAGGAGGAAAAGATGAAATTTAAGGACAGTGTGGCGCGGTGGGTAAACTTCTGGACGGTAAGCTTGGCCGCCATGCTTGTGTCCGGCATCTCGATAGCGGTGGTGGCTTGCAGCAGCAACTCGATGAGTACGGGAACATCATCGGGAATGGGGACAGTCAACACGCAACTGAGCGATCCGGCAACCTGTCAGGCCCCGTCGGGGCCGTTCGAGCATGTGTACGTGACCATCACGGACGTACGGGCCAGCACCAGTGCAACCGCCAGCTCGACGGACTCTGGATGGGTCGACCTGACGCCCGGCCTTTCCAGCTCTCCCCAACAGATTGACCTGCTGGGACAGGCGAACAACCAGTGTTTCCTCGCCACCCTGGGTGACTCTCAGGAGCTGCAAGCCGGAAGCTATCAGCAGATAAGGATCATCCTGGCGGCCAACAGCACCGGCTCAAGCCTCTCCAAGAACGCCTGCTCCAATGGCGCAGCCAACTGTGTGGTTCTCACTTCGGATGGAAGCGTTCAAACCTTGCTGCTCTCCAGTGAAGCCCAGACGGGAATCAAGATTCCCTCCGGCCAGATTGCAGGAGGAGCCTTCAACATAGCGGCAGGCCAAACCGAAGACTTGGATATTGACTTCAGCGTCTGCGAATCCATCGTCGATGCGGGCGGTCAATACCGCCTGAAGCCGGTTCTACATGCGGGCGAGGTCAGCACGACTTCAACCTCCATCAATGGCACGATTCTGGACAGCGCCACCGGCAACCCCGTCAACGGGACTGTTCTTGTAGCGGCAGAGCAGAAGGACTCAACCGGAGTGGACCGGGTGCAGCGCGCGACGCTTGCCACCTCCAACGGCTCATTCGTCTTTTGCCCATTGCCGAGCGGAACCTACGACATTGTCGTCGTTGGAACCCGCTCCGACGGCTCGCTGTATGAACCATCCATCGTGACTGGGGTCTCCGTGGGCAGCACTGTCGGCAACGTCAAACTCTTCATGCCGACTGCTACCTCTGGATCATCCGCCACCACGTTCGCGCAACTCAATGGAATGGTGACATCGCAGAACAGCAGTAACGCCGCTACGGCTGCCAACGTTGACCTGAGTGTGCTGGAGACAGTCCAGTCCTCCGTGTACACCATTCCGCTGCCGCCCACTTCCACGCAGAGCGCGGCCACCCTGCCTGTGGTGACGGCTGCCGGCTCGACCTGCCCCACCGGTACCGACTGCTTCAACTACAGCCTGGAAGTCCCCACAGGCGCTCCCTACTTGGGCACTTGGGCGGCTGCGGGAGCTACGCTTACTGTGGTTGGACCTTCGGCCAGCTACGTCATCGATGGCATCGCTACGATTCCGGGCTCGGGCGGAACAAGCGACTGCAGCCCGTCAGAGCTGAAGACCACCGCAACCACTCTATCCGTCACGGGACAAACAGCCGTCTCACTACCCGTTCTGGCGTTTATGCAGTGCCAGTGAAGTACTGCTTCTTCCGGCCGCGCTCCCAGCGGCTGCTATAACTTCTTCGGCTTGGAGGGGTCTGCTATAGCATTTTCAGCGTTGATGGGTTCCCCGAAGATGGCTTGCAGTGGTGTTTTCATTTGGGAAAGCGCCCATCGATGTCGGGGCATCTGTTTACACTTACACTGAAAGTGCTAGAAAGCCTGCCTGCTGTGGCGTTTTTCTTTCGTCCCAGCAGGCAGGCTCGCAGAGCCCCGGCCCATGCGGAAGACTCCCAGCGAATCCCAAGTGTCAGAACCATCCCCGCAGTGACGACGCCTTACGGAGCGTCGGCATCGTCGGCGACGATGGCTTGCACCCCAGGTTGCGAAGAGCCTGACTGATCTCCGGTACTCGGCTGATCGATCAGCACCACCGTGCGGACCGCTCCGGAGGGGTAGGGGATCTGAACGCCGCTCAGCAGCATTGCTGTGGAGGAAGACCGTGACCTGTTGGCGGGCGCCACATCGACAGCGTAAGTTCCCATCGGCAGAGTGACGTAACCTGAGCTGACGCCAGGACCAAGATGCGGCGCGAGCGAGAAGGAACTCTCTGCTTTGGAGTCTGTGAAGGCCATCGGGACCATCGACACACGCAGTGCGCCGGGCCGAGTCGTCTCATTGATCACCCGCACGGCGATCTCGCCCTCCGGCGCCGGCGTCGAGCGATCTACAAAGATTGCCTGCCGAAGGTCCGCCAGGCCGGCGCCGATGATCTCCGTATACTGTTTGCCGGCTGCCAGACTCTCGCTGCTGGCCACCAGCATCTGGTGAGTGCCGGCCCGGGCTGCGGTCAATTGGTAGACGCCGGGAGTCATCGCGATGTAGCTGGTCATTGTACCGAAGGTCAGGTTATAGGCCAGGGCTGCGTCGTTCCCATAAGAATCCATCACCCCGGCGTCCGGAGAGGCGTCGATCACGCGTAGCTGCGCCGAGTCCAGACTGGAGTACATCGCCATTCCCTGGCAGCCGCTGAGGGCGGAAGCCACCAGCCCCAGCACCGCGCACCACCCAGCGCGCCTCCATGCGCTTCGCAGCTCTTCCAGCTCGCCCCAGAGAGGCGCGTATCGTTTGCCGGAATGGAGAGGGTTCCATGCCATAGGTTCTGTACTTTTGGGTGCAGCAACCCGGCCGATGATTCGCCGCCCTGGGCGGCCGGGTCGCCGGCCAACCCGGGTCCTGAGTGCTGCTCTCTCTTGGATTATGGGCGTATTCGGCCGGAAAGGGAACTTGGAAAACGGCCCTGTTCCAAGGGTACCAACCTCCAACATCTCACCGACGGCGCCCGACGGGTGGGAGCTTCTACTTTGCAGGCCGGTGAGCGGCAATCCTGTCACGGATCCGTTCATACTCTGCCTGGGGAATCACGCCCCGCGTCACCAGTTGATTCTTTGAGCGGTAGGGGCGTCCCGCGATCACCCTTCGGGTGTAAGCGGGACCAAACCCGGGAAGGGCGTTCAGTTGTTGCGGAGTTGCGCTGTTGATGTCCACCTCGGCGACCGTGCGCCGGGCGCCCTCCGGCTGGGCGGAAGAGGCTACCTGCCGAGTTTGGGGGACGGCTGGTTCAGCACCGGCCGGCGTCCAGACCAGCGCCACCAGAACGCCGCCCAGGATCTTCTGGCGAAACACCTGCGAGCGAGCCGCACCCATCGCGCTTAGCCCTTGCGGCCGCTGCCCGGCTCAATCTTCAGAATCTGTCCGTCGCGCATATGCAGGATCCGGTCGGCGATCTGGGCCGCCTCCGGGTTGTGGGTGATCATCAGCACCGTCTGCCTCATCTCCCGGCTGGACGCATGGAGCATGGAAAGCACAGCCTCGGAGTTCTGCGAATCCAGGTTGCCCGTGGGTTCATCCGCCAGCAGGATGGCGGGTCGGGTGATCAGCGCTCGCGCGATGGCGACGCGCTGTTGCTCGCCTCCGGAGAGCTCGCTGGGCCGATGCTCCACTCGCCCCTGGATCTTGAGCAGGTCGCAGAGATGGTTGAACATCTCTGCGTCGAAGGGCTTGCCCGTGGCGGCAATCTCGTGCGCCAGCTCGATGTTGTCCCGAGCCGAGATGGTAGGCAGAAGATTGAAGCGCTGAAACACAAAGCCAATGTGGGAGCGGCGCAGGCGGGTTCGCTCCGCATCGTTGAGCTTGGAGAAGTCCTGGCCCTCGATGATTAGCGACCCGGAGGTCGCTGAGGTCAAGCCTCCTAAAATATAGAAAAGCGTCGACTTGCCGGAGCCGGAGGGGCCCACAATCGCGATAAACTCCCCTGGATTGACGTCGAAGCTGACCTCGCGCAGGGCTTCCACCCGAAGCTTTCCGGAGCCATAGACCTTGCTCAGGCGCCGCGTGGAGATGATCGGACCGGGAGCGGCGCTCGACACAAGTGGCTTTGGCGCTGCTGCGCTCATGCTGGATTCCCTGCTGAATTCGGTGGACACCGTTCAAGTCTATCTCAGCACACGCGGTACCGGGTCCCGTTGGGCCCGCCCGGGCGGCGGAGATCACCGGCTCTTAGGGCAGCTCTTCCGCCTCGCTCGGACCTCGGATCTGCCGCTTCCCGCCTCCCTCACCCCTTCTTCGGGTCGGTTGGGTGCTGCCCATCTGCTCCGCTCTCAAGCATGGCCCATGGCGACTCTGGCCGCATGCGCAGAGCTTGACTCTCTTAGAAAGATGAGATCAAGCCGCACCGTGAGGATGCGGCGGCGCATGGCCTTGTGAGGATTGTGGTCACGCACCGTACAGAGACTCTTCATGCAGACGTGACTGTCTCGGGAAAGATTGACGCCGGAACTGAGCAGTCCGCCGTACATCTCGAAGATGGAACGCAGCGGAAGTTCGAAGGTCAGTATCGTGGTGGTGGGCGAAAGGGTGCGCTGGTCCAGAAGCCAGCAACCACAGCCTGACATCGTGTCCAGCAGAACCGGAAGGAACTCGCGGTGGTTCTCGTAGGTGTGTCCACGCAGTTCAATCGCGGGAATTGTGACTGCGGAGAGAAGCGGATCCGGTTTGTCGCTGAATTCGGAAGGCATCATGGCACTTCGACTGTCTTGAATGGATTATCGGACAACAGCAACCGCACGTGAGAAGTGTCGCAAGCTGCTACGAGAGGACGCAAGCCGAAGAGGATCCTCCCCGGATACCGCCCTCCCGGAAGACCGGCCCGGCGCTCTGTAACGTCGGGCCGGGCCGCTACACTCAAAAGGGAACTAGGAGGAAGACGTGGTCATCGGACTTGGATCCGATCTGGTGGAGATCGAGCGGATCGCTCAAGCCGTGGCGAGGTTCGGCGATGCCTTTTTGGAACGCGTATTTACCCCCACGGAGATTGCCTATTGCCGGCGCAAGAAGAAAAATGCCGCCGAAAGCCTGGCAGCTCGGTTTGCGGCCAAGGAGGCCGGGGCCAAGGCATTGGGCACCGGCATCAGCCGCGGAGTGAGCTGGCGGGAGTTGGAGGTGCGCCGTCCGCCCGGGCAGCGGCCAGAGTTGCATCTGGGCGGCCGGGCCGCTGAGATAGCCGCTCAACTGGGAGTTCGCCGCATCTCCCTCACCCTGGCGCACTCCCGAGGCATGGCCATCGCCATGGTGGTTGCCGAAGACTAGGAGATTCAGCGGAGACAGACTGCATGGAGCGAATACGGCCCCTGGACCCTGATTCCCCAGCCGGCGGCAGTCGGACTACGCCATGACTGCATCCAAAGATCGGGCAAAACGGCGGTTGCCCTGCAAAAAGCGGACGCCGGGCGATGGAGCCAACCCCCAAGGCGCTGTTAGGATGAAACCATCCGCTTCGTTGTTTCCGTCCGCGGGACGTGCCTCTTGGCGCCATTCATCAGAGATCTTCGAGGAGTTCGATGCCCAGCCAGCAGGAAGTGAAGTGGTCACAGCTAAAGGTTGGGCTGATCGTCCTGGTGTCGGTGACCTTGCTGTGCGCCCTGCTGATCCTGATGACCAACTCCTCCGGTCTGAGCCTGTTCAGCCACAAGATCCTTGCCCGAGCTTACTTCGCCAACGCGAAGGGGCTTAAGTCGGGAGCTCCCGTGGGGCTGGAGGGAGTCACCATCGGCGAGGTGAAGTCGGTGAACCTGACCTCCGATCCCGCTCACCGGGCGACGCCAGTGGAGGTCATCATGAAGCTCGACCCCCGCTTCCGCAACAGTATCCATACCGACTCCAAGGTCTCGCTCTCGACGGTAGGAGTACTTGGCGATACGGTCGTGGACATCAATAGCAGGAGTGCCGTGGGGCCAGAGTTGCGCAACGGAGACACGCTCCTGTCTGTGGAGACTCCCAGCATGAACGATGTGGTGCGGTCCAGCCAAAATACCATCGAGAGCTTTGACCTGGTGATGGCCCGGCTGAACCTGATCGCCACCCGAATGCAGAATGGCGTTGGAACCGCAGGCAAGCTGTTCAACGATCCACAGCTGTATAACCAGTTGACTGCCACCTTGACCCAGCTCCAGATCCTGCTCCTGCACCTGAACCGAGGTCAGGGATCCATGGGCAAGCTGCTGCACGACGATCAGCTTTACGACCGGCTGAACGAAACCGTAGGCAGACTGGATGACCTCACGGGCAGACTCGATGAAGGCAAAGGCACAGCAGGCAAGCTGCTCCAGAACGATGCCCTCTACAACAACCTGAACTCGACGCTGGCGCACGCCAACGCTCTGCTGGCCCAGACCGACGCAGGCAAGGGAGCCCTCGGTCTGATGATGAAAGATCCGGCCTTCGCGCACCGGCTCGATCACGCGGTCTCACAACTCGACCTTCTGCTGAGCGACGTGAATTCGGGCAAAGGGACGCTGGGGAAGCTAGCCACCAACGATATGGCCTACCAGAACTTGAATACCCTGCTCACCTCCAGCTCGGACCTGGTCGCCGCCATACGCAAAAATCCCAAGAAGTATCTGGTCATCCGTCTGAAGATCTTCTAGAAGTTCATGGGCGGAAAGAGTTTTGGTCCACCGGTCACCCCCTCCCGGGCGTTCCGCTTGTTGGCCGTTCCAAGCGGCAGCGAGCCTGGTTGGTTCCATCGGCGCGTCTTCACCTGACTCCCATCGGCGCAGGATGGTCAATCGGCTGCGAACGCGTCCCCTGGCGAGCCGGGGGAGACTCGCCGCAGGGGGCTTCGGCAGCCTGATCCCGCCGCGTCCTCGATCCCCTTCCGTTGGCGCGGATAGACTCTTTCCCATCCCTCGATCCAGGCTTTTGCCTCCCTCCAGCCCATGTCCCCCCGGCGGGCGACCGGCAACCTCCGCCCGCGGGCTGGGCGCGGATCGACGAAAAGCTCATGCGAGGGCGAAATACCTGCGCTGAAGATTGGCGTAAAACTGCGCTACCCTCTACAATCAGGTCAAGGTTTGTACACCCTCTGACAGGCAGTTCTCCCCGCTGGCCAAGCCATGTCGGCAAATCCCAGACGGGTGAAAAAGGAAGCGCATGAAGTTGAGTTTCATTGGCCGTTGGTCGTTGGCCTTGTTCGCATCGTTGGCTTTGGGTCTGGGAACAACATCCTGCTCCGTCGGCACCATCGGTTACATGTGGGTAATCGGGCAGGAGTATAACCAGGTCGCCGGGTTCAAGATAGATCAATACTCAGGCAACCTCACTTCGGTTGTTGGCTCGCCTTGGGCCACCGAGGGTTCCGTGCCGGTTGCGATCCTGGTCCGATCAGGCGGGCGGTACGTATATATCATCAACCAGGGCGAGGGTGGTAGTTCCCAGGGACGCGGCGCGGGCCAGACGATTTCGGAGTACAGCGTGGGCGGCGACGGTATCCTGACGTTCCAGCAGTCGTATCAGAGCGAAGGGTACGTATCCAAGTGGGCGCAGATGGACTCCAGCGGAAACTATCTTATGGTGCTCGACGAGTACTCCCCCGGCTTGGGGTCGAACGGACTCTATGACGGACCGAACAAGGACGGCAACGGCTCCATCACCGTCTTTCAGTCCGACCCCAACACCGGTCGCTTGACCTTGGTGACCAATGAGCAGACGCAGGTCAACGCCGTCAACCTCCCCTTCTGGGAGGTCGGAGCCTCTCCGGTCATGTCCAAGACGCTGGGGAGCTGCCTCTATACCGTCAATGCGGGAACCAACGCCAGCGGTCAGCAGACGATCACACCTTTCCAGATTCAGTCCAGCACCGGCCAGTTGCTTTACACCGTCACCGGGAACATCGCCATCAACCAGTCGTCGCCCGGAGTAGCCACCAACATCACGTCTATCAACGGCGCAGGAAGCTTTATCTTCCTCACCGATGCGGCCAGCAACGTGCTTTATGGATATAACTCGACCAGCGCCTGCGATTTGACCGCGCTCAACGGCGGCTTTACCGACCTCTCCAACTTCTTCCCCGGCACCCAGGATCCGGACTACTCGCTGGTGGAAAGTACAGGAGCCTATCTCTATGTCTCGAACTACTCGAACTCGAGCACGCTGCCACAGAGTGCTTACAGCAATTTGTCCGCCATGACCATCAACAAGACCAACCAGGAGCTGGAGCCCATCGTCGGATCGCCCTATCCGGTCGGCTCCGGTCCAACTTGTATCGTCGAGGATCCGAGCAATCAGTACATCTACACGTCCAACTACACGGCTGGGACGGTGACCGGCTTCCAGCTCAACCCCGCTACCGGCGAGCTCTCGGATCTCACCAAGGGATCAACGTTTCCCACAGTTGGCAAGGCGAGTTGCTTGGTCGTCAGCGGCGCGATCGCTTAGTTGCGGACTGCGACCTTACCGGGAGGGCCTTTCACGGGCCTCCCGGACGAGTTTATTCTCCGGCCCCCGGGCCGGCATTCAAAACGGGCTGATCGATGCCCCCGATCGATACCCGGTATAAGGGAAACGCATGAAGTTGAAGACAATCCTCCGTACTGCCAAGGTCGTCACCGTCTCTTTGGCAATCGGGTTTGGCACCACCGCTTGCATCCGTGACTACACCTCGGACTACGTCTATGCCGTCTCGAACAGCAGCGGTCAGATCAGCGCCTACGGAGTCGACTACCAGACCGGTGTTCTCACCCAGATCAGCGATTCTCCGTTCGCCACCAACCTCACCAATCCTTCCACCATCGTGGCTGCCCCTGACGGCAAGACCGTCTATGTAATCGGCGGCAGCCAGGATGCGAGCCTCGAGGTGATGGCGGTGGGCTCCGATGGCAAGCTCTACGGAGAGGCTACGCCGGACTTGCCCAACAACGATACCGTCCCAACGGCGGCTGCCGTTGACAGCACCGGAACCTATCTATACGTCACCTTCACTTATCAGCCCGGCTATTCGTCAGCCTCACCCGGTCCCGGCGGCGTGGTCATCTTTCCCATCAACTCCAACGGCACCCTGGGCACTCCATCCCAGGTGGATGTAGGCAACCAGCCGGTCGCCATCGCGGTCTCCGTGCCCACCTGCACCAGCACACCGGCGATCCCAAGCTCCGTGAGTGGGCTCACCAGCCCGAACTGCATCATCCTGGGCTCCAACAGCCCCGCGAACAACGGCTACACCAATGTCTTCGTCTACGTGGTGGACCAGGAGCAGGCGGCTGCGAAGCCCACCATTCTGGGCTTCGTGCAGAATCCCTCCAACGGAGGCCTGGTGCCGATCAAGGCGAATGTGAACTCTCTGGGTGGCTACAATGCCGGCGTTCTGCCCAGCTCTATCGCCATCGACCCCACCGGCAAGTACGTATATATCACCGATGAGATGCAGAATGAGGTCATCGGCTATCAAATCCAGAACACCACCAGCGGCGAGTTGCTCGGCCTGGTCACCAGCCCATTTCCGGCGGGGCAGTATCCGGACGGCATCACCATCGATCCGCGTGGCAAGTATGTGTACGTAACGAACTACGATTCCAACACGGTGAGTTCCTACAGTCTCAACCTTGGCACCGGGGCGCTGGGAGCTACCGCCGGGAGCAACTTTGTCGTCCAGACTGGCCCAACCTGCGTGGTCGTGGAGCCTGCTGTGGCCCTCTATATGTACACCTCGAACTACCTGGATGCCAGTATCTCGGGAGGCCAGCTCAATCCGGATACTGGAGCGCTTTCGGCTGTTCCCACCTCTTTCTTCCCCTCGCAGACGGAGCCTATCTGCCTGACGGCCGTGCCGAATGGCCCCCATGCCGTCCAGGAGACCCAACCGTAACTTCACTTCAGAATGGGAAGTGCAACCTGGACGACGCCCGGCTGCCAGCCGGGCGTCGCGCTTTGTCCCCCAGGCGGACCCGCGCACATCTCTTTTCCCCTGCGCTCTGACGGAAGTTTAGAGGCCAACTCGGTTCCCATCGAAGACAGGTATGTTACGAAGGTCAAAATAAATTACAAATCATCATAAATTTCTCTCATGATCGCAGCGACCAAAGCCGATATGCAGCTTGTAACCAAAGGGGTGAGCTGGAATGGCGTCGGTTGGGGCGGAGCAATTCTCCCGTGGACGGCAGTGGCGAGATACAGTGAGAGCTCTTTCGCGAGCCTCTGCCTGCACGGCAAGAGCCGCCAGGTCGACGGGCAAGATGGCTGTGGTTTTCAGGCTTCTGCCGACTCTTTTGTGTGCCGCTCTGGCCGGATCTCTGGTCACGTTTCTGGCCAGGCCTTTGGCTGCGCAAGCCGTTGCCTCCACTGTGACGGTGGGCTCCTCGCCCTTCGCGCTGGCGGTGAACCCCGCCACCGGCCGGATCTACGTCGCCAATACGGGCAGTAATACGGTATCGGTGATCGATGGCTCCAGGGATATGGTTACGGCGACGGTTACGGTGGGCAGCCAGCCGGTTGCGTTGGCGGTGAACCCCGTAACCAATCAGATCTATGTGGCCAACAACAGCAGCGGGAGCGCCGGCAGCACGGTCTCCGTGATCGACGGGGCTACGAACTCGGTCACCGCCTCGTTGAGCGTAGGAGCAGAGCCCTTCGCGTTGGTGGTGAATCCTGTCACCAACCGAATCTACGTTGCGAACTACAGCAGCAATACGGTTTCAGTGATCGACGGAGCCACCGATGCGGTTACCTCAGTGCCTGTCGGGGTCAACCCCTATGCGTTGGGGGTGAACCCAGTGACTGACCGAATCTACGTGGCCGACCCGGGAAACAACGCGGTGTCAGTCATCGATGGGGGCAGCAACGCCGTGACGCAGGTTGCCGTGGGAAGCGACCCGGTGGCGCTGGTGGTGAATCCGGTGACCAACCAGATCTACGTCGCCGATGCAGGAGGCGCCACGGTCGCGGTGATGGATGGAGCCAGCAATGCTGTGACGCAGGTGACTGTGGGCAGCGCTCCCTATGCGTTGGCGGTGAACCCGGTGACGAACCAGATCTACGTTGCGGATGCGGGATCAGCCGCAGTTGCAGTGATCAATGGGGCCGACAACGCGGTGACGCAGGTAACCGTGGGCAGTGTTGGGAGCTATCCCGTGGCGCTGGCGTTGAACTCGGTAACCAACCAAATCTACGTCGCCAACCAGGACGGAGATACGGTCGCGGTGATCGATGGCGTCACCAACGCCGTCACTTCCCTGACGGTGGGGGTAGAGCCCTCCGCGTTGGCCGTCAATCCAGTCACCAACCAGGTCTTTGCCGCCAATCTCTCCAGTGGTACGGTCTCCGTGATCGCCGGGGAGATCAACACGGCGACCACGGTAGAAGTAGGCAGCAGTCCGGCTGCGGCTGCGGCGGACCCAGTGACCAACCAGATCTATGTTGCCAACGGCGCCAGTGATACGGTCTCTGTGATCGGCGGGGCCGGCGGCGCTGTCGCCGCAACGGTCAGCGTCGGGAGTGGCCCCGCTGCGCTGGCGGTGAACCCGGTAACCAACCAGATCTACGTAGCCAACAGCGGGAGCAATACCGTCTCAGTGATCGGCGGGGCGGCAAACGAGGTTCTCGAAACGGTGAGTGTCGGTGAGGATCCGACTGCGGTTGCGGCGGATCCGGTGACCAATCAGGTTTATGTGGTCAACAGCGCCGGCAATACAGTCTCAATCATCGACGGGGGCGGCGGCGCAGAGGCCCAGGTAGGCGTGGGCTCCGATCCGGTCGCCGTTGCCGTTGATCCGGTGACGAACCAGGTCTACGTCGCCAATGCCGGCAGCGGCACGGTGTCGGTGGTCAGCGGAGCCACCAACTCCGTGACCGCGACGGTGAGCGTCGGAGGGAATCCGGCGGCTATCTGCGTCGATGTCGCGGCCAACCATGTCTACGTGGCCGACAAGGCCGGCGGCACGGTCTCGGTGATCGACGGAGCGACCGGCACGGTGACCGCCACGGTGAGCGTAGGCGACAACCCGGTGGCGCTGGTAGTGGACCCGAGGACGGAACAGCTCTATGTCGCCAACTCCGGCGACGGCACCGTCTCCGTGATAGCCGAGGCGACAAACACCTTGGTTGCTACGCTGAAGGTAGGCAGCGGTCCCGTTGCTCTGGCCGTCGATCCGGTCACCAACCAGATCGACGTGATCAACAGCGATAGCGGCACGGTCTCGGTGATCGACGGAGCTTCGAATAGCGTGACCGCGGTGAGTGTGGGCAATCAGCCTGCCGCGCTGGTGCTCAACCCGGTGACCCATGAGGTCTACGTCGCCAACTCCGGCGACAGCAGCGTCTCTGAGATCAACGCCGATGGAGCAGTCTCCGGGCAGAGCGTGCCGATTGCGGTCAGCGTCACCGCGCCATCAACGTCCGCGGATTCACTCACGGTTGCACTGCCGAGCCTCAGCTCCGGGACGCCGTTTCTTACCGCGAACACCGCGCCCGTGCTCACCGCGACGGTGAGCAGCGAGTACGTTGCATCGAGCCCCTATGCCAACGATACGCAGTCTCCTTCCCCAGCAAATCCAGTTCCTACGGCGCTGTACTACCAGGTAGATGGAGTTAGCGGAGGATGGAGCCAGGCGATCTGGAGTAGCGCCTCCGGAGCCACTGCGGAGTTCAGTATCCCCCTCACAGGGCAGAGCGTGGGCGTGCATACCCTTTATCTCTACGCGGCCTACGGGGATGAAGGTGTCGTGGATAGCTCCGGGCGTGGCAGCGGTAACTCCCCGGAGACCGGCAATCTTGCCGGATTCACCTATGCGCTGGCGCCTGCGCCGACCACCACCACGCTGACAGCAGAGGCCAATCCCCAGCAGCCGAATCAGGAGGTGACGTTCACCGCGACGGTTCAAAGCGCCGTCGAGGGAGGTTCTACGCCGACGGGTGAAGTCTCCTTTTATGACTCGATCTCAGGTTCGGCCGTGCTGTTGGGCAAGGCGAATCTGGAGGCGAACGGCAGCAGCTCGACGGCGACCATGCAGGCGAGCTTTACGGTGCTGGGGAAACATCCGATTACGGCGGTCTACTCCAGCGATGCCAGCCACTCCGGCAGTGCCGGCAGCTTGACGGAGCTGATCTCGAATCTGGCTGCAGCCCAGGCAGTTGCCTCGACGACGTTGACTCAGAACGAAGCCGCTGCTCCCTTTACGCCGGTGACGGGCAGCGGCGGAGCAGCGCCGCTGACCTACAGCGTGGCGCCGACCCTGCCTGCGGGTCTGGCGTTCAGCGCCAGCACAGGAGCCGTCACAGGCACGCCAACTCAGGCCGGCGCAGCGGCGACGTATACGGTGACGGTGACCGACGCCGATGGAGCGACGGCCACGGCGACCTTCAGCCTGACGGTGGTTCGTGCGGTGACGGCGACGGCTGCGGTTGCCTCGACGACGTTGACGGCAGATCGTCCGAGCACATCGTTTACACCGGTAACGGGCAGCGGCGGAGTTGCGCCGCTGAGCTACAGCATAGCTCCGGCGCTGCCGGCGGGTTTGACATTCAGCGCCACTACGGGAGCCGTCGCGGGCACGCCAAGCCAGGCCAACGCGGCGACGACGTACACGGTGACGGTGACCGATGCCGATGGTGCGACGGCCACGGCCGCCTTCAGCCTGACGGTGGTCAGCGCGGTGACGGCGACGGCCACGGTCGCCTCCACGACGCTGACGTTTTACCAAGCCACAACCAGCTTTCAGCCGGTAACGGGCAACGGCGGAGTTGCGCCGCTGACCTACAGCGTTTCGCCGGCGCTTCCGCCGGGTCTGGCGTTCAGCGCAACTACGGGAGCCGTCACCGGCACGCCAGCCCAGACTGGCGCGGCGGCGAGCTATACGGTGACGGTGACCGATGCCAATGGAGCAACAGCAACTGCAGGCTTTACCCTGGCTGTGGCCCAGCAGCCATCGGTGACAACAGTCAGCGTGGGCACCGCTTCCGTCACGCCCGGACAGACGGTCACGCTCACAGCCACCGTGGCGGCGACGATTGCCGCCACGCCAGTGGCGCCAACCGGCGCCGTGACCTTCTACAACAATGGGACAGCCTTGGCCAGCGAGCCAGTGACCGTCGGCGCGGCTCAGTATGTGGCGTCACTGAGTGCAGGCTCCGCTAACCAGATCACAGCGCGGTACGCCGGCGATGGAAACTTTCTGGGCAGCGCCTCGGCGAGCAGCGTGAGCGTCGCCGTGGCGGCGCTCGGCTTTACCTTCACGAATACCGGGCCAAGCACCTCCACAGCGGCTTCCGGTGGCTCAGTGAGCTATAGCTTCAGTATTTCACCTCTTTACGGCAGCTATCCAGGGCCGGTCAGTTTCGCGGTGACGGGTCTGCCAACCGGAGCGACGGCCAGCCTTGCGCCGGCCTCGGTGGCCGCTGATGGTGGGGCCACTGCGGTTGCGCTGATGGTGCAGACGGCCGCAACCAGCGCGCGCAACGGGATCCCCTTGGGGATGAGAGGGACACTGGCGGGCGAAACTCTGCTGGCGCTGATGCTCTTTCCTCTAGCAGGCAGAAGACGAAAACGTGAGCGGCTGCGGAAGTCGATGCAGGCGAGGCTCAGCCGCACTCTGCTTCTTCTGCTGCTCTCCGGGTTGGGAACCATGCTCTCCGGCTGCGGAGGGCCGCAGTCCAGCGCGCTTGCCAATACCCAGTCCCAGAGTGCAAAAAAGTACACGCTGACGGTAACGGCAAGCAGCGGATCTTTGCAGCAAAGCCAGACGGTGACGCTGACGGTGCAATAAGCGCGAGGTGGGGACGTTTACCGTGGTCTGCGCCAGCCATCGGGACGTCAGGCGGAAGTTCCTCATTGAAAAGAGCGGAGATCAGCGTGTAAGACATTGTTTTGCTGCTGGATACAGCGAATAACGGTCTTGGGGTTGTCTGCCTACATTCTGGGTAGGCTGACCTGGAGTGCTTGCAGGATGTTCCTTTGCGTGGGATTGGGATGGGGCAGCTTGGTGACGACCTGGCCGGTCTTCTCGGTCGGGTAATGCAACAGGCACAGGTGGCCGAGCGCAGCCAGAGCGTCGGGCAAGGTGAGGGCATGAGGATCCTGGCTGGTGGTTGCAAAGGCGGCGCGCAGCCGTTGTTCCATCTTCCGCACCAGCTTCAGGGCCAGCATGCAGCAGAAGACATGGCCTCGGGTGCGGCTGGCCTTCTGCACAAAGATGGACCG
>DAHWOF010000012.1 GCA_027335345.1 Granulicella sp. | reverse complement strand
ACCCGCGGCACACGAACTCTCTGGAATCGATAGCCCCGATGGAACTCGTACTCTTCATCCTCTTCGGTCTATTGGCGGTAGCAGGAGCCCTGAATCTGCTCTTCCAGCGCCATCCCATCAACTCCGCGCTCTCTCTGGTGGTCGTCATGATGTCGCTGGCGGTCCTCTACTGGTCCCTGGGCGCGGAGTTTCTCGCCGCCGCCCAGGTGATTGTCTATGCGGGCGCCATCATGGTTCTGTTCATCTTCGTCGTCATGCTGCTGAACGCGGGTGAGGAAGAAGAGACCCATGGCTCAAAGATCGCCTACATCGCCGGCATCCCCGGCGCGGCCGCTATCTTCTGCCTGCTCAGCTTCGTGTTTCTCTCTGAACGCAGCCGGCTTGGCTCCACAGGGCTAGGCGGATATCTCTCCGGAGCTGTCTCCAATATCGCCGAGATATCCCACACCCTTTTCACCACGCTGCTGCTTCCCTTTGAAGTCACCTCCATTCTCATCCTGATCGCCATCCTGGGAGCAGTGGTGCTGGCGCGAAAGGAGCTCTAACCATGACCATTCCATGTGGCGGCTTTGCGGTTCTCACCACAGCCTGGATGCTTCTGGTGGGCTGCAGCACGGCCGGCGTGCTGGTTGTCAAGAAGTTGGGGAGACATTAATCATGACCACTGTACCCATTGCCTACTACCTTGTCCTGGCGGCTATCCTCTTCTGCATCGGCATCGCCGCCTTTCTCATCAAGCGCAACGTGATCACCATCTTCATGTCCATTGAGCTGATGCTCAACGCGGTGAACCTCACCTTCGTCGCCTTTGCGCACCTGTGGCGCCAGATCTCGGGCCAGATCTTTGTGTTCTTTGTCATGGTTGTGGCCGCTGCGGAGGCTGCCGTCGGCCTGGCCATCATCATCGCTCTGTTCCGAGCGCGCCAGACTCTGAACGTCGACGAGGTCGACCTGCTCCGGAACTAACGCCCTTCGTTCTCCCATAGCCGCATCGGTCCCACGTTTCACGCCGCAGAAGAACATCGAATCGAACAATGAATTCTCAACTGCTCTGGCTCATTCCGATTATTCCCTTTGCCGGTTTCCTGATCAACGGACTCACCGGCCGCAAGTTTCCACGCGCCATGGTCTCCGCCATTGCGCTCACAGCCACGCTGATGCCCGCACTGCTGGTCACCCAGCTATGGATGGTGATGACCGCTTCGGGCGGTCCACCGTCGATCTCCATCTCCAGCGTGCCCTGGATCGCCGTCTCCGGCTTCCATGTGAACTTCGCCTTCACGGTGGACCACCTGACCCTGGTGATGCTCGGGGTGGTCACCGGAGTCGGCTTCCTGATCCACATCTACTCGGTCGGCTACATGGCGCACGAAGAGGGATACTGGCGATTCTTCGCCTATCTCAACCTTTTCATGTTCTTCATGCTGGTGCTGGTGCTGGCCTCGAGCTTTCTTCTGCTCTTTGTCGGATGGGAAGGAGTAGGCCTGGCCAGCTATCTGCTGATTGGCTTTTACTTCAAGAAGGATTCAGCCGCCAACGCCGGCAAGAAAGCCTTCATCGTCAACCGCATCGGCGACTTCGGCTTCCTGCTAGCCATGTTCCTTCTGGTAGCCCACTACGGAACCCTGAACTTCAGCACCATCTTTGCGGCGGTCGCAGCCTCGCCGCTGAGCGGCGGCTTCTTCACGGTCGTTGCTCTGCTGCTGGTTCTAGGAGCCACCGGCAAGTCCGCGCAGATTCCTCTCTACGTCTGGCTGCCGGACGCCATGGAAGGCCCCACGCCGGTCTCTGCCTTGATCCACGCGGCGACCATTGTCACGGCGGGCGTTTATATGGTCGCCCGCTGCCACGTACTCTTCAACCACTCGCCCGTGGCGATGACGGTGGTCGCGGCAATGGGAGCGCTCACCGCCCTGTTTGCCGCCACCATGGGCATCGTGCAGCATGACATCAAGCGCGTACTGGCCTATTCCACGGTCTCGCAGCTCGGCTACATGTTCCTGGCCTGCGGCGTCGGAGCCTATTCGGCCGGCATCTTCCATCTGATGACGCATGCCTTCTTCAAAGGCCTGCTCTTTCTGGCCGCCGGCTCCGTGATTCATGCGCTCTCCGGCGAACAGGATATGCGCTTCATGGGCGGCCTCTGGAAAAAGATCCCCATTACGTTCTGGACCATGACAGCGGCCACGTTTGCGATCTCCGGGGTGTGGCCTTTCGCAGGGTTCTTTTCCAAGGATGAGATCCTCTTTCAAACCTTCCAGTCCCCCAACCCGCTGGCCAAACTCCTCTGGCTGGTGGGCTTGGTCACCGCGGGCATGACCTCGTTCTATATGTTCCGGCTCTGGTTCAAGACGTTCTTCGGTGAGTCCCGCTTCGAGCAGTCCAGCTTTGCCCACGCCTCACACGGCGACAACCATGCTTCAGCCCACGGCCACGGCATTCATGAGTCTCCGCTGGTGATGACCGTGCCGCTGATGCTGCTGGGCGTGCTCTCGCTCGTCGGAGGCTGGGTGGGGATTCCCGCGGCTCTGGGCGGCAACGATGCGATCGGTCACTTCCTTGACCCGGTCTTTGGCAGCGCCGCCGCACCGGCAGCCGCGCAGGCTGTAGAGACCGCCTCGCATGGCCTTGAGCTCTCTCTGGCCGCCATCTCGCTGGCTACAGCCGCGCTGGGCATCTTCGTCGCCTGGCTTTTTTACTACCGCAAGCCCGGAACAGGGGCCGAGTTGGCCCGCACATTCCAGCCCATCTACTCCCTCGTCTACCACAAGTACTGGATCGACGAGATCTATGGGAGCTTTCTGGTGGCGCCACTGCTGGCCTTCTCCCGGCTGATTGTTGGCGGCCTGGTGGAGGGTGGCCTGGTTCAGGGAACGGGCGCCGGACTGGCCGCATCCGCACGCGGCAGCGGTTGGCTGGTTCGACACATGCAATCTGGAAAGATTCGTTCCTACGCGGGTTGGCTCGCCGCCGGAGCCGCCGTCGTCATCGTCCTTGCGCTGTTTATCCGGTAACGCTCGTCCTTCTGCGCTCCGGCGCAGAAGCTGTTTCAAGAAACACCACAGGATCCAATGAACTTCGACCCGATTATCCTGACGCTCATCCTTGTGACCCCGCTGGCCGGCGCAATTCTGCTCGCCTTGATCCCTGAGCGGGAAGACTCCAGCAACGGTGGAGAGTATACCGACAGCAAACGCCACGCCATCGGAGCGCTCGTGGTTACCCTGCTCACGCTGCTGCTCACGCTGCATCTGCCGGCGCACTTCAACTATCACGCCGCCCCGCACACCTTCCAGTTCGAGGAGAACCTGCCCTGGATCAGCAGTCCGGCCATCCGCTACCACCTGGGCGTGGACGGGTTGAGCATGTGGCTGATCGTCCTGGCCGGCTTTCTGGCGCCGATGGGCGTGCTCGCCTCCTGGAACGCCGTGCATAGACGAACCCGGCTCTTCTATACCCTCTTTTTGCTGCAGCAGGTGGCCATGCTGGGCATCTTCGTGGCCCTGGACCTCTTCCTCTACTACGGATTCTGGGAGCTGTCGCTGGTTCCGATGACGCTGCTCATCGCCACCTTCGGCCGCACCGAAAACCGCCGTCGGGCTGCCATCAAGTTCTTCCTCTACGCCTTCATCCCCTCGGCGATTCTTCTGGTGGCCATCCTCTGGCTGTATAACCTCACCGGCTCCTTTGACCTGACGACTTTGCAGGCGCTGGCCGGCGCGCACCAGATCGCCGCCTCACCCACAGCCCTTCTGCTCTGCTCGTTCGCCTTTCTGGTCGCGTTTGCGGTCAAGGTTCCCATCTTCCCGCTGCATGGATGGCTGCAGGACGCTGTCACAGAGGCCCCCACGGCCGCAGTGATGGTGCTGGCGGGCAAACTGGGCCTGTACTCCATCCTGCGCTTCAGCTTCGGCATCTTTGCCGATCAATCCCGTCATGTGGCTCCTCTGCTGATCTCGCTGGGCGCCATAGGCATCGTCTACGGGTCACTTATCGCCCTGATCCGAAGTGACCTGAAGAAGCTGGCGGCATTCTCCACGCTGGCGCACGTCTCCTTTGTGGTCCTGGGCATCTTCACCTTCACGGTGCTGGGCATGGACGGAGGAATCTTCCAGATCCTCAATGAGAGCCTGATCGGAGCCGCCTTCTTCCTTCTTCTGGGACTGCTCTACGAGCGTTACGGAACCTACGAGATGCGCGACTACGGCGGACTGGCTGCGCGCCATCCCTGGATGGCGACCATGTTCGTCGTCACCTCGCTGGCCGCCGTGGGACTGCCGATGCTCAATGGGTTCGTAGGCGAGTTTCTCATCCTCTCCGGCGCCATGCAGTCCGTCATCATCCACCACGCACTCTGGACCACCCTGGGCGCCACGGGCGTCATCTTCGGCGCTGGTTATATGCTGTGGATGATTCAAAGGGTCTTCTATGGCTCGCCCGGGGTTCGGACTGAGGAGGTTCAGGGATGGGATCTTTGCGGTCGGGAGCATCTCGAGCTCTGGCCCTTCGCCGTTTTGTTTCTCATCATGGGCATCGCCTCACCGCTGTGGATGCGGGCGATTGACACCTACGGCGCCCCCACCGCTACGGCGATCGCGCCATCCGGCGCACCATCGAGCGCCCAAACCACAGCGAAGATCCTCTCCACACCAGCCGTGGCGGAGAGCAGCTTGGCCAGGAACAGTAACATCACTCAACTGACCGATGTCCGCCAGGAGGTCCGCTAATGTCCACCAACCTCCTTACCCTTCTGCCCGAGTTGATCCTCACCCTCACCGCCGTCCTGGTGATGCTGCTGGAGCCTTTGCTGGCTGCGGGAGCCTCGCGCAAGCCTCTTGGCTGGCTCGCCATTCTAGGATCGTCTGGCTCCGGAGTTGCCGCACTCTACCAGCTTCGAGTCGTCCATGCTCTGGGAACCCTTACCGGCTTCTACGGAACCATCCAGGTCGACGCATTCTCCATCTTCTTCCACCTGCTCATCGCCAGCGTTGTTGTAACCACGCTGCTGGCCTCGCTGGACTACTTCCCGCCCGATCAGGTCAGCCACGCCGGCGAGTACTTTGCCCTGGTTCTGTTCGGAGCCACGGGCATGATGTTCATGACCAGCTCGGTGGAACTGCTGATGGTATTCATCGGCCTGGAGATCTCCTCGATCTCCACGTACATCCTGGCGGGCTTCCGCAAGGGCCGCGCCACAGCCTCCGAGTCGGCCATCAAGTACTTCCTGCTGGGCAGCTTCGCGACAGCTTTCCTCCTCTACGGCATCGCCCTCTGCTTCGGCGCTACCGGATCGACGGCCATCGCCGCGATCGGCGCCGGCATGGCCGTCACCAAGACGCCGCTCTTCGGCTGGCTTGCGGTCGGCATGGTGCTGATCGGCCTGGGCTTCAAGGTGTCCGCTGCCCCCTTTCACGTCTGGACGCCAGACGTATACCAGGGAGCACCGGCTCCGGTGGTTGGGCTGATGTCAACGGCCCCCAAGGCCGCGGCCTTTGCCGTACTTCTGCGCTTTCTGTTTGAGGCAGCACCCACGGATCGCCATCACTGGGCACCATTGATCGCCATCATGGCCGTAGCGTCGATGACCATCGGCAACCTGGGCGCTCTATTGCAATCCGACGCCAAGCGACTGCTGGCCTACTCCTCAATCGCCCACGCCGGCTATCTGCTGGTGGCGTTCACCGCTCCAGAGCCTCTGGCCGTTTCCACAGCATGCTTCTATACAGCGGCCTACGCGGCGATGAACGTAGGCGCCTTCGTGGTGCTCACCCAACTCTCTGGATTCAGCGAGCAGCTGCGCACCATCGACGACCTGACCGGCCTGGCTCTGCGGCGACCGGCGCTTTCGGCTTTCCTGGCTTTCTTCTTGCTTTCCCTGATCGGGATCCCCTTCACCGGCGGCTTCTTCGGCAAGTTTTACGTCTTCTCCGCCGCCGTGCACAGCGGCTATACATGGCTGGCCATTGTCGGGTTGGCCAACTCCGGGCTGGCCTGCTTCTACTACCTGCGTCTGCTGACCGCCCTCTATGCCAGACCCACCGCCGACACCGTCAGAGATTTGCCCATGCCACGTGGTATCTCCGTCCCGGCTGGCCTGGCGTTGATCGCCACGGCTGCAGCCACACTCTTGCTGGGCATCCTGCCCAATCGCATCCTGAGCCTGGCGCAGAGGGCGGCTCCGGCGACGGTCGCACAATGCATCATGGATCGGTGATGGTCGATGCCTGCCTCCCTCCTTACGGCGCGCCGCGCGCCACCATCAGGAGCGTAAGGCGCCTTCGGGAATCAAGGAGGCTGGTTTACCGGCCAGCCCGCCGCAGAGCCACTTGCGTCGGCGTCCCTTGATCGCCCCATCCCGTGAGACGATAGGCGATGACCATCGCCGGCGTCAGATAGGCAAAGGACCCGATCACCCACATCACAACCGCTCCCATCACCTGGTCCTGAAGCACCGGGATGTGAAAGGGGTTGGGGTGATCCACATAGTAGCTGTAAACCGGCCGATCGCAGAAGGCGAGGAACGCTGAGAGCATAGTCATCACCACGTCGCCCATCGCCAGATAGATCAGCATCCCCCAGTCGTCAGGCCGCTCTTTGGCCGGCCAGGGCCGCAAGATGTACCACCAGAACATCAGGGAGGTCAACAGAAAGCACAGGTGCTCCGCATCATGCACCGTCTCGTTTTCCAGCGCCAGATTGTAGGCCGCCGGAACGTGCCAGGCCAGATAGGCCACATTCATCGCCAGCCATGCCACCGCGGGCGTCACAAGCCACTCCACCAGCCGGCGCAGCGCGCGGATTCGCACCAGCGGACCCACCACCCAGCGCAGCACTGGACCGGGCAGCCCACGCAGCAAAGGAACGGCGGGAAGCCCATAGAGCAAGAGCATGGGAATGGCCGACATCAACAGAAGATGCTCGACCATGTGCATGGTCAACAGGGCGTCGGCAAAGCCATCCATCGGCGAGCCGACCACTGTCCAGAGCAATGCCAGTCCTGCGAGAAATGACGCCAGCCGTTCCGGGGTGAACTGTTCGCGGCGGGTCCTGCGCAGCGCCAGCCAGCCACGCAGGTAGATCAACGCCGCCAGGAAGACGGCGAGTGTGAGCCCTACCGGCAACCGCCACTCCACGAAGATTTCATGAACGGCGTCTGACATAAAAGACTACTTCTGCTGACCTGCCTTTGCCGCGGCAGCCGGGAGGTTGGCGGTTCCCACTGTTTGATCCATCCGGCTCTGGCGCAACAGCTCTCGAGAGGCATCCATGGCCGGCTGCAGATCATTGCCGCGCAGCGTCATCAGGAAGCTGACCAAAGCCTTGGTCTCCGCCGGATTCAGCGCGTTGCCATAGGCCGGCATGTTTCCGCCACCCTGCAGCACCTGGCGAACGATCTGGTCTTCGGTCATCCGCGAGGCTACCGCGTCCAGCGCCGGTCCGCGCATTCCGCCCGCACCATCCAGGGAGTGGCAGTCGCGGCATTGCTTGTCTTGAAGCACCATCGCTCCCTCCCGCTCCAGGGGAGAGCGATTGTGCATATACTTGACCGGCACGGCATCGCCTGACCAGGCATCCATCACGGGACTCCACGGCGTATAGGTTCCCAGCCGGGTAAAGATCCCCAGCGTGACAGCGATGACTGATACCGACAGCACAGCCACAGGCCGCCGCGCCCAGTGCCTCTCCCCTTCTCCAGCCAGCAGCGGAAGCAGAAGCATTCCGGTAATGGCCAGCACAGGCGCCACCAGCAGCACCGGCGTCTCCATCGAGGGGGGGAGAAACGCCAGCACAGCGTAGATCCAAAGAAACGCGAAGTCCGGGTGCGGCGCCGTCTGGATGATGGTTGGATCCGGCTGCCCGCTGGGGCCAAAGGGGCCAAAGAAGAAGGCGCAGGCCATCACAGAGAAGACGATGGCGGCGGCAAAAACAGCGTCCTTCCAGGCCGCGTCCGGAACGAAAGGCAAGCCTGTCCGCTGGGCCAGCTCATGGTATTCGCGCTCGTAGGTCGACCGGCGCACCAGGCGTCCCGGCATGGGCCAGTCGCTCACTCCGTGCTTGAGCACCATCAGGACATGCACGGCCACTCCGGCCAGCAGCAGTCCCGGAATCACAAAGACATGCAGGGTAAAGAACCGGGACAAGGTTGCCCCACCGATGATGGGTCCGCCGAGCAACAGATGCACCAGATCCGCGCCGATGAAGGGCACGCGGCTGGCGATGGAAGCGCCGATACCCAGTCCCCAATAGGCATCCTGATCGAACCTCATCACCTGTCCTGTAAACGCCATGCCGAGGGTGAGGAGCAGAAGAACCACGCCTACCATCCAGGTCAGTTCGCGAGGAAACTTGAAGGATCCGAACAGAAACACCTGCACCAGATGAATGAGCACAATGGCGATCATGAAGTCTGATCCCCAGCCGTGCAGCGCCCGTAGATACCATCCCAGCGCTACGTTGTGATTCAGAAAGTTCAGGCTGGTCCAGGCTTCATTTGCCGATGGGCTGTAGACCAATGCCAGCAGAATACCGGTGACCACCTGCAGCATCAGAAGCACGGTCGCCGCACTTCCAAAGACATACCACCAGCTTGCGTTATTGGAGGGCGTGGGATGCTCGGCAGCCTGCTTGAGCGGCTGGATGAAACCGAGACGATGCTCAAGCCACTTGTAAATCTTCAACCCTGCCATGTCGTTGACCTCGTGGTTACCTCAGGCATGCTTGCGCTGGCAGACTCCGCTGGTTTTGCTGACTCAATCTGGACGATCGGCTTCTGCCGGCACGAAGCTTCGGTGGACAACGTGGGCAGATTACCCGCGTAAATCAACAAGCTATCGCCTGCAATCTTGAACTTGTATTCGAACAAGCCGCGTTCCGGAGGTCCGGAGGCCCTGCTGCCATCTTCGTAGTAGGCTCCGCCATGGCAGGGGCACAGAAACAGCCTGGACTCCGAAAACCAACGCACCGGACATCCCAGATGCGCACAGTTGATGGCGAAGACCTGAAACGACTTTTCTGAGATCCGGCGCACCCAGCAGGGAGTCTTGCCTGTCTCCCCATCGTTGAAGGCGGCCATGGGGCTGCGAAAATCCGCCAGCCGGGTCTGGCCAACGGGAAAATTGCTCAAGCTGCCCAGATTGACCCAGGCGCCGATGTTAGACCGCTTCCTGGCGGCCGGCCCCAGCAGATATCCAACCAGCGGCACAGCAAGAACTGCCCCCACCATCGCATTCAGGCCGACAGCCAGCTTGAACAAAAACACCCTCCGGGTGTGCGCCGCAGCCTTTTCTTCAGGCGACAGGGAGTCGACCTTTGACATTCCCGGGTACTTTAGTAGTTCGCTCATTTATCTCTCCATCTCTGGCTCTCGATCTCCGGCTGACCGTACGGACTTCGTATTCTTGATCGGGGATCTGAAGGCATCTTTCCGGATACCTCGGAGTGCATGCTAGGGGTGCGAGTAAAACTGGCCCGGCGCCGATACCCGATGCGAAGCCAACCAGGCAACGATGTCTGTGACCTCTTGATTCGTCAAACTGCGCGCGCCGGCTCCCTGCAGGTCCGATCGCCAATCCGGCATCCCCTCCTGCGGCTGTCCGGCAAGGATCAGGCTGCGCAGTCCCTGGTCGCTGATGAGCGCCAGATAGGAGGGATCGACAATCGACCCGGTATGCAGCTTTGCATTGACGACGCCCTTGCCGTCGACGCCATGGCACGCAGCACAAAAGGTCACGTAAGCCTTCTGTCCCGCGGCCGGGTCACCGGAGGTGTTACTGGCATAGGGAGGAGCGGTCTGCCCGCCCAGCGCATTGGATCTCCCCCAGGTGGATTCAACTCCCTGCGCGAGAATCGCGACCTGCTGATCGGTCAACATTCCCCCCTGGCTCTTCGCAAAGGCCGGCATCAGGGTTCCAGGAACACCGTCGGCGGTAATCTTCTGAATGTTGGCGGCACCCGCAATGGCCAGATACACGGGGTTATTCAGAGAGATGGCATCTCCGTAGTTTCCGTCGGCGCCATGGCACGCAGCACAACTCTGCTGGTAGAGAAAATGAAAGTCAGTTACCTTGTCTGGCCGCGTCACGGGAGCCCCAGGTCGACCCGGCGCGTCATGGCATCCCCCACAGCAGAGCCCAACTGCCAGGGCGACCAAGGAAAGATTCAACCAACGAAGATTCATCGCGAAGTGTCCTCACCATTCGTATCGGCGGCTTCGTCATGCAACCGATCGTGGATATCGCTATGGATACCAGCTCGTATCGAAAATGGAAGCGCCTGGAACTGCGGAGTTCTCACCTTCGCCTGCAGATTGACGACAAAGCCGCACACCAGTCCGAAGGCGATCTGGGAGACCACAAACCAGAACCAGTCGATGCGTTGATTCAGAATGGGGCTGATCACGTCAATCGCCGAATGCAAGATTCCGGTCAACAAAAGAGGAGCCATGACGCCTGCCGTCACAATCGGATACCTGGGGAACATCGGCAGCATCGCGCCATAGAGCAGCCCTACCAGCAGAGAGGTGAGACCGTGAATCACCAGTGCGGCCAAAAGACCGCGCAGATGAAATTCACTGAGGAAAGCGTTGCTGGCCCCAATCCAACTGACAAAGCCTCCCGCGGCCAGCAGATTCACGGCATACCAGATGCTGTGGTACTTCACCCAACCGTAGAGCGCCGCCGGCGCCGCCATGGCAACTCCGCCAGCGAGCCCACCGCGGATGCCCGTGGTGATGCGAAAAGTCTCCACCGGGATGATCTTGCGCGAGGTTACATCCTCCGGAAGCTTCGCCGCCAGCCTACGGGAGGTGAAGACCGGCACCGGCTCCGCATGCACCTCGACAGGCTGATGGGCCTCATCGGGAAGCACCTGCCGGAACCACCCTACGCTGGCCAGAAACGTCAAAAGTACGCCCAGGATGCTTACCACAATACTAGTAACCATACCGGTCAGCAGGAGAGCTACCCCCAAGGCCAGCACCACCGGCCATGCGGTTGGTGAGGGAAGATGTAGACCGTGTTCTTGGTTTGGATGACTCACCGGAAACTCCACTCCTTATGAACTCTTCGGGCTGCCGGGCCGCCGTACCATCTCGAGGCGTCCCGTGCCCGGGAACGATTTTTGCGGTTCCCTGCCCCTTGGGATGTTTCTACCTGCCAAGCACATACACTACAAGAAAGACGACGACCCAGACCGCATCGACGAAGTGCCAGTAAAGGGATAAAACCTCAAGCTTCTCCGAGTGATGATGGTGCATCTGTCCACGCAAGGAAAACCAAAGCGCCAGAGAGAGCATAATCAAGCCGACCACAACGTGTGAGGCGTGCAAGCCAACCAGGGAGTAGAACGTGGTTCCAAACAGGTTCGTGCTGATGGTAAGGCCATGGTTATAGATCAAGTCATACCACTCGTGAGCCGTGCCAGCGAGAAAGATCCCTCCCAGCAAGACCGTGGCGCCCAGCCACAGAGAGCAAAGCCGCTGTTGACCACGCCGCAGGGCGGAGACTGCGGCGTGCACGGTAAGGCTGCTGGACAACAGACAGATAGAGGTGAAGATCGGCAGGGACAGAACATCTTTCGGGGTTGGTCCGTTCAGGCTTTTCCCGATGTAATAGATGTAAGCGACGATGAAGATGATGAAGATCGAAGCTTCGGCAAGGATCAGGCACGCCATGCCCACGATCCCGCGAGCTGGAGGATTCCAGGCCACATTCGCGCTGCTCGGTACGACCGCAACGTCACTCACGCACTCTCCTCCTTTGCCCTCTTTCGGTGGCTCGGCCCAATCTCGTAATCAGTGTCCGGATCGTCGGGATGCTTCAGATCCCAGAGCGGCCTGCGGCTGGAGACCTCTGGAGTCTCGGCAAAGTTGTAGGAAGGCGGAGGCGACGGCGTTGACCACTCGAGCGTCCAGGCATCCCACGGATCGGGCCCGGCCTCCGGCCCTTTGAAGTAAGACCAAACCATGTTGTACACAAACAGAAGCGTGGCCACAGCTTGAACCACTGCACCGCTGGAGATGATCATGTTCCAGATCATCCAACCACGATCAGCTTCATACGTATAGATGCGGCGGGGCATGCCCAATAGCCCGGGTATATGCATAAAGTCAAAGGTGAGGTGAAAGCCGATAAGAAAGAGCCAGAAGTGCCACTTTCCCAGCTTTTCGCTCAGCATCCGCCCGGTCATCTTGGGATACCAGTAATAAAACGCCGAGAAGAGCATGAAGAGGATGGCTCCCACCAGAACATAGTGGAAGTGGGCCACCACGAAGTAGGAGTTGCCAAGCTGCCAGTCGAAGGGAGCTACCGACAACATGATGCCGGTGAGGCCCGCAATCAGAAACTGGAAGAGAAAGGCGATGGCAAACATCATGGAAGAGGTGAACTGAATCTTTCCGCCCCAAAGCGTCGCCAGCCAGTTGAAGATTTTTATTCCCGTCGGCACCGCGATCGCCATGGTGGCAAGCACAAAGAAAGTATTTTCAGCCGCGCCCAGACCCACGGTGAACATGTGATGGGCCCAGACGCTGAGACTGACGAAACCGATGCCTACCGAAGCTGCCACCATGGCCGGGTAGCCGAAGATGGCCTTGCGAGAAAAGACTGGAATGATCTCATTGGCGAAGGCAAAGGCCGGGAGCACGAGAATATAGACCTCCGGATGCCCGAAGATCCAGAAGAAGTGCATCCATAGCACTGCCGATCCGCCCGCTTGCGTATCGAAGAAGTGAGATCCCAGATAGCGGTCCAGCATCAGCATGATCTGAGCAGCAGTCAGCGGCCCGACCGCAACAAAGGTAAGCCCTGAAGTGACCAGATACAACCATGGAAGCAGGGGCAGCCGGCTCATCTTCATTCCCGGGCAGCGCATGCTGATGATGGTGGCTACGATGTTCAGCGCCGTGCCGATGGTTCCGATTCCGGTCAGCAGCAGAGAGAGCGTCCAGTAATCCGTGCTGTGTCCGGGGGAGAAGACCTTAGCCGTCAAAGGGGCATAAGCGAACCATCCTACATCAGGCGCGCTTCCCGCGCCGTACAATCCGCTGCCACCGATATAGCTGTAGTACAGCAAGATCCCGCCAAAGGCGGAGATCCAGAAGCTGAACGCATTGAGCCTGGGAAACGCCATGTCCCGGGCCCCAATCATCAGTGGAATCAGATAGTTGCCGAAGCCGAAGAGGATGGGCATGCCGACGAAAAAGACCATCGTGGTCCCATGCATCGTAAACAACCCATTGAAGACCTCCGGCGAAACAAAGGAGTTGTTCGGCACCGCCAGTTGGATGCGCATCAGCAAGGCTTCCACTCCTGCCACCAACAGGAAAACAAGCGCATAACCGATGTACATCATCCCTATCTTCTTGTGATCAACCGTGGTCACCCATTCATGAAGCACCTCTAACCACAGTTTTCGCTGCGTCTTGTCTCCAATCTCCTCAGGAGCGTGTACCTGGTCGAACGGAATGTGTGTCGCCATCGTGTTCCCCTCCTGAACCGGCTATGAAAGCGTGGCTACCTATTTGAGTGAGGTGAGGTAAGCCGTGACCACATCCAGATCATGGCTATCCAGATGCATCGGCGGCATCAGCGCCC
>DAHWOF010000195.1 GCA_027335345.1 Granulicella sp. | reverse complement strand
CAGCGCCTGGATGCGTTCCGGGGGCCAGGAGGTGAGGTTGGCCAGAGTGCGTGACTTGACCTTGCCGTCCTGGCGGAAGGACTCCCGCAGGAGGATGGCCGGAGGCGAGGAGCGGTTGGGGACGCGCGCTATGTACATGCGATATATATATTAGATATAGCACTATAAAACGAGATTACTATAGTATATTACATGCCTACATTAGTACCCAAAAGACAAGATTGCTCTCGGGCCTTCAACAACTTAGCCGCTTTCAGAAGGGGAACTTCCGCCGGGCGGCTCAGAACATGGTCAGGATCTTCGCGGGTGTCACGCCCTGGGCGCGCAGGGTGCGCAGAGCCAAAGCATCGTGGCGCTTGGCCAGGCGGATGCCGGTGCTATCGCGCACCAGGTCGCAGTGGAAGTAGGCGGGGGTGGAATATCCCAGGGCGCGCTGCAACAGGATCTGCCGGGCAGTGGACTTCAACAGATCTCCGCCCCGAACCACCTCAGTGACCCCGGTGAGGGCATCATCAACGACGCAGGCGAGCTGATAGCTGGGCAGGCCGATGCCGGAGGCGTCACCGTCCAGCGCCTTGCGCCAGATCAGGAAGTCCCCAAAGTCCGCCGAGGTGGTGAAGGATTGCGGGCCAGCGTGGAGGTCGGTGAAGGCGACCCGGGTATGAACCGGCGTGCGGAAGCGGTAGTTGCAGCCGGGAACGAAGATGTTCGTGGGATAGGCACCGGCAGGCCGGCAGCGATTGTTATAGATCGGCTCATCGTCCTCGGCCGCAGCGGCGGCGTCCTCGTGCGGAGCCTGCATGGCCTGGGCGAGATCGCGCCGCGAGCAGGTGCACGGGTAAGCCAGTCCGGCGGCGAGCAAGCGATCGAGAGCCGCGCGGTAGATCGGAAGCCGCTCGCTCTGGCGAAGTTCAGCGTCCCAGCTCAAGCCGAGCCAGAGCAGGTCCTCGCGCATGGCGGCAGAAAACTCCGGGCGCGAGCGCTGGCGGTCCAGGTCCTCGTCGCGGAGATACAGCATCCCGTTTGCGGACCGCGCGCGCTGGTGGGCGAAGAAGAAGGTGCGCGCGTGGCCGAGGTGCAGCAGCCCCGTGGGGGATGGAGCCAGACGGCCGATGTAGGGGATGGTCAAGGCTTTTTTCAGTAAAGAAGCACTGTGTCGCAATGCTCTACCCGGACAGGCCACGACCGGCGAAGCCGGATTGAGCGGGCATCACTCGCTTCACGCTTCCATACTAATATTGAAGAGAACACGACGAGCATCCTGGATCAGAGAGTGATCCAGATCCGATTGAGGGCTGCGGCGATTTACGGCGCCCAGGCCAAACGCGGTCGCAACGGATGACGATCGCGCCAAGCGCGGTGTCGCAGTACGCTCTCAAAGAACTCCGCTGCTTGGGATAGGAGGAAACGCTGGTCTCCGCCGGTTCGTACCCGAGGGTAACGGCTCTGCTACGTCTTGCAAGAGAGCTGCCGCTCGTTTGGTTTCTCGCCGGCGGCTTGCTCGCAGGGCTGGGCCTTAGCCGAGACTCGGCTGGCTCTCCGCGGAACCGCTCAATCTTGTTGCGCCGGGTCGCGTTGGCATCCGGACTGTTTGTCCTTTTCGCGTATCTCGTGATCACCCTCTGTTCCCTGCGTTGCTTCATGATGCAGCTCGACGAAGCCAATATCCTGAGCATTTCGGCCGCAACCTTCCGCGGGTTGCCCATGTATCAACTGCCGACGTCACCTGGCTCCAACTACTCGCTCGTCTACGGCCCGTTCACGTTTCTCATCTACCTCGCCGCTCTGCTCATGGGGGGAGTGAGCCATTTCTGGATCGTCCGCGGCTTTGCTGTCGCAGCAAACCTTGGTCTTTGCGCGGTGCTCTACCGTCTTTTGCGAAGATTCGTCTCGGCTAGCACGGCGATCTCCCTTTTGGCGCTTCCTCTCAGTGCTCTTCTTCAGCATGCTGAACTGGCGCTCTCGGCCCGCTCGGATATATGGGTTACTCTTTTCGCAGCCCTCGCGATCCTAAGCAGCTATCTCGACGGGGAAGTCCTGGCGGTTATTCTTGTGGGAATTATGGGGGGCCTGATCGTAGACCTCAAGATCAGCGCAGCACCAGCCCTCTTCTACCCTCTCCTGATCCTTAATCGCAGATTCGGGCTTCGAGCTCTGGCCACCGCCCTGCTTGTAATGGCAGCAGGCGCACTGGCGCCATTCACTCTCCAAAATATCTCGTTGCATAACTACGTTGCCTGGATCCTGTTCACTCGCTCTGAGGGGATCGCAGCGGCTAATGCATGGATTAATCTCTTCTTTGCTCTGTTCCTTATCGCCCCCTGCGTAATGATGGAGATCTTCGCTCGCCGCTTCGGCCTCGCCTTAAGGCCGCGGCTCCCCGAACTTGTTCTCATCGTGCTTTGCCTCTTTCTGGCGCTTCTGACCTCAAAGGGCGGATCTGGCCCGCATTATCTATGGCATATCGTGCCGTCCATCGTCGTTTATCTGGCGTTGGTCTCTCGGGACATGAAGAATCTGACCGCCGGGGAGCAGATTGCCCCTGTCTACTTGATCGCGGTGGCCTGCGCACTGTTGGCCTGCGTTAATGTTCCACGAGCATGGCAACAAGTCAAAATCTCCCTTATGCCTCCAGGCGTGCCAAAGGCGGAGCAATCAATCCAGCGATATCTCTGCATCTACCGGAACCGCTCGTCCATTCAGATAGGATATGGCTCTGTTGCCGGGGACTACCGCTCAGAATTGCGTTACATCCTTGTCTATCGGGGGCAGCCCTATACGGTTGAGGGGAACACCGGGCGCTTCGATACTCAGCTCCTACCGTTTCCAGCTAATGTTCTCCATCGAATGGAAGGTTGCAAGGATGACGTCTGGCTGGTGCCGCATGCACAAGCGCCCTTTGACTTATGGGTCCTGCCCGACAGCCTGCGAAGCGCCTTTCTCGCCAACTACAACATCGATCGAAGCGATGGAATTTATGACGCTTGGGTATGTAACCGAGGCAGATCTCATTAGGTCCGAGGCGTCTATTTCCTTGCGTCTCAACCATGCCAAGGGCCTTGATTTGCTATGCTGAGGGCAACGAAGCTGAGCACAGCTCAAAGGGCATGGAAACCTGGCCTCGGTCTCCGCTTCACTTAGAAGTTTCCGGAGGCTCTTTGCAACTGGCCCGCAGTCTTCGCATCCCGGCTCTCCTTTGCGCCCTCGCCGTCCTGCTCTGCGCGCTCCTTAGCCGCCCATACGCAGCCATGGGCATCTGCGACGATGGCTCCTACGTTTTGATGGCGCACACCTTGGCTAAGACAGGGCGCTTGGTCTATAACGGCGGACCGACGGCAATGCTCGGTTGGCAGCTTTATCTGGGCGCAGCCTTTATCAGGCTCTTCGGGTTCTCCTTCACCACGGTGCGCATGAGCACCTTGTTCGTGGGTATGCTCACGGCTTTTCTTTTGCAACGCACGATGGTCCGTGCCGGCATCCGCGAATGGAACGCCACCTTCGGCACCCTAGCGCTCGTGGTCTCGCCGCTCTACCTGATGCTCTCGGTGACCTATATGAGCGACATCTTCGGCCTTCTCGCCGTCGTCGTGTGCTTGTATGGATGCCTGAGGGCCGTCGAAGCAGGCCAGCGGCCCTCATCCTGGTCCGACGGCCTCTCCGCATCCCTCCTAATCGATGGTTTCTCTGGGCACTCTGGTGAGAACCGGAGCCCCTCGAATGCCTCCAAGGACTTTTCTGTACTTTTATGGCTTTGCTTCGCGGTCGCCGCCAACGTCGTGCTTGGGACCGCCCGTCAGATCGCCTGGTTGGGCGCCTTGGTCATGGTCCCCTCCACCCTCTATCTGCTCAGATCCACCTTGCCCGAGCGTTCGCGGCGTCGTGTTCTGCTCGGAGGCGTCACCGCCAGCCTGATTGGAGCGCTCTGCGTTCTGGTTTGCATGCTGTGGTTCAGCCGCCAGCCCTACAACCTCCCGGAGCCTATTTCTTTTAGCTTCTTTCCTGTCGCTCGAACGCTGGTGGGTCTCGACCATTTTCTCCTGGACTTCCCGTTCCTGCTGCTTCCCATCGTGGCTCTCTTCATTCCCGAGATCTGGAACCTCGGAAAGACCAAGCCGCTCGCCCTTGCCGGCATCCTCCTGGGATATTTCCTGGCAGGGTTCCAGTTACGCCACCCTCAGCGCCTCTTTCTGCTCGAGCCGACCATAGGCGACTGGGTCTCGGATTTGGGACTGTATACTCCCGTCACAAACGGGGCTCCCCCGGTTTTTCTCAACATGGGAGCCTCTTGCAAAATTCCGTATCTCGCCGGATTTTGCGGATAGGGGCGTGGATCGCCGGCATTAGAATCGGGTTGCGTCACTCATTCTTTTGCGGAGCGATCCCGCCTTATGCAGTTTAGCGTTTCCGGCCTGTTGCAG
>DAHWOF010000007.1 GCA_027335345.1 Granulicella sp. | reverse complement strand
GAATCGTATGGATGGAGGTAGCCTGATCTGGTCCTTTTCGCTGCAGCCCCAGTTTATCCTCCATTCCAGCTCCACCATGGAAGTCTATGCCAAGGCCGGAGCGGGTCTTTACTTCAAGTCGGCGAGCTTCATCCTGCCGGTGAGCTCCTGCACCTTCACCTGTCCTCCTTACGACTTTCGCTACTTCAGGATCAATGCTCCTGGATATGATGGCGGTCTAGGTATGGCCTTCAAGGCTCCATCGTTGTTCAAGATCAAGCCTCCTTCCAAGTTGAAGCTTTATGTGGAAGGACGGTTCATTTACATCGATCACCGCAATCACAACAGCGTGGTGAATACACCGGCGAGCCTGGCGTCGATCAACAGCAATATCAATACGTTTTATCCTTACAACAGCGCCAGCAGCATCGATTTTTTCCCGGCCGACGCCGAAAGCACAATGTACTTTCCCGTGACGGTTGGATTCCGCTGGTAACCAGGGCGGAGCCTTCGTTGTAGCAGCTCTCGGAACACGGATTTTTTGTAAGGGCGCGCCCGCCAGGCGCGCCCTTCGCGTCGGTATGCGATGTTCCGGATGGAGACCAGGGTGCCCCGGAGGGAGTCCAGGGAGATCGTCCAAAAGGGGGAGATCGTACTTCTCCGGGAGGGCGCCTGATCCTTGGAGCCTGGAGCCTGGCCCATGACTTTGAGCCTGGCGGTTCAAACTTGCCTCATCCGGGAGATGGCAGCCACCGCTGCTGCTTACAGCTCTGGCCAATGCGAACAGATGAGTCCACGAAACTATCGTCACGCTTACGGGTTAAGGGAAGGTGCGGCAGAGTTGTACATCGGGCCCCCGTCTTTCCACGTCTTAATCATTTAGCGTGGTACGCCGCCGGGTATGGGAATGCAAGAGTCCCTCCGGAAGATGGCTTCTGCGGACGGGGTCTCGCAATGGCATCCCTCGCGAGGATTTGGAACATCTGAATGACTGACAGGAGTACCGGTTATGTTGACATGGATTGGTTCTTCACAGGGAGCGCAGAGCCCGCGCCGGGCAGGTTTCGCTCGGCTGGCGCTGCAAGCGATAGCCGTGGTGGCGCTCATGGGTCCAGGGATGGCTGCAACGCAAGCCCAGGCTCCCACGCAAGGTGAGGAGCGGGCGGGGAGCGCTGCGGCATACCCTGCGCAATCCCCGGCAGAGTTCAATTTTCAGATTCCCGCCGGCGATCAACTGTTTTCCACCAGTTCCGATGAGCAGACAGCGGCGCTGGTCATGCCCGCCCGGCCAGAGGACAGCGCCCCGATGATGGCGGTCGGGGCGCAGTATGGTTGGGGGCCTCAGCATGAAAGGGCGGTCTATCGCCACGACAATTCCAATGTAGACGGATCGCTCAAAGCCATCTTCTATATCGGCGGCGGTGCAACTGTGCCTATGAAGAAGACTTCCCAGTACTTCACGCCGAACTTCAGCTTCCAGACAGGCATAGGACCTCGCTTCAACCGTCGCCTGGCCCTTCCCATTGAGTTTGACTGGGATGAGTTTGGCATTACCAAGACCGCACTCGACAACCAGATCGCCATCTATGACGATATCTTCGGCAACAACTCGGTGAAGTATCTGCTGGATGGAAACAACCACATCTGGTCGTTTTCCCTGCAGCCCACGTTTACCTTGCATGCTGGCGAGGCCATGCAAACTTATGTCAAGGTGGGCGCCGGCTTCTATCACAAGGTGACGGACTTCACCCTGCCGGCCGGTCCCTGCTACTTCTATTGCGCCACTTTCAATCTGGATCAGTACACCTCCAACGCTCCTGGCTATGATGGCGGCTTGGGCTTCGCCTTCAGGTTTTCGTCGAGCTCGCATCTGAAGCTTTACATGGAAGCGAGGTATGTCTATATCGACAATCGGCCACGCCCTGGCATTGTGAACACCCCGGCGAGCCTGGCGACCATCACCAGCACTACCACCAACTTCTTCCCCGCCAACAGCGATCGCACCACCTACGTCCCGGTGACGCTCGGGCTCCGCTGGTGACCACGGTCAAGCGAGCTTTTAGCACTTGCTGAGGGATTGGTTTCTTCGAAGGGCGCGCCGATGGACGCGCCCTTTGCGGTTATCGGCGACAGCCCGAATGGAAACCAGGGGATTCGCCATGGAAACGCATGGTTTTCGGGCAGGGAGCCCGAGACGGGCCCGCAGCGTGGAGTAGGCCTGTGGTTCGGCAGCCCACGAAAGCACAACTCGATCGCCTCACCCAGAGATGGCCGGATTTTCTTGACAATATCCTAAGGGGATATGGTAGAAAAGCCTTGGAGGGAATTTCCCTCTTTGCAGGAGAACCATGAGCCTCGAACCCGCACAAGAACCTCCAAGTATTCGGAGTTCTTTCCTGTGCCGCGAGGAGCACTCTGGAACGCGCAGTCTATCAAGCCGCTAGCGATTCCAGCACCGCTCTTCACGGCATCCGACCCGTGAATTGAGCGTGTGAGCCGCTGTTCTGCCAAGCTTCCCTCACCCTCCCGAACTAATAGTCCATCGCGCCCTGCGCGACCGCGGTAGCTCGCGAATGCGATCCCATAGAGCGCCCGCGCCTGGACCCTCCGAGGACGACCCATGTACCAACCATCCAATTCGGCCTTGGGGGCCAGCCGTTCAACTTGTGTCTGGATTCGGACCATCAACCCCACGATGCCGCTCATCTGCTGTTGGACAGCTTCACCGCGGATGTCCTTCGATGCCGTTCTCGGGGTGCCCCGGTGCGTGTAGCGGAGACTCAGGGCGCCACCGCAATTGCGCCGGCACAGGGCGTGGTGCTGCGCCGTTCCTGGCAAAAGCACCTGCTTACCTTCCTCATGGTCTTCGGCCCCGGTCTGATCGTGATGGAGGCGGATAACGACGCTGGAGCGGTCTCCACCTACATGCAGGCGGGCGGGCAGTACGGCCTGCATCTGCTTTGGACGCTCGTTGTGCTGCTGCCCATCTGTTACTTTGTGCAGGAGATGGTGGCCCGTCTAGGGATCGCGACCGGCAAGGGCCATGCCGCCATGATCTATGAGCGGTTCGGCAAGTGGTGGGGACGGTTTTCGCTGCTCGACCTGCTGGTGGTGAACTTTCTGACGCTCATTACGGAGTTTGCGGCTATCTCCCTGGCCCTCAAGGCGCTGGGAGTGGGTCCCTGGGTCTCCGTGCCGGTCTCCGCGCTAGGTCTTACGCTCATGGTGATCACGGGCAGCTACCTGCGTTGGGAGCGCATCGTGATTGCCCTATGCCTCATGGACGTCACATGGTTCGCCCTGGCCTTTGTGGTGCATCCAGACTGGGCCGCCGTCGCTCACGCCACTGCCATCCCGGCGATGCCCAGCGGGGGCATCACCAGCAGCCTTGTCTTTTTGGTGATCGCCATCGTTGGCACGACCATCGCGCCCTGGCAGCTCTTCTTTCAGCAAAGCTGCGTGGCGGAGAAGCGGCTGCGCTTTGCCGACCTGACCTCGGCGCGGCTGGATACGCTCATTGGCGCCATCTTCACCGTGCTCGTGGCCGGCGCCATGATGCTGGTGGGAAACTATGGATACCAGCACCACATCGAGTTTCAGGATCCGGCGCAGCTTGCCGTGGCCATTGGCCCGCTCGCCGGGCGGTTTGTTCGCAACGGCGTACTGCTGCTGATGGTCAACGCTGCGGTGCTGGGTACGACGGCCATCTCCCTGGCCAGCGCTTGGGCCTATGGGGAGGTGAAAGGCTGGGAGCACTCGCTGCACAAGAAGGTGAGGGAAGCTCCCGGCTTCTACGCCACCTACATCGCATGCGTGGGGGCCGCGGCGGCCGTCGTTCTAATCCCTCGCGTGCCGCTGCAACTGGTCATCATCAGCGTTCAGGTCTTTGCCGGTGTGATCCTTCCCTCGGCCATCATCTTCCTGCAACTCCTGCTCAACGATCGCGAGCTGCTCGGTGACCGCTGGGTGAACCGGCCCTGGAACAACTCCATCAACTGGACCATCATTGTGGTTCTCTTTGCCCTGTCGCTGCTGCTGGCCGCGCAGGTGATGCTCCCCAATCTTTTTGCCTGAGGGCAGGAGGTGATCTATGGCAACCATGCACTCTTCGTACAATCCAGAGCACTTTCGCGTGATCCATCCGCTGCGCGACGTGCCCGAACAGAAGTGCTCCAGTGAAGGTTTGGGGCCCCTTGCGATGAAGGGTCCCGTACGCCTCTCCCTGGCCATCCTGCGCGGCTATCTGATCCTCATGACGTTGATGCTGGGCTATCACGTACTGGATCTAGCCGGCGTCTTTCATGCCATTCGCTGACACTGCGAACCCAAAAAATCCAAGGCCGAAAGCTGCCCTGGCCAACTCTCGGCGAGGCGGCGGAGAGCGGCTCTCGGCGAAGGGTCAGTGACTTCGGCCGGCATCGCCACTGATCCTGTTCTTTGCTGCTGGATGGAAAGTCATGGTGCGGGAGCGTGTCTTCAGCGGCCGCCGCGCCTCTGGAAGCGATAGATGGAGCAGAGCTCGTCTCCCGTCGAGCCGTACTCCTTTTGCTCGGCGATGGCCTCCAGGTCAGCAATGTGGTCCTCAGAACTCATCGGGACAAGACCAGTCCAGAGACGATGCAACGCTGGATGCCGGTCGAGATAGGAGTCGTGCTCGGCGTTGACGTAAATCAGATCAAAGGGTCGCGAGTGGAGGGTCAGGGAGTTCTCCACGTGGCCCAGGAAACGGCGCAGGACCGGAAGCTCAAAGGGATGGAAGAGAAAGGCGAGGATCGCCTCCGGAGGCAGCGGATGGCTGGTGGCGTCAGCGTGGTGGACTGTGATCGGCGAAAGCGGATTGGCCTGCGCATCCTTCCGCCACAGCTCCGCGTTGGCCTCTGCGATCGTCGCCAGTCCCGCATTCAGTTCGATGCCCTCAACCCGCAGGAAGGGATACTCGGAGGCCAGCAGCACGGCGCGTCCCTTGCCCGCGCCGACGTCCAGAAAGACCGTGCGCTCGATCGGGTACGGGTTGGTGCGCTGCAGCCAGAGATCCAGGGTGGCCCGCAGAATGGACGGAGCGATGCCGTAGTAGGCGGTGAGATCGCGGAGGCGGGCGTTCGTGCCCGCGGCGATCGCCGGGCCCGGGATCAGGCCGGAGGTGTCCGTGCCGTGGAGTCGGTCAAAAGGATGGATGGCGGGCGAACGCTTGCGGCGGGGCATCTTTCTAGCTTTTTCCGTGTGGATGGGTCCTCCGAAGCGGGCTTGCTGTGGCGTTTTCATTGGGGAAAGCGCCCATAAACGTCGAGGCGTTAGGATACATCTGCACGGAAAAAGCTTTGGCGGGCAGACGTTCCAATCCAGACTGAGGAGAGAGTTCCAAGAGAATCCTAGAGGATGGGGAAGAGAGCCGGAAGCAGCGTGACCTCGACGCGGGAGATGGCGGGAAGGCCGAGAAGGCGGTTTTCAATCTGCGCCCGGAGTTGCGCATTGGCGCTGTCTGTGGCGTCGCCGGAGGAGCCGGAGGTATCAATGGCGTGCAGAGCGATATGGGCGATGAAGCGCGGAGGCAGGTCCGGTATGGCTGTGCCCGGAGCGTCCGGGTCGGGGGTGAGTGTCGCGCAACGAACCAGTCCGGCGGCTACGATATTCGGACCGGCAGGGGCGTAGCAGTCTCGGAGCAGATGGAGCAGATCGGCGTCGGTCATGGGATGGGGATGGTCTTCCGGCCTTCTTCCACTCTACGGCAACTCAGGCTGGGCTGTGGCTGTGGCGCCGTTGAGCGGGGCTGCCCTCGACGAAAGGAGTTCGCGACGAGCGGTTGGGCCGCTCGGCCTCCTCGCCTGCGCCGTTCTTTTGCCATCCCTTTACGGCTCCATGGGCGCGCTCGTCTCCAGCGGAAAGAGCAGCACAATGGAGGCGCCCCCAGAGGGGCGGTTGCTAGCCCGAATGCGGCCTCCATGGAGACGCACGGCGCGTTCGGTGATGGCCAGGCCCACGCCGAAGCCTCCCGTCGCCGAGCTGCGCGCGTAATCCACGCGGTAAAAGGGGCGAAAGATACGGGTCAGTTCAGTTTCGGGAATTCCCGGTCCCTGGTCATTCACCTCGACGCAAGCCCAGCGCCCGGTCGCCTCGCCGGCCCCGGCCACTCTTACCTTGCTGATGTTTCCGGCAGCTTTCATCCCCGCTTCGCCCGTGTCTTCGGTAGTGATCGCATCGATGCGGATTGTAACCTGCGTGCCGGGCTCGGTGTAGCGGATGGCGTTACGAACCACGTTTTCAATCGCGCGGTAGAGCAGCTCGTGGTCGCCGCGGATGGTGCAGAGGCACGCCTGGAGCAGCGTGACACTCGCCGAACGCTGCTGGGCTTCGTACTCGGCATCGGAGAGAAGCTCTTCGCAGAGTTGGTTTAGCGAGAGGGTGTGGAAGGTCGAGGTGTTCTCGCGTGCCTCAATGGAAGAGAGCAGCAGGAGCTGTCCGATGAGCTGATTGAGCTTCGCCGTCTCGCGCTCGATGCGATCCAGGTGTTCGCCCAGCCGGGATCCATCGGTGCGCCTCCCGGCTGCGTCTGAGCCGAGGCTTGGATCCTCGCGGGCAAGCTCCAGGGCTACGCTCAGTCGGGCCAGAGGCGAGCGCAGCTCATGCGAGACGTCACGGAGCAGGAGCTTCTGCGCGTCTACCAGAGACTCCAGCCGGTCGGCCATGTGGTTGAAGTCTCGAATCAGCCCCTGGAACTGGTCGGAGCTGGAGCGAAGAATGGCAGAGGGCGACTGCTCCACGCGCGCGCTCAGGTTGCCGTTGGCCAGGGAGCGTGCGGCTCTGCGCAGACGAACCACCGGGCGCGTGAAGAGCAGCACCAGCACAAAGGTGGTGAGCCCGCCTACGGCGATGGCCACAGGCAGCTCCGGGAAGGCGAAGTGCAGGTACGCCCAACGCCGCTGCCGTGGCGGGTGGGAGGAAGGTGGCTGGAACCAGATATAGGTGTAGCGTTCGCCGCTGGGAGAGGTGATGGGGACCAGCCAGAGGTAGAGGTTGCCGGCCGCGCGACCGTCGATGTGGTTGGGAAGCGGAGAGGGAATCTGCGCCAGGCTGGTTGCGTCGGCGGTGCTGCACAGCAACTGGCCGCCGGAGGAGAGCAGAGCGGCGCCGGCGGGCTCGATACGCAACTTGTCCGCGGAGAGTGAATCCCGGCTATCACTCCGAAAGCCTGCGCATCCGCCGTTCTCGAAGTCGCGCAAAGCCAGGGCAGCGTCATGGCGCAGGTGCGTGTCCAGCGCGTCATTGAAGGGGGGGAATCGCTGCCGCAGGATGAGGCTGGTGGTGATGACGAAGATCAGGCTCTGGGCGAGCCAGAAGATGGCAAAGATCTTCAGAAAGAGTCCGCGCATGGTCAGGGCCTCCCCGGGGGGATCGAGCGGCGCAGGACGAGCTGATAGCCGGCGCCGCGGATGGTCTTCAGCCGATCACCGCCGCCGGCGTCACCTCCGGCCTGCTTGCCCGCGAGTTTGCGGCGCAGACGGCTGACGTGCATGTCCAGGCTGCGGTCAAAGGGATGGAACTTGCGGCCAAGAACTGTCTCGGCCAGGGTCTCACGCTCCACCACCTTGCCCGGGGAATGCATGAGAGCCTCCAGCAGGGAGAACTCGACCGCGGTGAGCTCAATCGGGTTGCCATTCTGACGCACCGTGCGAGCCGCTGGATCCAGAACCAGGTCTTCCACAATCAGCGGAGCCGTTGCCGAGACGGTTGCGGGAGCAGGGCCGGAGGCCGCGCTGCGCCGACTGATGGCGCGAATGCGAGCCAGCAGTTCACGGGGATTGAAGGGCTTGGCCAGATAGTCATCGGCTCCCATCTCCAGGCCGACGATGCGGTCCACGTCTTCGCCTCGTGCGGTGAGCAGAAGGATGCTGCCGGAGGAGAAGGTGCGGATGCGCTGCAAGACCTCAAAGCCGTCCATGCCCGGCAGCATGACGTCGAGCAGAATCATCGGCCAGACGCGGGAGCGCGCGGCCTCCAGGCCCAGGTCTCCGCGATGCACAGCGTGGACGCGGAAGTCATAGCGAGCCAGATACTCGGTGAGCATCTGGCAAAGATCCAGGTCGTCGTCGATGAGGAGGATGTCTTCCATCGGATTCCTGCTACGTGCTTCCGTTCGCCCGGCACTCCTGCAACTGCTGCGTTCAGAGTAACTCCCCACTGGCGGATCCGGTTGTCATGAATCGTCACAAGGTCTGTGACAGAGCTTTACAGAGCATTACCCATTGTGGCGGCGCTCGGCCTGGAGATGCGCTCTTCTGGAGATGCGCGGGAGGTTGCGCCACAAGATGAAAAAGAGCACGGTGGTTGGATTGGTCGCATGGTTTGGTTGGCTTGGCTGGATCGCGAGCCTGACGCTGCTGTTTTACGCTGCAACGATGGCGCGGGCGCAGGCTACGCCGGCTCAATCGCAGACCGGCTCTATCCGGGGAACGATCACGGATCCTGACGGAGCGCTGGTGCCGCAGGCAGACGTCACCATATGGAGCAGCCATGGGAGCGGCCGCCTGAGCTCTGCGCGCCGGGTGAAGAGCGATGCCTCCGGCGAGTTCGAGGTCCCGCGTCTGGCGCCCGGAAGCTACACCGTCACCGTGACCGCCAAGGGATTTTCAACCATGCGGATCTCGGACGTCGTCGTGGTTCGCGGCAGGATCACCGATCAGAATGTGAAGCTGGCCATCTCCGTGGAGAGCCAGGTCGAGGTGACAGCTCACGCCGAGGGGCTCAGCACCAACCCGGAGGAAAATTCGAATGTTCTGGTGATCAAGGGAAAGGATCTGGATGCTCTCTCGGACGATCCGGATGACCTGCAGAACGAACTGACGGCGCTGGCCGGCCCGGCAGCGGGACCGAATGGAGCGCAGATCTTTATCGATGGATTTACCGCCGGGCAGTTACCACCCAAAAACTCCATCCTGGAGATCCGCATCAATCGCAATCCCTTCTCTGCGGAGTATGACAAGCTGGGCTATGGGCGGATCGAGATTCTCACCAAACCTGGAACCCAGAGCCTGCACGGGTTCTTCATGATCGATGGCAATGATAAGCCGTTCAACGCGCTCAACCCCTTTGTGACCACGGAGCCACCCTACTATTCCACCTTCATGAACGCCAATCTGAGCGGTCCCGCAGGCAGAGATGCGTCGTGGTTTGGCAGTGTCTTTCAGCGCAACAACCAGTCCAACTCCATTATCAACGCGGAGATTCTGGGCGCGAACGGGCAGCCGGAGAACTACACCGCCGCGGTATCCAATCCGCAGACGCGGCTGGATGTGAGTCCACGGGTTGATTTTCAGCTCGGAAGCAAAAATGTTCTCAGCGTGCGCTACATGCTGGACCGGCAGATCCAGACCAATAGCGGTGTGTCAGAGTTTTCCCTACAGAGCCAGGGATATGATGTCGCGGACTATGAGAATACGGTCCAGGTAAGCGACACGCAGGTATACGGTCCCCGGTGGGTGAACCAGATTCGCTTCCAGTACATGGGCGATCGCGATAGCCAAGTCCCCCAGCAGACATCGCCTACCGAGACGGTGGAGGGCTCCTTCACCGGCGGCGGAAACAACCAGGGCACGGTGCGCGATAACCAGGACCACTACGAGTTGCAGGAGTACGTCAACACTACCCAGGGAATGCACACGCTGAACTTCGGCACACGGCTGCGCCTGGACCACGAGGTGAACTCGACCACCAACGGCTTCAATGGAGACTATATCTACCCGTCGCTGGCCGCTTACGCGGCTGGAACTCCAAGCCAGTATGTGGTGACAGCGGGAAAGCCGACGGCGACAGTGAACCTCTTTGACGCAGCTCTCTTCTACCAGGACGACTGGAGCATGAAGCCAAATCTGACGTTAAGCTACGGAGTGCGCTTTGAAGGGCAGAACAGAATCAGCGATCACGCGGATTTTGGGCCGCGGTTCTCCCTGTCGTGGGCTCCGTGGCAGACCCCGGGCAAGCAGGCAAATACGGTGCTGCGCGCAGGATATGGGTGGTTTTTTGACCGGTTTGCCTCGACTTACGTTCTGGATGCGATTCACGGTAACGGGATCAATCAGCAGAACTACGTGGTGAATAATCCAGACTTCACCACGAATGCTCCCCCACCGGCGGACCTGACGACGAGCACTGCGGCGCCTACGATCTACCAGGTGGATCCGAGGTTCAGGGCATCGCAGAACATGCAGGCTGCCGTAGGCATCGATCACTCCTTTGGCCATGTCGCTACATTCTCCCTCACCTATATCAACTCGCGCGGCGTGCATCAGTATCTGAGCGACAACATCAACGCGTTTATCCCGTCGACGTTTGATCCGGCCACCGGCGCCGGCGTCCGTCCCAACGGCATCAACGAGAATATTTATCAGTTTCAGTCCGGCGGCGTATACCGGCAGAATGAGCTGATCATGAACTACTCCGTACATGCGAAGGACCTGACCTTGTTCGGCTTCTACATGCTCAACTCGGCGCGCGCGGACACCTCTGGTCCGACGTACTTCCCCACCGTCCAAACCAACCCGGGAGGCGATTACGGGCGGGCGACCTTCGATATCAAGAACAGGTTTCTGATTGGTGGAAGTCTGCAGGCTCCGTTCGGAATCTCTGTAAGTCCGTTCTTTGTGATGAACTCCGGAAGCCCGTTCAACATCACCCTGGGAACGGATCAGAATGGCAACAACCAGTTCAACAGCCGGCCATCGTATGCCAGCTCCGGCGACACGGACACCATGGAGACGGCCTACGGAGATTTCAATCTGGATCCAACAGCAAGTGAGCAGCAGATTCCCTATGATCTGGGAACGGGGCCTTCGGTGTACACCCTGAATCTTCGCGTGAATAAGACCTTCGGAATCGGGCCGCGTGTCGCCAACGGTCCCAGCGGGCCGGGTGGACCTCCGGGTGGACCGCACGGTGGACCGCGCGGAGGAGGTCCCGGGGGTGGTCTAGGACCGGGCGGACTCAGTGGCGGCAACGGCCCACCAAGGCTGGATCAGGCGGTTCCACGCAAGTACTCGCTTTCGTTCTCCGTGATGTCGCACAACGTGCTGAACCATGTGAACCTGGCGGCGCCGGACGGAGTGCTGGACTCGCCGCTGTTCGGACGTTCGACGTTCCTGCAGGGAGGAATCTTCAGCAACCCAGCCGCGAATCGGAGTATTGACTTGCAGGCCAGCTTCAGCTTCTGAGCGACATCCAGCGAGTGCATGGAAGGAGCATGGCCCTGCGTGGCGATGCCCTGACTCCGCGTGCAGGGGTCGCGTTTCGCCGTCCGATCCGGCCTACTCCTGGGTCGCCTGGTGGTACTTCACGCAGTCTTCAATGTGGTGAAGGGCGAGGGTCCTCATCTGTCCATCGGGGTTATCCAGGGCATGTCCATGGCGGTAGTACTCCAGCCACGTGAGGCAGCCCTTGATGTCCTGGATGTGTCCGTCTCCCGGATGGGGGTCCAAGGGCAACAGCGTCTTCAGGTTCTTGAGGGCTGGATCGTACTCCGCGGCGGAGGCATCGCGCAGGCTGGCCAGTTGATCGAAGGCCGCCCAGGCTGGCGTATTCACCCGCGTCGTGTGGACGATTACCGGCGCAGACGCCGTTGAGAGCGAGCGCATCTCCTGTTCATAGCGGCGATGGCGAAGGATGTTGTAGACAAAGAGGCAGAGGATAACCGCGAGCAAAACGTAGTGGCGAGGGCGTAGAGGCATAAGAAGAGTGTCGCGGGGCTGGCCGCCGGCTGCTGGACCTATCCAGGCCTATCCATGGGACTCGGGGATCTCTGGCCCGGATCCCGGAATGGCTGGGTTCGATCTTTCCGTCCTGACCAGAGCCTGTTTCATAAATCGATTTGGCCTTGAGGCAGATCCTTTTGATGCGGGGTTGGATTTGGCCCACTTGCTTGGTGGGCGAGCGTCAATTTGGGGTTGCCCCCTTGGCTGAGACAGACAGTCATGACTCTCATTGCCCTTCGCTGCAAAATCCTTGACCAGCAAAACCACTCTACAGCATTCTGACGATGGCCGGCGAAACAGACTCTTTTCCAATGCAAGGTGAGTCGTTCATGACCGGTTCGGTCACAAGGGGGGGATGAAAATGAAGCGGCGCCGGGAGCAGCTTGGACCTGAGCTGCTCGAGGGTATTTTCAAAGGAGCCTGAAGGTCCATGGAAGATGCCTGAACCTACCCTTCCCACCCAAAGCCTTCGAAGAGTTCCTTGCGGAGCAGCTTCCCTCTACCGGGATTGGGCTCGATGTCTTGGGGTGAACCCCTCGGTTGAGACAGTTGTGAATGGCACACGTGCCGTTCGATGATTTTTCCTACTCAAACTGCATTTTCTTTGTCATGATGATTCCCGGTTGGTGAAGCGGAGGCGGGCTCTGGTGGAGACCAACCCGCCAAGGAATAGCCAACTGGAGACTCATCCGCACCGATGAGGGCCGGGAGAGGTGACGAGCCGCTCCCGGTATCTGATCGTACATCGGGTGGCTAGATTTCCCCATGCCTGAAAAAACTCATCGTCGCGCCGGCCGAGGCTGCACCTGTGTTGATGGATGCTTCGAACTCGACCGGCGGCCGATGGCCGAGGGCCGAATGCAGGCGTTTCTGGTTGTAGACCTTTTCGAGGAACTCCGGGATGAAGGCACTTGCCTCGGCCAGGTCGCGGTATTCATTGCGCAGAACCTCTTCGTACTTCAGCGTTTTCATGAACGACTCGCAGGCTGCGTTATCCCACGGATTGCCCTTGCGGCTCATGCTGATATCGATTCCGTTCGTCTTCAGCAGGTCGGTGTAATCGTTGCTTGCGTATTGGCTGCCGCGGTCGGAGTGATGCACCAGGCCGGGTGGAGGCT
>DAHWOF010000003.1 GCA_027335345.1 Granulicella sp. | reverse complement strand
CTGCTCAAACTGCTCCCCACCTATGTCGCTCGAATACGGCTTTCGTAGCTTCATACTCTACGATTACCGCGCCGTGCATGCGCAAAGCACCCTTTTCTTCCTCAAAACCGATATCCCGTCCCAAGATCGTAAACAGGTTCTGAAAACAAACGCCCTCCGTCTCGCCCATCTCCGAAAACGCATCTCCAGCGCCAACAAAAACTTCATCCGCAACGGATTCTGCGGAAGTTGGGCTAGTTCTTCCGTCTTCCGCGGCCCGGGAGATGCCCCGGGCCGCAACGCTGGAACCGCTCAACCCCTCATGGCCGTCAACCCGGCTGTGGCCAGCAAACTCAGCAGCCACCAGCCCACCACAATCACAGCGGCCTGTGTCTTGCTCCTGCGCGAGACGATCGCCATCCCCAGCACCATCAGCACCAATGACCAAAGGCCGAAGAGGTCCAGAAAGCTCAACGCCGTACGTATCCAGTTCGGCGCATCGGAGAAGTAATAACCCAGGCTGGTCCCCACAGGAAAGTTGATGTCAAAGTTCTCCGTATTCACCCCCAGCCAAAGGAACACGATCTCCAGCAGCGCAAGAAAGAGATGCGGCAGGTACGCATAAAGGAACACGGCAAGGTTCTGTCCATAGGTCGTCTGCGCTCCCAGTCCGAAGTTGAAGCTGGCCCACATCAGCAGCGCGGCCAGCGCGGCGATGGCCAGCAGCAGAAAGCCTCCGGCGTAGACGGAATCCTTCGTGATCACGGTCGCTATGCTCATCCGGGCAGTCTGCTGTTCGGGCGTCAACTGGGCCAGTTGATCGGCTGCCTGGGGGTTCTGCATCATCGCCATCTGGGTAACGCGATCGAAGCCGACCTTCTTGTCGATGCTGAAGGCCGTAGCGACATTCACCAGCAGCAACAGCAGAATCGGCAGCCACCAACTGGTGCTGCGGAGAATATCGGTGAAGGTCTTGCCGGGCGCGACGAAGATGTTCAACACGCGCTCCATCTGCGACAAGCCCTTCTTCTCGGGAACGGATGCTCCAGCAACGATGACCTCTTCCATGTGCAAGCTCCTGGGGTGATTCCGAAGACGCTCTGCATCGAATCCGGCGTTGCGCCGAATCTACGGAAGTGTATCCGACAAAATAGTCCGCGCCAAGAGATTTTCATCCTGAAGAGTTGGTGGAACAACTGCGTCTGGGCAAAAAAGCTCCCGCTCTCGTCGCGTACATTTGTCTCTCCCTGCGCATTTGGCTGCGCCTCGCTCGTTGCTTCGGCTCTCTTTCAGCAAACTCCCTCCAGCAAATTCCAGGTTGCTCTTCTGCAGAGCAGAACGCCGGACCTGCCCAGGAAACGGCAAAGTTCAAGACCGGCTCAAGGAAACATCCCTCGCACCAGACGGAGCGCCTCTTCTCTGGTCCTCACCCTGCCCTCCAACTGCGCGTCCTCAGCCGCCTCCAGCATCACCCGGAACCTGGGCCCGGGCGCGTACCCTTCGGCGATCAGATCGTCACCCGTCAACAGCAGCCGGGGATGAATCTCCTCCTCCCCCATACGCTCCAGATGCTCCCGGACAAAATCATAGGACTCCAGGCTTCCGTGGGAACTCAAGCAATCTGCCTTGTGCAGCGCCAGATGCTCTTCAAAGCGTGGCAAGCGCAAAAACCGCTTCAGCGTTGACTGCTTCATCCGCATCGCATCGCCGAAACGCATATGATGCCGGATCAGAGCCAGAATCTGTTCCGTGTCCTCGCCACTGAACCGCAGCCGAGTCAGAATCTTCCGCGCCACCGCAACGCCCACCTCCACATGCCCGTTGAATCGAATCCGGTCGCCCGGCCGGCGCGGGTTCGGGGGTGTAAACGTAGCCGGCTTGCCCACATCATGGAGCAGCATCGCCCAAGCCAGGGTGGGGCTTGCGCCGGCGGGAAGATGCTCCAGCATCATCAGCGTATGCACCCACACGTCACCCTCGGGATGAAACTCCGGCGGCTGTTCCACTCCCTGCATGCGCTTGACCTCCGGCAGCACCTCGATCAGAAGCCGGGTCTCATCCAGCAGCTCTAGGCCACGCCGCGCTCCTCCCTCAGTCAGGATTCTGGTTAGCTCATCGCGCACACGCTCCGCGGAGACAACCTCGATGGACGCGGCCTGCTCCCAGATCGCGTCCAGGGTTCTTCGCTCAATGGCAAACTGCAGCCGGGCCGCAAAGCGGATGGCGCGCAACATGCGCAGCTTGTCCTCCATCAGACGCAGGCGCGGCTCGCCAATGGCGCGTATCAGACGCGCCTGCAGGTCGCCCCGCCCGCCCACATAGTCCAGCACGCAGCTCTCCAGACGATCGCCGGCGTCAAGGGCCAGAGCGTCCAGCAGCATGCCGTTGATGGTGAAGTCTCGCCGCAGCGCATCCTCGCGGGGGTCCAGCGAGAACTGCACGGTATCCGGCCGGCGGCCGTCGCTGTAGGCGCCATCATGGCGGAAGGTGGCCACCTCGGTGGCCACGCGCTCCTCAGCGATGGAGTCGATCACCAGCACGACACCGAAGTGCGCCCCTACCGCCTCGGTCCGCGGAAAGGCTCGGAGCACCAGCTCCGGGGTCGCCGAGGTGGCCACATCGAAGTCTTTGGGGGCAACACCCAAGAGGAGGTCACGCACGCACCCACCGGCCAGGTACGCGGCATGCCCCAGGGTGCGCAATCGCCGCACAATCCGCAGCGCCGCATCGTACTTCGCGCTCTTTACCACCGTCCAGCTCCCGCGTTGGCCAGGGCAGCAAACTCGTTCTGACCCCACCCGGCCCCGCTCCTCCGCAAACCCCTTCGCCTCTTTGCGGCAAGATGCTGCACCCTCATGGCAATTCGCCGAACCCTCCCATGGCGAAGCGCTCCGCCGATTAGATCCGCTCGATCGCAGACCGGTTGAACTCTCCCTACTAGTACGATAGACCTTGTGCCCAGTTCCCTCATCCTTGCCATCGAGAGCTCCTGTGACGAGACCTCGGCGGCCGTCCTGCGCAACGGGAACCAGGTGCTCTCCAATGTGGTTGCGTCGCAACTGATTCACAGTAGCTACGGCGGGGTTGTGCCGGAGCTGGCCGCACGCGAGCACCTGCGCGCCATCGTACCGGTGGTGCGTGAGGCTATGCAGCGCGCCTGCGTCACCTACTCCGATCTGGCCACCATCGCCGTCACCGAGGGTCCAGGACTGGCTGGCGCCCTGCTGGTGGGCATCAGCTTCGCCAAGAGCCTGGCCCTTGGAACCTCTCTGCCGCTGATCGCCGTCAACCATCTCGAGGGGCACATTCATGCCGTTCTGATGCAGAACTCCTTTCCGGACGGGACCACCCCTCTGCTGGCCCTGGTGGTCAGCGGCGGCCATACGCACCTCTATCTGGCCACCCGCACCCACTACCCAGCCGGATCCGTCTGGAGCTACCGCAACGTCGGTAAGACGCTGGACGACGCCGCGGGCGAGGCCTACGACAAGGTGGCCAAGCTGCTCGGCCTTCCCTACCCCGGCGGACCCTGGATGGACGCTCTGGCCGCCTGCGGCGAAGCCGACGACAAGCTCTTTGCGCTGGCAAAGATCAAAGCCAAAGCCGCTGGCAAGACCGCCCCCAAGTTGGCGCGCGAGTCTGCTGCAGCGCTCGATCAGACCCGCTTCGACATGTCCTTTTCCGGCCTCAAGACCGCCGTTCGCCGTTACGTTGAGCTGCACCAGATGCAGCCCGCCATCCAGCAGCGTGAGCAAGCTCTGCGTTCCATGGATCTGCACCGGGCAAAGCCGGAAGCAGCCAACATCGCCCGCGCGCTGCCGCACTTCGATGCGCAGACCCTGAACCTGATCGCCAGCTTCCAGAGCTCGGCGGTCGGCAATCTGGCTCGCGCCGCCTTCAACGCCGCCGCGCACTACTGCGCACGCGGCGTGCTGGTCAGCGGCGGAGTCGCGGCCAACGGGCATCTGCGTAGAACTTTCCTGGGTGAGGCACAGCGGGCGGGGCTGCCCATCGCCTTCCCTGAGGTCGCGCTCTCCACCGACAACGCCGCCATGATCGCTGCGGCGGCCTGGCCGAAGCTGCTGGCTGGGGAGTTCGCTCCCGACACGCTGGAGCCTGCGCCGCAGTTGCGCCTGGGCTGAGACGATTCGAGAGCCGAGCTTGCGCCGTACCGCCCTGCTCTTGCGGCGGGGGCTGGGACTGGGGCTGGGACGAGCCGCTCCACTTGCCGCGCACCCGTTGCCCGAAGAACCTCGCAGCCCGGCAGAGACTCGTCCGTTCAAATCGCTGTGAGGTTGATGGGCAGACTACAG
>DAHWOF010000209.1 GCA_027335345.1 Granulicella sp. | reverse complement strand
TGGACTTCACGGTCTGCCCTGTCAGCGCGTTATGCATCGCCTTAGGCAGTTCGACCTTCTGATCCTGATCGCCATCGTTTTCCACGATGAATATCTCGTGATCCTTGGCCTGGCGCCGATAAACTTCCACGCCCTCTGGCGCAGCGAAAAGGTCGGGGCGCACCCCGCTTTGGCGCGCCATCCACTGCACGGCGCGCCGCATGGTCGGCGCATCAAGCCATGCGCCCACGTAGGTGATCGAACCGCTGCCAACCGTCCGTGTCACCGCTGCCGGCTGTCCATCCAGCCAGGAGTGCGGCGCATCGTACTTCATCAGGATCTTCACACCCGTGGCTTGCACCGTCAACGACTCGGCAAACATCTGCGTCTTCGCATCTCCCCAAACGCCGTCCGCTTCAATGGGACTCGCCAAAGCCGTGTACTGCCGGACGCGCGCTCCCAGCAACCCCTCCAGCGGCCCCGGCTGGAGCTGTGGCCAACGAGCATCGTACTGGTCCTTCATCGCCGAGCGCTGCCCCAGCACCAGATTTCCGCCCTGTTTCACGTAGCGCTCCAGATTGGCTGCCTCCTCCTGGGTGAGCACATTCAGCGCAGGCGCGATCACCAGCTTGTACTTGCTCAGGTCTCGGCCCGGCGGAACAATGTCAATCGTGTACCCCAGGCGATGCAGGGGGATGTAATAACTCAATAGCGCCTGAATCGCATTGTAGGCAGGGTTCATCTTCTGCCAGCCGATCGTCCAGCGGCTGGGATAGGAGTGCAGAATCGCCACACGCGCCTTAACCTCACTCCCGCGGAGAGCGGGGCCGGCCTTTTCAAACTCCTGCCCCACCTGCGCAATCTCCGCATAAATCGGATCCGGCCGGCCGTCAACGTCAACAATCGTCCCGTGATTCTGCTCCCCTCCGTTCAAAGCGTCACGCCACTGCCAGTAGCTGATCAAATTGGCGCCATGACCGATATCGTGCCACATCACAGCCCGCATCGCGCCCTTGGGAAGCATCACACTGGCATCGCCGCCGCCACGCGGTCCCGCAGTGGTTTCCATCACCCAGAAATCGGCGCCTTTCAACCCGCGCATCAGATCATTCGCGGCACCATTCGTCACCGGATCAAAAGTTCCACTCACCTGCGGGTTATCCCATGCGATGACATCCAGGTCGTGGGCAACCGTATAGTGATCGTACAGGTCAAACCAGCCCATCATGTTGGTGGTGATCTTTTGCCGGGGCGCAGCATACTTGCGTATGGCGTTGATTTGCGCCTTTTGGTAGTCGCGCAACGAGTCGCTAATGAAGCGCTTGGAGTCAAGCCACAGGCCGGGATTGTTATCCCGGGTTCCATCGACCAACGGAATCTCGTCGAATGCCGAGTAAGTCTGATTGTCGTAAGCGGTGGTCCAGGCCTGATTCAACCGGTCGATGCTCCCATAGCGCTTCTGAAGCCAGGCATGAAACTCGGCTTGAGTCGTGGCATCGAACGACATCCTGGAGTACTCGTTGTCAATTTGCCAACCGATGACATCAGGATTTTTCCCAAAACGTTGCGCCAGTCGCTCATCGATTTCGCGCACGAACTGACGATAGCGAGGGCTGCACCAGTTGTAGTGATTGCGGGTGGCGCCAGAATAACGCTTGCCGTTCTGATCCGTCACCATGATATCTGGGTACTTGGCTTCCATCCAGACCGGAGGCGCTGCCGACGGCGTTCCGAGGATCACATAGATTCCGTGTTTCCCAGCGAGGTTCACAGCTCGCTCCAGCCAATCCAATTGGTACTTCCCTTCTTCCGGCTCCAGCGCTGTCCAGGCAAACTCTCCGACACGCACGACATGAATGTGAGCCTTCTGCATTAACTCCAGATCCGTCTCCCAGCGCGACTCGGGCCACTGCTCGGGATACCATGCCGCTCCCAACAACAACGCGGGAGGCTGAACCCGATCGGGTGAGAGATGAGCGCTCTGGCAGCTTGCCCGCAAGGTCACCGCCAGGAATCCCAGAACCATGAGCAGAGAGACCTCTCCTGCAAGCGGTGCAATCAGACACTTCCCTATTCTCTTTGAGATCACCTTGTCTCCTTGTCCACGATGCAGTCGTTTCATGTGTTCGTCGCTCAACTGCGGGATGTCCAGCATGATCGTTGCGACACGTCTTACCGATTGTTGTCTCCACTTCACAACGCTGTTTCGCCGCAGGTATTGTCCCTACATCTCGGTTTATCGATGCTTTTCAGAGCTTCCATCATCGTTTGGTCCGGAAAGATGACGACTATCCATCGAGGCGTTTGCCGCAGGCAGACTCTCAGACAAGAAGCGACCATTTCTTGGGCGCCTCTGCCGCCGTTCCACAATATGCTGTACCTTGCCTGCTGCAACGTGTCTTTTATCAAACTCTCAGGCCTCTTGCTCTCAACTGCTCCCAAACCGCGGATCGTCCACAGTCCTTACGGGAATCAAAGCGTCTTTGAAGTTCATTTACCCAACGACGCTCTTGTTCAAGGATGTCCGAGCACGAGGGATGGCGTCTGCGGTTGAAAGGCGAGCAGGATGATCGGCAGGAAGACAGCAATACTCTATAAAAAGAGCTTTTGGATTAACCCCGGGATGCTCTCGATTCCCCGGAGGCATATTAGTCGATTGCAATTGATGGCTGCAAGCATCTGTTACCGAATGGTGATGCCACCAGATTCAAGGGAGCGCGCGATGTATTGGAGAAGGCTGCGTGATCCGCTCTGGAGCACAGTCCTCTCCGACAAGCGGCCTATGGCGCGCGACTGCTCTGCCGGTAACCCTCAAATTGTCCCAAAAGGCCTCTACAGCTGCAATCCTGATGGTTTTACGCGCCAGATATCTCTCGCATAAGCACACATTGATGCAACGACAGCCCTTTGATCTCAGGCAGAACAGCCCAGTCCATGGCCTTTGGCTCGATCTTCTTGTCTTCCCAGGCGGTGCCAAGAAGCAGACGAAGAAACTTTGACGTTCCGGTTCAATACGCCGCCAGATCACGCATTGCCTTGAAGAGATGCTCCGCCTGGGGCAAAATCTCGTTCTCTAGGAGCGGTTGGTAGGCCACAAACGTGTCCATCGCGCCGACTCTTCGCACCGGGGCATCCAGATCGTCGAATAGCTCCTCACCGATCCGCGCGGCGATCTCTGCTCCATACCCCCAGCTCTTCATGTCCTCATGCGCCACCAGCACCTTGCTGGTTTTCTTTACCGAAGCCGCAATTGTCTCCCAGTCATATGGGCTGAGCGTACGCAGATCGATTAGCTCTACATCCACTCCCAACTCTCGTTCTATCCGCTCGGCTGCCTGCAGCGCCCTGGGCACCACAGCGCCGTAACTGATCACCGTCACGTCCTTTCCCGGCCTCACGATGGAAGCCTTGCCGAACGGAATCATGTACTCCGGCCCTGGGTAGGGCGCCCTGCCAAAGACGGCTCGATAGAGGTTTTTATGCTCCAGAAACAGCACTGGATCGTCGCAACGGATGGCGGTTCGCAGCAAGCCGATCGCATCCAGCGCATTGGATGGCATGACCACCCTGACTCCCGGGGTATGCGTAAAGATGCTCTCCCCCGATTGCGAATGATAGATAGATCCTCCGGTCAGATACCCACCGGTGGGAACGCGCATCACCAGGGGACAGCTAAACTGCCCGTTGGAGCGCCACCGCATCAGCGATAACTCGTTTCGCATCTGATGCATCGCTGGCCAGATATAGTCAAAGAACTGAATCTCCACCACCGGTTTCAATCCCCGCACGGCCATTCCGATCGCGCGCCCGGTAATGTTCGCCTCCGCCAACGGAGAGTTCCAAACCCGATCCTTCCCGAACTCGTTCTGCAGCCCATGCGTAACTTTGAAGACCCCACCTTTGCCCTTGAGCTTGCTTTGTTTGAGACCTGAGTCCCTGCTCAGGTCGGCAACATCTTCGCCAAACACCACAATTCGTTCATCCCGCCGCATCTCATCACGCAAACAGTGATTGATCTGATCCAACATGGTGTGTTCGGTAGTGCTCGTGGTCGGCTTCGCGGCGGTCGCAAAGACCGCATCGGTCGGTTTGAGCGCCTCTGAGTACACCTGCGTCAGGATGGACTCTGGCTGCGCGAGCACCGCTGCCAACGCCTTGTCTGTGGCCCGCTGCACCTCCTCGTCCACCTTGCGCTCCAGCTCATTGATTCCATCCACATCCAGAATCCCCTCGCGCAGCAGCCACATCTGCATCTTGGAGATGGGATCCTTCGAGGCATCGGCCTGGATCTCCTCCGGGCTACGGTAGTTAGTCTCGTCGTCGGACTGCGAGTGAGAGTAAGGCCGAACCACATGCCCATGCACCAAGGCCGGTCCGCGTCCCGCCCGGCAGTGGGCTACAGCCTCCACCATCGCCGCATAACTGGCCATCGCATCCGTTCCGTCGAACTCGGCGAAGTAGAAGTTGGGGAAGTTGGCAATCAGCCGCGAGATGTTCCCTCCCGGCGTATTCACCTCGACCGGCGTCGAGATGGCGTAGCCATTATCTTCAACCGCATAGAGCACCGGCAGCTTTTCATTCGATGCCGTATTCAGTGACTCCCAGAACTCACCTTGGCTGGTGGACCCTTCTCCAAGCGAGACATAGACGATCTCGTCCGGCTGAAACGTGACATCCTTGAACTGACGATAGTCCACCCCTCCGGCAGCCGGTCTCTTCGCCGCCTCGGGATGCCGGGAAAAATACCGTCCAGCCTCCGCGCAGCCCACGGCATGCAAACACTGGGTCGCCGTGGAAGACGATGGGGACACGATATTTAGCCGACGGCTTGTCCAGTGCGACGGCATCTGCCGTCCTCCGCTGGCCGTATCATTCGCCGCGCCGACCGCCTGCAGCAGTTGTTCTTCCACGGTATTGCCGAGCGCCAGACAAAGCGCCCGATCGCGATAGTAGGGGAAGAACCAGTCGTAACCTGCCTTCAGCACCATGCCTGCGGCCACCAGCATCGCCTCATGCCCGGCGCAGGAGATCTGAAAGAAACTTTTCTGCTGCTTCTTCAGTTGAATCTCGCGATCGTCCGTTCGCCGCGACAGGTACATCAACCGATAGAACTCAATCCACTGCTCGCGGCTCAGTCCCGCCTGGCTGCTCTGCTTTTGGCTGTTGCTCACGGATACCTCTTGCGCCATCACAAGGGTTCCGTCTCCTCCAATTGCACCTGCTCCCAGCGCACGCTCCGCGGCCTTTCCATGAAGTCCATTCTTCTGCACCACAGCGGATCCCCCTTCACGAGCCATCGAAGATTCTACTCACATTCCCAGTCTCCAGAGTAGTCCCTCTTTCCACAAAAGAGGCCGGATCGCCGGAAACCGGCCACCCGCCGGCGGGGTAGATTGTTTTGCCTAACCGGGACGCCGGAGCCTTCCTGGGGCCATGCGAAAGACACGCGCTCCAGTATTCTGTCCTTTGAAGCTTTTCTCAGGATTCCACGATTCTATGATCATCCTTATCGCCCCCATCCCGCACCTGACTAGCTCGCTCCCTCAGGACGAAAACCTTCTGAGACACGTCGAGAGAGGCTGGCGGCTGAACTTCTCCAATTTTGTCGAAAATGGCGTTCCTCAGATTTTATTCGCCCTTCTTCTGGCCTTTCTTTTCCAGTCGGCCGTCTCCTTCTTCATCAAGCGCCTACGCCAACACGCTGACCTCCAGGTGGGCAACCATCACCGTGCCGGCCAGCTCCGCACCATGGCGGCCATCCTGCGCGCCACCTCCTACGGAGTCTCCGGGTTCTATGTCTTCACCCAGTTGTTGGGCGCCCTGGGCGTCTCCCTGGGCCCCTTCATCGCCTCCGCCGGGGTCATCGGTCTGGGCATCAGCTTTGGCGCCCAATCCATCTTCAAGGACATGCTTACCGGCATCTTCATTCTCCTCGAAAACCAGTACTCTGTCGGGGACAACATCCGCATCGCCGGGCTGACGGGAATCGTGGAAGACCTGAGCCTGCGCGTCACCCGTCTGCGCGATAGCGACGGCACTGTCCACATCATCCCTAACAGCCAGGTGACCACCGTCTCAAACCTCTCCCGAGACTTTGCCGTGGGCACATTGAATATTTCGGTGGACGCCTGCGAAGATCCAGACCGGGTTCTCTCCATTCTCCGCGGCCTCGCCGGCTCCCTGCGCAAAGACGAAGCCTTCAAGGATGTTGTCATCGCCGAGCCCAGCATTCCCGGCATCGGCAAAATTGACAGCTATGAGGTCGTCTACCCTATTAGCGTCCATGTAATGGTGAATCAGCGCGATGCCGTTCTGCGCGAACTGCGCCGCCGCGTCCTTCTGGCCTTTCACAGGGAAAAGGTCACGCTGGCCGCCACCCACAGCACGCAAATCATCATCGCATCACATTCCGGCCCAGGCCAGGCTAATCCCGAACCCTCCCGGAACCCAACCACCTCCGCGTGACCGTCCCTTCCTCTCACAAACTTTGATCTCTGGCTGCGCGAAGCCTTACAGAAACCCCAACCACGGCTATACCTGCCGGTTGATTTCCAGCACCGCCTGCAACTGCTCCGCGCTCTCTATCGGGGGAAGGCAGGCGCCTCCCCTGCACACCACCGCCACGCTTCCTTCCCTCTTCGGAAGATTCGGCAGCGTCTCGGCCAGCGCCGGTGGCAACGCACCCAATTGATCCCAGCGCAGCCGGATCACGCTCCGGTTCGCCGCAAATCGAGCCATGGCCGCTGAAAAGAGTTCCTCGGCCCTGGCGCCATCCCCGACCACGCACACCTGCTCCAGGCCCTCCACCGCTCGACGCAGCGCCAGCCCGAAGCTGGCTGCGTAGAGTCCAAAGTGTTCGACAATCCCGGCAAAGGTCTCCAGCGTCTCGATAGCCCGCTTTTGGTACTCCTCTTCGAGGGTCAGCGCGGCCAAGCGCAGGAGCGCGGTTGCCGCCGTGGCGTTCCCCGCCGGAGTGGGCGCATCCTGCAGAGGCTTTCGTCGCGCTGTCAGCGCCCCAATCGCCCCTGCATCCACTTCGGTGTCGAAGAAGCCTCCTCCGGCGCGGTCATGGAAGCGGGCCAGCATCGCGTCGCAGATCTGTCTGGCCACGGTAAAGTACCTCATCTCGCCGGTTGTCTCCCAGGCATCCAGAGCAGCGTTGGCCACAAAGGCGTAGTCCTCCAGCGTTCCATCCACAGGCTTTGAAACCAACTCCTCAGCAGTCACTTCCCCGTAGGCCACCACATGCGCCATCCTGCCCTGCGCACTCCAGACCGTCCGCAGCAGCCGATCCAATGAGCGCAACGCAAACTCCACTGGAGCGTCCAATCCTAACGTACGCCCCACCGTCAGGTACGCGGAGATGCACATTCCATTCCAGCCCGTGTAGATTGTCTTATCCACGTATGGCGTCTTGCGCAGTAGCCTTGCCGCGTACATCTTTCGCTTTGCGCTGGCCAGCACCGCATCCTCTTCTGCCTGCCAGACTGGCCCGTTCCGGTGCAGCACATTCTTCTGCGGATGATGGTGCATATCCCCCACCACGCGCAGATCGTAGTACTTCTCAGCCGCGGCGAACTCGTCGGCGGTCAGAACCGCCGCAGCCTCTTCCCGCGTCCAGGTAAAGTAGTCGCCATCATCTTCCAGGGACACGTCCGCATCCTGCGACGCATAGAACCCGCCCCGCTCGCGATCGCTCAACCACTCATCCATCCAGCGCAGGATATCCACGGCGACGCGCCTCATCTCCGGCCCCGCCTCCATGGAGGCAAAACTCTGCGCCGCGTGGGTGTAGCTCTTTAGCAGCTCGCTGTTGTCATAGGCCATCTTTTCAAAGTGCGGCACCCCCCAGCGCTCATCCACGGAGTAACGGTGGAAACCGCCGGCCAACTGGTCATAGATTCCACCCGCAGCCATCTTCTCCAACGTCACCATCGCGGCGTGCCGTGCCCGCTCCCTCTCTTGGCCACCCCTGCCCGCCACATCGATGAGGAAATCCAGGGCGGCCGAATGCGGAAACTTCGGCTGCGACCCAAACCCTCCATTCCGGGCATCGAACTGCTTCAGCATGGAATCCAGCAGTTTCTCCAGAAGCGTAACCCCAGCCTGGCTCCCGGGCGTCAGTTCGCCCGCCAGTGCCGCCCGCCCCGAGAAGCTCTCGTTGTGTTCGATGGCGTGCATCACACCCTCGGCCGTCTCTTCCACCTCAGCGCGACGATTCGCAAAGGCATCCGCCATCAGCAGCAGCACCCGCGGGAATCCTGGCCGCCCGTACCGATCCTCTGGAGGAAAGTATGTGCCGCCGAAGTACGGTCTTCCCTCCGGCGTCAGGAACGCCGTCAAAGGCCAGCCTCCCTGCCCGCTGATCGCCGCCACAGCAGCCTGGTAGCGCGAGTCCACATCAGGACGCTCATCCCGGTCCACCTTCACGGCCACAAACCGCTCGTTGATGATCCGGGCCGTCTCTGGACTCTCATAGCTCTCTCGATCCATCACATGGCACCAATGGCACCATGCGGCTCCAACGTCCAGCAGAACAGGCTTGTTCTCGCGCTTTGCTCTGGCAAAGGCCTCCGCTCCCCACTCGCTCCACTCAATCGGCTGATGTTGCGCAGAGCGCAGGTACGCGGAGGCCGCCCGGCTCAGAGAATTGAACTGTACGTCATGCTTGGGAGATCGATCGCTCATCGTCCCTTAGTCTAAATGCCCGGCTTAAACTTCCAGCCCAATGCTCCGCGCACGACCATGCAAAGCGGCTCGTTCCCGCCGTATGGGCAAGGAATATTCGCATGGACTGATGCCAGCCCTGGCGCCTCTTGCCAGTCTTTATCTGCGTCAGCGAACCTGGCTTGGCGCTGTAAATGCTTCGCCGCGGCAAGCGCCAAGCAGACTTCCATCCGCCTCCTACTTTGCGATGGCCGTGGGATACCACTGTTCCAGATCCGCATGGAACTGCTTCAGCGCATCAACGTTCAGGTAGACCATGTGTCCCGCCGGGTAATACCCGAACTGGACATTGGAAGCGATCGAAGGCGGCAGCATCATCTGCGCAATATCGTGTTCCGTGCTGAAGAACGGCGTTGCCAGATCAAACCAACCGTTCGCCGAGTACACCTTCAGGTGCGGGTTCTTCCGCATCGCATCGCCCAGGTCGATCACCGTATCCGGCATCTGCTGCGGACGCCCAAACCCAGGTCGGGCGCCTGCGGGCCTATGCTTCCAATCCCAGGCCCTGTTCACGCCCGGTCCCTCCAGGTAGTAAGGTTCCGAGTCCGTATACTTCAGCTCGTTCTGCAGGTAGTTGTGGAACGCACCCACAAAGGCGCCTGAGATCCCCGAATCCGAAGGATCGAACCCTGGATTCTCGCCCGCTGCATCCAGATCGAACGCCTCGAACCGAGCGTCATACCGCCCCAGAATCTGGTCATCGTCGCGGAACAGCTCCTTGCGGAAGTGGATCGCCGGAATCCTCAGCTTCGAGTTTTTCACATACTGCACGCTCAACCCCGTAAACGCCGCCACTTGCTTTGCAGTCGCGTCAAAATCGTCAGCCGATAGACCATCGCCCTGCTCCAGGGCCGTCGCATACGGGCCACGCGCAAAATCTCTTGCCTTCTGCACAAAGTCCTTCATCGTGCCGGTATGCGGAACCTTGTTGTAGTACCAGGCAATCGCCGCATAGCTCGGCAGGTAAAACTCCGTCGCCAGGTCATATCCCGGGCTCATCACGTTGTAGTTCAGGATCGACGATAGCAGCACCACGCCATTGAACTCGATCCCATCATTGTTCAGCGCGGCCACCAGCGCCGCCGATCGTGGCGTCCCATAGCTCTCGCCAAACAAAAACTTCGGCGAGTTCCACCGGTTGTTGATCGTGATGTAGCGCGTGATGAACTTCTCAAACGCCTTTACATCTTCATCCACACCCGCAAAGTCCTTCACGGTTCCTTTGCCCACCAGGCGAGAAAACCCCGTCAGCGGCGCGTCAATAAACACCAGGTCCGTCTTGTCGATCAGGCTGTACTGGTTCGGCACCACCGTAAACGGAGCCGGCCCCGTAGCCTTCGGACTGTCCGTCACCACTCTCACCGGCCCCACCGATCCCATATGCAACCACAAGCTGGCCGACCCCGGACCACCGTTATAGAGGAACGTCACCGGCCGCGTACCCGGCGCAGCTCCGTCCTCCGTATACGCCACATAAAACATCGTCCCAATCGGCTCGTCTTTCTCATCCTTGATCAGGAGCGTCCCCGCGGTCGCCGTGTAGTGCACCGTCCGAGCACCCGCCGTCCAGTCGTGCTTGGTTTCCACCTTCACTTCCGCCGGCACAGGCAACGCGCCGTCATCCTTCTTCTCCGGCTGCGCCTTCTCGGCCTGAGCATCGGCACTGTGCCGCTGCTGCGCGTCCTGCGCATAAGCGCTGGGCAACAACATCATCCAACCCGTCAGCGCCAAAGCCGAAACTCCAGCCACGCGCAGCCCGCCTCGGAAACCTCTTGTCATCCAGTTCAAGGATCACCTCCTGAAAAAGTCTGTTGCCGCAAAAGAAGTACCTGTTGAGCCTCTTGCAAAATTCCGTGACGGAGATGGCAAGATGGTTCGCGATTGAGCCGTGAGCCGTGCAGGCAGCCAGATATTTTCGAGGGGTTGGGCGACGGAGCCGGTTTTGCGTTCGCTATCGGCACTTTCAGCCACGC
>DAHWOF010000208.1 GCA_027335345.1 Granulicella sp. | reverse complement strand
TCCAGAGTCTCGGCCCGCCGGCTGGGAACGTTGCAGATTGGCTTTGCCGCAGTCGTCATGCTCATCACACTGCCGCTGGGAGGGCCACTGCGCTTCCACAGCACAGGAGTCCTGTGGCTCGCCCTGGGGGTCACGGCCGTGCTGGCCACGGCGGTGGCCTTTACCATCCAGAGTTGGGCCCAGCAGCATATGCCCGCTTCGCATACAGCCCTGATCCTCACCCTGGAGCCGGTCTTTGCCTGGCTCACCTCTCTGCTCTTCCTCGGCGAGCGCCTGGGACGCCGAGGACTTCTGGGAGCGCTTCTGATCCTTGCCGGAATTCTGGTGGCGGAGTTGCGACCCATCACGCGCGGGCGCAGCCAACCGCTGCCTCTGACCGGAGCCTGAGGAGCCTCTCGCTGCCCTCCAATTTCATCCGAAGATCCTCGGCGACATGGCTGACCCACCTAATGGACAACCCTCCGCGCCCTCCGCTCTGCGGTCCATCCGATCTCAACCGGGGTGCAGAAGAACCCCAAAGATGCATACACTAGAGTAGGCTCTGCGCAACGGGACTACGAAACCCGTTCAGATTCCCCCGCGACCTTTCTCTGGTGCTGACGTCTATCCTCTCGGCGAGCGAAAATCCGCAAGCCAAACCTGCTGAGCAGGTTACCTCGACGTCACCGCAAAGCATCAGATGATAGGAACAAATTCAGAACGAGGACAAACATTATCATGGAAGCATTGAATCGATTCGGACAGGCTCTCTGGAGCAAGACTCGCAAGGGACGCATGTCGACCGTATTTACGATCCTTGGAATACTTTCCGCCTGCGTTTTGGCCGGGTCGATTCTGACCGGAAACGTCAGCGCCAAGCAGGCCGTCGATAGCAGTGATGCGCGGCCTTTGGTCATCCCCAATCCAGTCACGCTGTCGAACGGTTTTTCGGCCATCGTCAAGGAGGTCGGTCCAGCGGTGGTGAACATCAACACCGAGACCCTGCCCAAAGAGAGCAATAACGGCGCGAGCGGTGGCCAGATGGGCCAGGGCGACCAGGGCATGCAGGACTTCTTCAACCACTTCTTCGGCTTTCCGGGAGGAAACGGTGGCCAGGAGAATCAAGGCCCCAGCCGTGCGCTGGGTTCGGGCTTTATCGTCGATCCGCACGGATATATCCTCACCAACTACCATGTGATCGACGGCGCCGACCGGATCTATGTGAAGCTCTCCTCGGATCCCCAGAACTCGCCCGATCCGGGTAGGCTGGCGACCGTGGTCGGGTTCGATAAGGATACCGATATCGCCGTCATCAAGATTCATAGCGACAAGCCCTTGCCGACGGTGAAGATCGGCAACTCGGACAGCGCGCAGGTGGGGGACTGGGTGCTGGCCATCGGCGAGCCCTTCGGGCTCTCCCAGACCGTCTCAGCCGGCATCATCTCGGCCAGGAACCGGTCCATCGATGAGGGAGCTGACGCCCATCAGGTCGCCAAGGGTGAGTTCCAGAAGTTTCTGCAGACCGATGCCGCCATCAACCCCGGCAACTCCGGTGGACCCCTGGTCGATATGGCCAGCCAGGTCATCGGCATGAACACGGCCATCTACACCCAGTCGAACGGCAATGAAGGCATCGGATTTGCATTGCCCTCCAATACCATCGTCAATGTCTACAACCAGCTCATTGGGCCGGAACATAAGGTGATCCGCGGCTCGATCGGTGTGCAATTCCAGGCCAATACGTCCTCCGCGGTCGCCAAGATGTATGGCTTCCCCAATGGCGGCGTGATTGTGAGCGAAGTGGTTCCTGGCGGGCCGGCGGCCAAGGCCGGCGTGCAGCCACAGGACATCATCGTCTCCGTGGATGGAAAGCCGATCCGCGATGGGGATGAGCTGATCAGCATCGTCTCCGACAAGCACCCGGGAACCACCATCAGCCTGGGCATCATTCGGTCCGGCAAGCACATCACCCTTGCTTGCGGCGTCGAGGACCGAAACAAACTCTACGCCAATATGGGCACTGGCGCCGGCGCGTCCAATGAGGCTTCACCCAGCAACGCTGGAGAGACGAAGTTTGGCGTCTCCGTGCAGCCCACTACGGCGGAGATGAACAGCGCCTTGCACATCACCGGTGGCGTCGTGGTAGCCAACGTCAAGCCGGGCTCCTTCGCGGACGCCATCGGTCTCTATCAGGGCGCGGTCATCACGGAGATCAACCGTAAGCCTGTGACGGATGTGGCCGGCTTTAACGCTGTTGCCAGCGGCCTGAAGTCGGGAGACGATGTCGTCTTCGTGGTGCGCAACCCGCAGAATCCAAGCGGCGGCGACTCCTTCATCGGCGGGACCCTGCCTTAGTCTGGGGAGATGGTGGAGCGGGAGGGCGCTGACGTCCGCGCCCTCCCGCCCGCTGCCCACCCTGCGCCTCTCTCGTCCCGTTTCCTTTCACCCCCTCGGCTCTACTTATCTTTTCACCCTGTAACTCGATGGTGCGGAATGAGTTCACGCCCTTGCCGACCGAGCATCTCCTGTGACAACAGGCCCGGCGATCCGGCTTGCATCCCGGCCAGGATTTAAGTAGCCTGAAGGTGCGATTCGGGCCACGTTCGGGGGCAGACCGTCCTGTTGAGACAGAAAGGAACGATAGCCACGCAATGCGCTTTTCACTCGGGAGGATGATACGGGCAGCTATCTCGATCCTTCTCTTTACGCTGACGGTTGCGGCCTTTGCTTCCACGCAGGCTTCAACGCAGCCTACAAAGCATCCTGCAACTCACCACAAGGCGCGTTCACAACGACGCCCGGCCAGCAGGCGCCATGTCTCAGGATGGACTCACAGAAGGTGGCATCGGCGCACCACTCGCCAGACGAGAGGTCCAGCGGGGATGCCCAAAGAACGGGTCATCGAGATCCAGACGGCGCTGATCAAGCACGGATACCAGAGTGGCGAGCCCAACGGAAAGTGGGACGAAAAGACTGCAGCCGCGATGCAAAAACTCCAGGCGGACCATGGTTGGCAAACCAAGATTACACCCGATTCCAGAGCCTTGATTCTGCTCGGACTGGGCCCTCACGATGCGGGTTCGACAGCAAAGCCGGCAGCGGAATCCTCCCCCGGCTCGGTTGCGCCAGCCGATGAAGGACCAAGCTCCCCAGCCAGCGGCAAAACCGCCAACGAGACCGGAATCTCACGCTTCGACACTACCGGTCAGGCGCAGATTCTTGCCCAGACCCAGCAGCAGTAGCCTGCTCCTTCTTTTCATCGCTCAAATACCCAGCCTTGCCTCCGCTGAGAGTTCTTGGCCATAGAGAGCCGCCTTCCGCAGGGAAGGGCCAACGCAAGACACAGGCATCGAAGCTCGCCGGAATGGACACCCGGCGACCGCGTCTTCCGAATAGACTGAGATCTCCTCTCAGCTCCGACGCAGATGAGGCGTCCGGATGGAGGAGATTCGCCTATCGCCAACTCACCGCCAGATGCCAGCGATGACCCCGCTGGGCGGATTTGCGCAGCACGGTCTGGTACTCACGGAGCTCGCTGAGAATCTCCGCGCCTTCCTCCCCAAGCCGCTCCGGGTCTGTTTCCAGCGCCGCGATCAGTGCCTCCAGAGTGCGCAGCCCATCTTCGGCGCGATACCACTGCGGCGGAGGAAGCCGATGAAGAAGAGAGGGATCGCCACCACCCTCCTGAATGAGCAGAGCCATGGAGTTTTCATCGGCCGAAAAAAACTCCAGCAGCGGCCTGACGCCAAGTTCAAGCGCCAGCTTCTCCACCGCGCTCTCATGACGAGCCAGCATTCGCCCGTTCACATAGATACAATATCCAGGGTCGTCGCCTTCCACAACGATGTACATTGATGCCGCCATGGGGAAGAGTGTAGCTCCGCTTGCTGATGAAAATCGAAGTCCTCAGGAGATCCGTGGGGCTATACTTCGCCAGCGGGCACGTTCATGCGTGGCTGTACGGTTTGCGCGCCTGAGACGCCACGAAAAGAAACCGCAACGCCTCACCTGACAGTTGTGTTACTGTCGGGCAATCTGCTGCGGCCTCGGAGTTCGATCCTGCTTGGCTGAGGGCTAGCTGTTGCCGCTACGCGGCGAAGCGCCTCCGTTGCTGCCCGGACGGCGGCCACGCCGACGGCGGTTGCGGCGCTGATTGTTGGGACGCGATCCGGTCTGCGAGGCGGCCTCGCCCTGCGCCTGACCGGCCGCTACCTCCAACTGCTCGGCTCCCTCTTCTTCCCCGTCAAAGTCATCTTCGTTTTCGTCTTCGAAGTCCTCTCCGCCTTCCACTACGATGGTCTCCTCATGACGAGGCTGAGACGGAGCTGGACGCTCAGGGCGCTGTCCGCGCTCGCCGCGATCACGGTCCCGTCCACCGCGCTCTCCGAACTCCCCACCGCCACTCTGCTCCGCCACGGGCGGCAAGCCGAGTTTCTCGCGCTGCTCGCGAAGGACAGCCTTGCGGGAGAGCTTGATCCGGTTGCCTTCCATGGAGAGCACCTTCACCAGGACCTGATCCCCTTCGCGAAGCTCGTCTTTCACCTCACGGACGCGATGCTCAGCGATCTCGGAGACGTGCAGAAGGCCGTCCGTTCCGGGAAAGATCTCCACAAAGGCGCCAAACTCCGCCAGCCGGACTACCTTGCCCAAATAGGTCTTGCCAACCTCGGGAACCGCCGTGATGTCGGAGATCATCTGGATCGCCTTGGCCAGACCCTCGGCGTCCGAGGAAGCCACATTCACGCGGCCCGTATCGTCCACGTCGATTTTCACGCCGGTCGCATCTACGATTCCGCGGATCACCTTGCCGCCAGGACCGATCAGATCGCGGATCTTGTCGGTTGGAATCTGCAGGGTATGGATGCGTGGTGCATAGATGCTGGTCTGTTCGGCGGCACGCGAGATGACCGAATCCATGATGTCCAGAAGGAACAGGCGGCCACGGCGGGCCTGTTCGAGCGCCTCACGCATGATCTGGGTGGTGATCCCCATGATCTTGATATCCATCTGCAGGGCGGTAATCCCGTTGCGGGTCCCCGCCACTTTGAAGTCCATGTCGCCGTAATGGTCCTCAGCGCCGGCGATATCGGTAAGAATGGCGTATTGATCACCCTCCTTCACCAGTCCCATGGCGACTCCGGCCACCGAACCCTTCAGTGGGATTCCCGCCTGCATCAGGGCCAGCGATGCGCCGCAGACAGTGGCCATCGAACTGGATCCGTTCGACTCCAGGATGTCAGAGACCACTCGCAGGGTATAAGGAGAATCCTCCTCTCCGGGCAGAACAGCCTCAATCGCCCTCCATGCGAGCGCGCCATGGCCAATCTCGCGACGGCCAACACCGGTCATACGTCCAACTTCACCCACTGAAAACGGCGGAAAGTTATAGTGCAGCATGAAGCGACGCTTCTGTTCGCCCTCATAGCTCTCCATGCGCTGCGCATCATCGGTAGTGCCCAGCGTTGCGCTCACCAAGGCCTGGGTCTCGCCCCTGGTAAAGAGCGCTGAACCGTGAACGCGGGGCAGAACCCCGGTCTCGATGGTCACCTTGCGGATCTCATCAAAGGCTCGGTGGTCCGGACGGATACGCTGGTTCAGTACCTGCTCGCGGAAGATAGCCTCGCGCAGGATCTCGAAGGATTTGGAGAGCTTCTTGCCAGCCTCGGCATCGCCGGCCGGAAGCTCCTTCTTGAGCTCGTCCTTGATCTCCTTGACTTTGGCGTAGCTCTCAAACTTCGGATACTTTTGGGTATCGAGCGCGTCTTGAAGGCGATCGCCGATCTTGACCCGCAGAGCAGCCAGATATTCCTTGTCGCTTTCCACCTCCGGAACCTGGCGCTTGGCTTTGCCGGCACGACTGACAAGATCCTCGATACCGGCAACGATTTTCTTGATCTCAACATGCGCGAACTCGATGGCGCCGACAACCGCCTCTTCAGAGACCTCCGAGGCGCCCGACTCCACCATCACAATTCCATCTTTGGTGCCAACCACCATGATATTGAGCTTGCTGGCCAGACGCTCAGAATAAGTCGGGTTCACCACGTACTGGTCGTCGATGAAGCCGATCCGAACAGCGCCCACCGGGCCGTGAAAGGGAATATCGGAGAGCGCCAGAGCGCAGCTCGCACCGTTGATGCCCAGCACATCCGGATCATTCTCCCGATCCGCCGAGTATACAAAGGCCACCACCTGGGTTTCGTTGCGAAACGTCTCCGGGAACAGCGGGCGAATCGGGCGGTCGATCTGACGGGCGGTGAGAATCTCCTTTTCACTGGGACGCCCTTCGCGTTTGATAAAGCCTCCGGGAATGCGGCCGCCGGCATAGGTGAACTCGCGGTACTCCACCGTAAGGGGGAAGAAGTCTATGCCCTCTTTGGGGTCGGGGGAGGCAACCGCCGTGGCCAGCACGGCGTTGTCACCACTGGTGGTAAAGGCAGCGCCGGAGGCCTGTTTGGCGATACGCCCGGTCTCAAATTGAATCCGCTTGCCGCCGGCAAGCTCCACTGTCACTTCCTGCTTCATAGATGTTCCTCGTTTTCTCTGTCTTTGCTCTTCGTATAAGCCTTTTCGCCATCCTGCACGAATCGTCGCTCCGGATCTGCCAAGACGAAAGCCCCGTCGAAGCTGCTTCGGCCGGGGCTCTACGGTTTCTGGCTGCGACCGGAATAGCGCCGCAGTATGCTTGCTGGCGAAGGAGAGAGGATGGAGACGCTTACGGCTGCTTCCATCCCATCGATGCCCGTCTGCAGATTCAATCTTTCACCACTCCCGGCTTCGCTCCATCTCGAGCGAACTCCTGTGGCATCCCCTTTGGCCCTTCCAGGATTGCATCGGCACTCCCGAACCCTTAGCATCCGGACTCGGAGCGGATGAGTCCGTAGCATCCGGAATGGACTATTTGCGGATACCCAGCTTGGCGATGACGTCGCGATAGCGATCCGAATCGGTCTTCTTGAGGTAGTCAAGAAGGCGGCGGCGCTTACTCACCAGCATCAACAGACCACGGCGCGAGCCGTGATCCTTGGTATGGGTCTTGAAGTGCTCGGTCAGTTCACCGATTCGCTCACTGAGGATCGCAATCTGCACCTCAGGACTTCCAGTGTCCAAATCATGCGTGCGAAACTTGGTAATAATCTCTGTCTTCTTCGCTGTTGCCAACACGGCGGGTCTTGCTCCTGATCTTCTATGAGTCTACTTGATCGTAGTTTCCTCTAAAAGGATATCACGCGGAGACTATCGAGCCCGACGTCTCCCCATGGAAATCTGGCGCCCAGTTCCCTCTCTGGACTGGACGCCGGCTACACCCGTTGCTCCACTGAGATCTGCCGCCAACTATCCCAGCAGATGCTTACCTAGAAACTGCAGCGTTCGTTCCCGCGCCATTTGCGCTGCTGCGGGAGAGAAGCTGCCGCGGGCGTCGCAGTTGAATCCGTGCTCCGCCTCAGGGTAGACAAAGATCGTGACATCCGGATAGTTCTGCCGTCGCACCGCATCGATCTGCTCGGAGCCTATGTGCGTATCCTTCTCACCAAAGTGCAGCAGGACGGGGCAACTGGGTCTCTCCGCAGCCACGCCGCCGACTCCGCCGGGGTAATAGCCCACCACGCAGTCTGGCTGCATTCCTGCAGCCGGCCCTCGGGTTGCGCTCATCCACGCCGTCAAACCGCCATAGCAGTAGCCGATGACGCCGGTCTTGTGGCCGCTCTGCACATGTTGAAACGCCGCGACCACATCCAGTAAGGTCGTCTCCGGTTTCAATTGTTGGTAGAAGCCAAAGGCGCGCTGCATGTCGGCGCCCTCATACTTGAGCTCGACTCCTCGCTCAAAGCGGTCGAAGAGCGCTGGCGCTATGGCCAGATAACCCTCCCTGGCAAAGCTGTCGGCCACGCCGCGAATGTGGGCATTGACCCCAAAGATCTCCTGCACCACCACCAGAGCCGCTTTCACAGCTCCCTCCGGCTTCGCCAGGTATGCGGATAGTTCGTGGCCATCGGCCGCCTTCAGTTGCACCCATTCGCTCATGCTGATCTCCTCCCCTTAACAGTAGATGACAGTAGTGTTCCTTACCCTGGCGTTCTCCGGCTGCGTCCCCACATCGTTTGCCGACCTCTTCCTCAAAACACGCCGGCACGTCAGCGCAGACGCCCTCATCTCCAGGAAGATCTCTCAGAACTTTAGATGCCCTCCCAGTGCGGGATGGAGCATGGCGCAGTTCGCTTGCGGCCATCCTCCTGCGAACCCCGTCTCTGGCCGAGTATAATCGTTTGCGCACTGAATATCTGTCGGAGGTGGCGCCGACCCTTAGGTTCACGCCGAAGAACGCCGGAGGAGATCATGCATAGAAGAGAGAAGGCGCCACTGATGAGCCGCCGGAGTCTGCTCCGCACCATGGGAGCAGTGGCTGGAGGGGCTCTGTTCTCCGCAGCCGGGTGCGGAGGTAACGCATCTCAGTCGACATCCACTTCATCAGCCCTCACCTGGCCACCCAACCTTCCGGTTGGAACCTTCTCACCCTCCGCGGCCGATGATTCTTTTCTTCACGAGATCGAACAGCAGGGCTGCCTCTACTTCTGGGAACAGGCCAGCCCTGACAACGGTCAAGTGCTCGACCACGCCGGCTATGACCTCAACGGAGCCATGGACACCAGCACCAACGAATCCAGCATCGCCGCCACGGGCTTCGGCCTGAGCGCGCTATGTATCGCTGACCAGCGGGGTTATCTGCCCCAGGCCCAGATCCTTGAGCGCGTACAGACCACGTTGGACTTTTACCTGAACTCCATGCCCAACGAAAATGGCTTCTTTTATCACTTCAACGACGTCAACACCGGACAGCCGCTCTCCGGATCCGAGGTGTCGTCCATCGACACCTCCATCCTGATGTGCGGCGCGCTCACCGCGCGAGCATACTTCAACAACGCCACGATCACCTCGCTCGCCACGCAGCTTTACGAACGGGTCAACTGGCCGTGGATGCTCAATGGCCAGTCGACCTTCGCCGAAGCCTGGTATCCCTCAAGCGGTTTCGGACCGTATTACTACAACACCTACTGCGAACTGATGATGCTTTACCTGCTGGCCATCGGATCACCCACCCATCCCATCGATCCTTCGTACTGGAACAACTTTTCTCGGCCATTGCTCACCTATCAGGGATACACCTACATCAGCAGTGACAGCGACCCGCTCTTCACCCAGCAGTACTCCCAGGCATGGTTCGACTTCCGCAATGTTTCCGACGCCTACGCCAATTACTTCAATAACTCGATCACAGCGACCCAGGCGCATGAGACCTTCTGTCTGGGGTATCCATCGCCGCAAGATCCCTGGTACACCCAGAACTATTGGGGCATCACTTCCTCTGACTACGTGGGAGGCTACACGGCCTGGGGAGGACCGCCGGCGCAGGGCCCCATCGACGGCACGGTGGTGCCGTGCGCCGCAGCCGGCTCGCTGCCCTTTTTGCCCAATGAGTGCCTTTCGATGCTCGAAGCCCTCAAAGCCGACTGGGGAGCGGCTGGCGCTTGGTGCCGATACGGATTCGTGGACGCTTTTCACCCCTCGGCAAACTGGTATTGCCTGGATGTGCTGGGCATCGATCAGGGCATCAGCGTGCTCATGGCGGAGAACCTACGTACCGGGCTGATCTGGACAACCTTCATGAGCAATCCGGAGTGCGCACAAGCGATGCAACTAGCGGGATTCAAGCCGCAGAGCGCTTCGTAAATCTCACGCTGAGCAGGAAGTTTCGGTAAGCCCCCCGCAGATCGTTCCCCTTTTGGGGATCATCGTCGTCTTGCTCCATAAAAATCAGCAGAGATCCAATCGCAATGCGGCAGAGCTTGCGCCCAACTCACCGCGCCTTTCCACGCCCGGAGACTCGATACCCTCCGGGCAAGCCTTATCCCTGCCGAATCTTGCGCCTGACCTCGGCGTACTGCAACAGGATGAAGTTGTCTGTCATCCCCGCAATGTAGTCCGCCACAACCCGTGCCAGACCATCCGTTCGCACATCTTCAGCGTAAGACTCCGGCATCTCCTCCGGGAAGTTGATCCAGAAGGCAAAGATCTCCCGGATCACCGCCTCAGCCTTGCTATGCTCCAGTTCCAAGGCCGGACAGGTGTAGAGAGTCTCGTAGAGATAACTCTTCCCCTGCCGGCGCAGCGCCTCGGCCGAGGGCGAAAGAACCGCCACGCGCTGGTCCAGCGCCCGGATGTCCCGGAGCGATTTGGCGCCTGCGCGCTCAACATTCGCCGCCGTGTTACGGATTAGATCCAGTATCAGCGTCTTCTGCATCGCCTGCAGCGCATCATGGAAGATGTACTTCTCCTCCGCCTGTGGATGGACACGCTCAACGGCCAGGTAGCTGTGCCTGAGAATCTCGACGTTTTCTCGAATGTGGCCGATCTCCAACAGACCGGACTCGACGCCGTCGTCCAGGTCCGCGGTGAGATAGGCAATCTCGTCGGCCAGGTCGATGAGTTGCGCTTCGATCGGCGGCTTCTGCCCCGGAAAGTACTGGGCCAGGTCCGGATGCTCTTCGACAGCGTAGTCGCGCGAGTGTTTGACGATTCCCTCCCGCGCTCCAAGGGTGAGATTCAGGCCACGATGGCCTGCATATCGCTGCTCAAACCGCTCCACGATGCGCAGCGCATGCAGGTTGTGGTCGAAGCTTAGACCATGCTGCTGCAAACACGCATCCAAAGCGCGCTCTCCGGCGTGTCCGAAGGGAGGGTGGCCGATATCATGCACCAGCGCCAGAGCCTCAGCCAGGTCCGCATTCAGATGGAGCGCACCGGCTACCTGGCGGGCTACCTGGGCGACTTCAATGGTGTGGGTGAGGCGGCTGCGAAAGTGATCTGAGGCTCGGCTGGTAAAGACCTGTGTCTTGCCAGCCAAGCGGCGAAAGGCGCGCGCCTGCACAATGCGGTCCCGATCACGTTCGAAGGCTGTCCTGTCATCACTGGAAGGCGCCGGAAATGCGCGCACCGAAAGGGCGCGCTCTTCCTCGGAGAAGACGCCGCAGGAATGCAGATTGTGAACCATGCAGGTACAAGTGTAGCGCGGCCGCCGCGACCACTCCTGGTAAGGGGATGCAGCTTACTTGGCAGGGGCCTCGCCCAGATGCGCCAGGCGAACCCGCGCACTCTCCAATTCGTGCCGCACCTTGGTTACATCCGCCGGATCGATGTCCGGCGGCAACGAGGTTGCGAATTCCTGCAGCGACTTCTGCCAGTCATCGATGGCCTCCTGCAGCTTGCCGTTCTTGGCCTCAATGCCTCCCAGATGCGCCAGCACCGTCGGGTCGTTGGGCATCAGCTTTACCGCCTTGAGCTCATAGTTCTGCGCTAAGGCATACATGCCCTGCTTGTAGTACGCCCAGGCGAGGGAATCAAGGAAGGCGTAGTTTTGCGGATCAGAGGCCACGGCTTTCTTCAACATGTCCACCGCCTGATCCAGCTTGATGCCGCGGTCGGCGTACATATAGCCCAGATCATTCTCAATGGACGCATCGTTGGGCGAGATCGCCAGCCCCTTTTGAAAGTCCTCTTCCGCCTGATCGTAAGACTTCTCGCGCAGCTCCGCATCGCCGCGGAAGTAGTACAGGATCACCTTGTCATCCGGCTGGGTGGCCAGCACCGCGGCTTTATCAAATGCGTGCGACGCATCCTTCCAACGCTTGGCGCGCACATACATCTCCGCCAGGTCGTAGTACACATCGCGATCATCCGGCGTTCCGCTCAACTGCGCGCGCGCCAGCTTCACCGCCTCCGCCAATTTACCGGCATCGGCGAGTTGCAGGGCGTAGGTGAGCTGCACGTCATGATTGGAGGGCATGGCTTTGGCCGCATCGGCGGACACCTGCAAGGCTTTGGCCCACTGGTGCGCATCGCGGTAGGTATCCACCTCAGAGTCTGTGGCCTGGGCGGCATAGCTGCCCCCCAGCGCCGCCATCTGCTGATAGGCTGCGATAGCCTCATCCTCATCGCCGGCCTGGCCCGCGACCCTGCCGAGCAACTGCAACAGAGCGGCACGATTCTGTTCAGCCTCGCCACTGTACTTGCCGTCGGCGGAAGCGGTGACGCTCAGCAACAACTTCACCGCCTTGATGGACTCGGGAAAGCGGCCCAACCCGTCGTAGGTAAGCGCTTCGTTGTATATCAGCTCCGGATCGTTCCCGTTGGGAATCTGCGCCTGCACCTTTTTGAAGGTGGCCAGCGCCTTGTCAAACTCGCCCTTCTGGCGTTGGAGTTCCCCCTCCCGCATCAAGGCCTGCGGATCGTCCGGGTTGGATGCGAGAATCTCCGCGTTCACCTTGGCGGCCTCGGCGGTCTCGCCGGCCTGAGCCAGCGCCGTGGCCAAGCCACGCTCCGCATTGGTGTTTCCCGGATCCTGGTCGAGCGCATCCTGGTACGCCTTGGCTGCATCTTTGGGACGCTTCAACTGGTCGTAGAGCCCAGCCAGCGCGAAGTCCATACGCCCGGTCCGGTCACTCAGAGGCACCTTGGCGATCACGTTGGCAGCCTGGTTAAGATCGCCCTCTTCCGAGTACTGCCGCGCAATGTCCAGAACGACATCCTCATTGGTCGGATCGATCTTCTGCGCAATCTTGTACTGCTCTTCGGCCTTCAAGGGCTGATGATTCAAGCTATACAACTGCCCCAGAAGCAACTGGTTCTCCAAGTCTCCCGGCTTGAGGGAGACGATGGTCTGGTACTCCTTGATGGCGGCCTGCAACATCTGCTCGGTCTCCGGCCCCTGTCCGTCGCCGATGGAGCGCAGATAGACGTGCCCCAGCAGAAGGTGAGCATCGATATCGTCCGGGTGCTTGCCGATCTGGTCCTCAGCCGCGGCCACCGCCTCACGGATTCTGCCCAGCCGGAAGTAGAGGTTGGCCACCCCATCCTGCAAGATGCGGGAGTTGGGATCGGCATCCAGGGCCAGCTTGTACTGCTCGATCGCCTGGGTCGCCAGATCCTGGCGTCCCGAAGCTACCGCCTCATTTTCGTAGAGCTTGGCCATGCCGTAATGGAAGTAGGACTTGGCGTGATCGACTGGCGCGCTTGCAGCGGCTGCGGACGCCGGAGCGCTAGAGGTCTGCGCAAGCAGACCGCTGGGCGAGCCAAAAGCCGCAAGGGCAAAGGACGCGAGAGTGGCGCGGATAACAAGTCGGCTCATGAAGAATCCTGAACTGCGGAATCCCGGGGAGTTGACCCCGGCAAGGGCGGGAATCGTCGGGCATCGCACTATCTACCCCTTAGACGGTACATTACAAGGTTTGGATGCGACTATACCAGTCCCTGCTGCCTTCAGCTCGTTTCGCCCCCTTTGGGCCAATGCCTGGGCCGTTACCCGTGGAGAAAGTGACGGATGCCGGTAAAAGCCATCGCCAGGCCCAGCCGATTGGCCGCTTCAATCACCTCCGCGTCACGCACCGAACCGCCCGGTTGAATGATCGCCGTTGCACCCGCATGAGCAATGGTTTCAACACCATCCGGAAAGGGGAAGAAGGCGTCGGAGGCGGCTACGGTCCCCTTGAGCGGAAGCGCGGCCTTCATCGCGCCAAAACGCGCCGCATCCACTCGGCTCATCTGCCCCGCCCCAATGCCTACGGTCTGGCCAAATCCACCCTCCAGGCGTGCATAGACGATGGCATTGGACTTTACGTGCTTGCACACCTTCCAGGCGAAGAGCAGACCTTCGATCTCCTCCGCGCTCGGCTTGCGCTGGGTGGGGAAGGTCAGGCTTCCAGCGGTGACCAGCGCCCGGTCTTCATCTTGCAACAAGTAGCCTCCGGAGATCTGCTTGACCACCCTTCCCGGAGCAGGAGGGACGATCTTGAGCAGGCGAAGGTTCTTCTTGGCCGCAAACCGCTGCAGGGCCTCGACGGTGAAGTTCGGAGCCACAATCGCCTCCACGAACAGTTTGGCCATCTCCTCCGCAGCCGCGCCATCCACCACTCGATTCACTCCGATGACCCCGCCAAACGCCGAGACCGGATCGGCGGCCAGGGCGCGAAGGTAGGCCTGCTCCACGCTGGTCCCCATGGCAACGCCGCAGGGGTTGGTGTGCTTGACGATGATCACCGCCGGGTGCTCAAACTCGCTGGCCATCGACCAGCAGGCATCCAGATCCACCAGGTTGTTGTAACTGAGCTCTTTACCCTGCAACTGTTCCGCGTTGGCGACACCCTTGCCGGAGCCATCGCTGTACACGCCGGCGCTCTGGTGCGGATTCTCGCCGTAACGGAGCGGGTTCTTCAACCGGGCCGACACCCGCAGCACGGGCGGCAGTTCGACCGGAGCAGCGGAGGGAATCGGCTGCACGGGATCGGCCGGCAGGGCCTCCAGTGTGGTGGCGATAGCTGCGTCATAAGCCGCAGTGGTAGCAAAGGCGGCGCGCGCCAGACGCCAGCGCGTGGCCAGACTGAGGCTGCCCGAGTTGGCTTGCAACTCTTCTCCCAGAACAGCGTAGTCGGCGACGTCGCAGACCACAGCCACGTCATTGAAGTTCTTGGCCGCCGAGCGCAGCATCGACGGTCCTCCGATGTCGATATTCTCAATCAGCTCCGGCGTGGTCACGCCCGGCCGCGCTGCCGTCTTTTCAAACGCATACAGGTTCACCACGACCATATCGATGGGCGCAATGCCATGTTCGGTCACGGCGGCCACGTGCTCGGGAAGATCGCGCCGGTGGAGAATGCCTCCATGCACGTTGGGATGCAGCGTTTTCACCCGGCCATCCAGCATCTCCGGGAAGCCGGTCAGCTCCGCAACATCCTTTACTTGAAGCCCTCCGTCCCGCAGCGCCTTGGAGGTTCCACCCGTGGATACCAGTTCCACGCCCAGCTCCGCCAGCACTCGAGCAAACTCCACCACTCCGGTTTTATCGGTAACAGAGAACAGTGCGCGCCTTACAGCCTTCAGACCAACCGTCTTTTCCATCTGCAAATGATTCATCCTGATTGCGTAGTTTCGATTCTTCGTCCCACTTAAATTCTAAGCGCGTCGTCTGTGGATGCCACGCCGCCCGGGTTGCGGAGGAGCTTAGCCGGCCGCGATGGTGCGGCGCCATCAAGCCTGGATTGCACGCTAAAATAGAACGATATGTATGATTTGGCATTTGTGCGGGGCAACCTTCCGCTGCTTGAAGAAAGGCTGAGCCTGCGTGGAGTTGACAGCTCGCTACTGGATGGATTCTCCTCTTTGGACGCCGAGCGCCGCTCGGCCATCACGGAGGCAGAGACGCTCAAAGCCCAGCGCAACGCCCTCTCTGCGGAGTTTGGCCGGATGAAGCGCGAGGGCGCAGAGACAACTGCGATCGCGGCAAAGACATTGGCTCTCAAAGAGAAGACCGAGCAACTGGAAGCGGTTGCGGTGGAGGCTGATCAGAAGTTGCGGTCTCTGCTGGAGTCCTTGCCTAACCTTCCCCACGAGTCAGTCCCGGCGGGAGCCTCCGAGCAGGAGAACTTCTGTGAGAAGACCTGGGGCGAGATCCCGAGCTTCGACTTCCCTGCCAAACCCCACTGGGAGATCGGCGAGCATCTTGGGATCCTGGACTTTGAGCGCGCGGCCAAGATCTCCGGAGCGCGGTTTGTCCTGCAACTTGGCTCCGGCGCCCGCCTGGAGCGCGCTCTGGCCAACTTCATGCTCGACCTGCATACCAGAGAGCATGGCTACGTCGAGGTTCTTCCACCAAGTTTGGTGAACTCCCGCTCCCTGTTCGGCACCGGCCAACTGCCCAAGTTCGCCGAAGATCTATTCCATTGCGATGACAAAGGTCCTTACGTTGCCGGCGAGTTTCAGGAGAACGACCATTGGCTGATCCCCACGGCCGAGGTTCCGGTGACCAACATCTTCCGTGACGAGATCATCGATTTGTCCAACGGCTCCATCAGCTTTACGGCCTGGACGCCGTGCTTTCGTTCGGAAGCGGGCTCTCACGGCAAAGACACGCGGGGCATGATTCGCCAGCACCAGTTCCAGAAGGTGGAGTTGGTGAAGTTCACCCGTCCGGAAGACTCCTACGCCGAGCATGAAGCCCTTACGCGGCACGCCGAAGCGGTGCTGGAGCGCCTTGGCCTGCCCTACCGGAGAATGCTGCTCTGCGCCGGAGATATGGGATTCAGCTCCGCCAAGACCTACGATTTGGAGGTATGGCTCCCCGGCCAGCAGACGTATCGCGAGATCTCTTCCTGTTCGAACTTTGAGGGCTTTCAGGCTCGACGAGCCAACATCCGTTACCGCCCGGCCGGAGCAAGGAAGGCTGAGTTTGTGCATACTCTCAATGGCAGTGGCTTGGCCATTGGCCGCACCTACCTGGCCATCCTGGAGAACTACCAGCAGGCCGACGGCTCGGTGCGAATCCCGGGGGCCCTGCAACCCTATATGAACGGCGAGACAGTGATTACCCGCCAATCCCTGGGACGTGCCCTATGAATACCCTGCGCAGCTACATCTTTTGGACCTACGAGCGCGGCAGCTTCCACTATGACGTGATGGTCACCCTGATTCTGCTCTTCCTTTTCCTTTCCCCGCGCTGGATCGACTTCAAGGATAAACCGGTGGAGCAGGCGCCGCTTCAGCACAGTGAAGTACTGGTGAAAGCAGCTCATAGCAAGGACGAGGAGCCTACTTTTATCTATGAGATTCGTGTCGACGATCTGCACGGCGCAAGATCAGATGCTGACCTTCGCCAGGCCATCCTCAATGTGGTAGAGCCGATCGCCGGCGAGGTCTCCGTGAAGAGCTACTCCCCGGTGGTAGATGCCAAAGGCCATGTGGTCGCCTATGACGCCACCATCGTCCGTTAGATTCCATAAGCCCGATCGCCCCACCAAGCCCTTGGGAACAACAAGAGCATACCCAAACCGGCGCCAATGCGCCTCCATCGAACTCTCCAGGCCCATAAACTGAAGCGATGCAACGCCGGCGAACCAGAACCCATCCACTGTTCTGAGCCGGCTTCGTGACCCGGCGTTCAACTCCGTCCTACCTCAAGCAGTCGATGCAGGAGATCAAAATCCATGTTTCACCGCCCGATTCTCGCCACAGCCCTGGTTCTTACCGGTCTCCCCGCCGCGCTATCCGCGCAGTCTAGTTCGTCCCATCTGAACACGATTCTGGAGCAGATGAATCAGGCCAGCAAAGGGTTCCGCAGCGCCCGCGCCCAGATGAACTGCCAGTACTACGAGCGCGTGGTCCGCGACACCACCAACCAGACCGGGTCCATCTACTTCCTGCGCAAGGCGGGAGCCATCGAGATGGGCGTGGTGATCGATGGTCCGGACGGCAAGCCGCAGAAGGTGGTCCAGTACAAGGACGGCCTGCTGGAACTCTTTGACCCGGGAGTGAATCAGCTCACGGTTTTGCACGCCGGCTCCAACCAAGCGCAGGAGGAGCGATACATCACGCTGGGCTTTGGAGGCAGCGGCGCTGATCTGGAAAAGTCCTGGAAGATCCAGGACTTGGGTCCTGAGAAGCTCAGTGAGGGGACAAAGCAGGTGCAAACCGAAAAGCTCGACCTGACCAGCAAGGACCCGGGTGAGAAGAACTTTACCCACATCACCATCTGGGTGGATCCCTCCCGGGCGATCTCCCTGCGTCAGATCTTCTATCTCAGCAACGATGACCGGAGAACCTGCAACTACTCGGGGATCCAATTCAACGGTCACATCGACATGAAGCCCTTCGCGATCCGCAAGAACTCCCACACCAGCATCGTCAACCACTAGTTCGCGGCAGCAGCGCCATGGCCCCCAGCACCATCACTGCGGGAAAGCACTCCAGTGTGTAACGCGGCTCGGAGTTATCCAGGGTCAGTAGCAGGACAACGCGGAGCCCCACAAACGCGAGCATCACGCAGGCCAACAACTCTCCGCCACGGCATCGTCTTTGTGCCCAGCGCAGCAGCCCAAACAGCGCCAGCGCCAGGTAAAAAGCGTTCGCCAGAGCGTAGACGAGCTCCTCGACGGACTGCCGAGGGTGATGGGAGAAGTTCCACCAATCCACCGGCATGGTCAGGAACTCCAGCCTGGGCCGAAACCACATATCCAGCTCCCGAGCGAGAGGCAATGCGACGTAGTAGCGCAGAGGGTGGGCAGCGATCCGCTGGCGCGCAATCCGCGCAAACGCCGCATCCAGATCTGGAGTCGCCGTTAATGTCTGGTTGTAGCGATCAAACACCGCCCGGGTCTCCCGCCTCTGCCGCGGGTTGTCGATAGCCCAGGCAGGAAGGTCGCGCATGTGGATCGGATCATCGTCATACCTCCAGTAGATATCGAGGTTGGACTTGTACTCGACCGCCCAGCTTCGGTACCAGCGATAGAACCCGAGCGGCGGCTGCTCGTCAGGATCCTGCGCATAACGCGGGGCCAGAGGCTGGAGCACATGAAAGACGCTCCAGTTCCGCACTCCCCATGTCATGAGCGGCAGCAGGAACAGCAAGCCTGCCAACCCGGCCGGCCACAGGCGCCCCACCAAGTCCACCCCATGCCGTGCCCCGGTTCGCCAGCCCAGCCACAGCATGGCGGGCAAGACCACTGCCGCCAGCAGACCCTGGTCCGGCCGGAGGAGCACGGCCCAGGCGAGGGAGCATCCGATCAGCGCCGTCCAGAGCCTGACCTCACCTCTGCGCCTCCACTTCCCTTGCCTGCAGCACGCTTCCCATCTCTCCAGCGCAAACAGGGTGGTGACCACGCAAAAGACGCTGAGACACTCAGGCAGCAGGACAACCGTAAGGTTGGCGGTAAACGGGCAGAGAGCCGCGAGCCAGACCGAAGCCAGACCCACCCGGGCACTGATCATCTCCGAGGGTTCTATCTTCCCCAACGCTCTCTGCGCCAACCTGGCTGAGAGCAGCCCCAGCAGAGCGCATCCCAGCAGATCCAGCGTCATCTGGACCCAGAGGACCACGGCGGGGTGAAACCCTCCAGAGAGTGCATAGCAGGCCGCAAGGAACAACGGATATCCGGGCAGACGAATCAGCGTAGGCTGCAGTGGCGTTCCGGAGTATCCATAGAGGTGGTGCGCGAGAAGATTCTGGGCCAGGTCGCTATAGATGAGGGAGTCGCCGGAGGCCGCTGGGCGCAGTCGAATGAAGAACAGCGCACGCAGCAGCGCACCGGCCGCAAGAGCCGCGCCCCAGCCAAGTTTCAATCTCCGCTGACCCACTTCCCCGCATCCTATCTACTTCAGACCGAAGCCGGGAAGCTGCGCGCGGCTCTCGTCGATCTCGAATCGGTATTATCTTAAGAAGTACGCCTTTTTTTGTCGATGAGAAAACAAGTCTTCTACGATCCGCAGCGCAAGCGCTGGAAACGATTGCGGCGACTATTTGACGTGCTGGCCCTTCTGGGCGCCGCCGTCGGGATCGTCTTTGTGGTGGGCCTGGTGAGAATGAAGCCGATGCGCGGCTTGAACTTTCACTCGGTCACGCGGCGCTACCGGGCCCTCTCGAACCCTCCCGCTCCGGAGCTGCGTTCCAGGGAGAAGCTGAACCGCTCAGCTCATCGCAAGACCAACCTGAAGCCTTCAGACGTCGTTCTGAACCAGGGAGAAGGTCTGCGCGCCGCCTTTTATACGGATCTTGACCCAGGCAGCTACGCCTCCTTCAAAGAGCATGTAAAGCAGATCGACTTGCTCTTTCCCGAGTGGCTCCACGTGCTGAGCGCGGATGGATCGCTGACCGCCTACACCTCTGACGAGACTCCCTTCGCCGTAGTCGACTCCGCCGGGGTCCACGGCGTTGACCACCAGAACAAGATTCTTCGCACCATCCAGGACGCCCGGGAAGATACCGAGATCTTTCCCATGGTGAACAACTACAGCCCGACAGACGGCGTCTTCGAGCCGAGCGTGGAGCAGTTCCTGCTGAGCCCCGAGGCTCGCGCCAGATTCATTCACCAGATTGATCTTTTTCTCAACACCAACACGCGCTACCGCGGTCTCGACCTGGACTTCCAAGCCATGCCGGACGACGCCCAGATAGCGTACAGCCAGTTGGTGGGAGCGCTGTACGCCGACTTCCAGTCCCGGCATCTGCGGCTGTACATCAACGTCCCGGTGGATCCCGGCAGCCTGGACCTGAAGTACCTGGCCGCCCACTCCGACGGTCTGATTCTGATGAACTACGGGGAGCATCAGTGGGGTACCGATCCCGGGCCCATCGCCGGTCAGGATCAGTTTGAAGACAACCTGCGCGCCTTGATGAAGGTTGTTCCTTTGCAGAAGATCATCTGCTCCATCGGCGGCTATGGTTACGACTGGACCAACCCTCTGCCTCCGCCTCCGCAGTACCGGCACGGCCGCAGAGTTGGACCGGTGACGCGATCGGGGCCGACAGTCTACACCACCACGATGCTCTCCACCCAGGAGGCGTGGCAGGCTGCATCGGACTCCGGCGCGACCATCAGTCTCGATCCCAACTCGCTCAACCCTCACTTCTCCTACATCGACGAAGATGCGAGGGTAAAGCATAACGTCTGGTTCCTGGACGCGGTCACAGCCCTGAACCAGATGCGAGTTGCTGAGGCCCTTGGCATACAAACCTTTGCCATCCAGCGCCTGGGCCTGGAAGACGACTCGCTGTGGAAGATCTGGGATCACCCCCTCAAGGTAGATCCCGTCAAGGCGCTGGCCGCAGTGGCGCCGGGGCAGGACGTGGATACCGAAGGGGACGGAGATATCCTGCGGGTCACGAGCCCTCCCCAGAATGGCCACCGCACCCTGACCATGGATGACGATCCCACCATCCCCAAGCCGTTCCTCAGCGTGGTTTCGGAGACCATGGACTCTTATCCTCTTCCCTACACGCTCACCCAGTACGGTTACCATCCCAAGGAGGTCGCCCTCAGCTTTGACGACGGGCCGGATCCCGAGTGGACCCCCAAGATTTTAAAGATCCTGAAGCAGTACCACGTCATCGGCACTTTTTTCATGATCGGAGATGAGGCGCAGGACAACATCGGCCTGATGAAGCAGGTCTACCGCGATGGAAACGAGGTGGGCAACCATACTTACTCCCATCCGGATATCTCCGAGATCTCCCAGCGGCAGGTGGTGCTGCAACTCAACCTGACCGAACGTCTGTTCGCGGCGGAGTTGGGCGTTCAGCCGGTTTACTTCCGTCCCCCCTACTCCATTGATCAGGAACCGGACACCAATGATCAGGCCGCGCCGGTGCAGGCCATCCAGCGCCTGGGTTACGTCATCGTCGGCGACAAGATCGACACCAACGATTGGGACGTGCATCCCCGCAAGACACCGCAGGAAATTGTCAGCAGTATCTTTCAGCAGATCTCGGAGTTCGACACCAAGCCGTGGACGCGCGGCTCGGTCATTCTGATGCACGACGGGGGTGGTGACCGTTCGGCGACCGTCGCTGCTCTTCCGGTACTGATCAAAGCTCTGCGCGCCCGCGGTTACAAGATCGTTCCGGTCTCCGCGCTGATCGGCAAGACCACGGCCGAGGTGATGCCTCCCATCAAGGGCCGGCAGCGTTACTACGCCTTTGTCGACTCGATCGCCTTCGCACTCATCTCCTTCTTCAACCATTTTGTGATTAGCGTCTTCTTCATCGGCGACGTGCTGATGAGCGGGCGGCTGATCATCATCGGCCTGTTTGCCATCGTCGACCGGTTCCGCAAGCGCAGAGACTTTACCACGCCGGCCTACCAGCCGCACGTCGCCGTCCTGATCCCGGCTTACAACGAGGCCAAGGTGATCGTCCGCACGATTCGCTCCGTGCTGATGTCCGACTACAAGAACATCCGCATCATCGTTATTGATGATGGCTCCACGGACGGCACCGCCAAGATCGCCACAGAGGCCTACGCCAAGGAGATCGAGGCTGGATGCCTCACCGTGCTCAGCAAGCCCAACGGAGGCAAGGCCGATGCGCTGAACTTCGGGCTCGCTCAGATCCGCGATGATGAAGAGGTCTATGTGGGCATCGACGCGGACGGCGTCATCGCCCATGATGCCATCAGCCGCCTGATCGCGCACTTTGCCAACCCACAGATCGGAGCGGTGGCTGGAAACGCCAAGGTAGGCAATCGGGTGAACCTGTGGACCCGCTGGCAGGCGCTCGAGTACATCACCAGCCAGAACTTCGAACGCCGCGCCCTGGATCTATTTGACGTGGTCACGGTGGTTCCCGGAGCTATCGGCGCCTGGCGCACCGCATCCGTGAAAGCGGGTGGCGGCTATCACCCTGATACGGTCGCCGAAGACGCCGATCTCACGATGAACCTGCTCGAACAAGGCTATGCCGTCATCTACGAGGACCGGGCGCTGGCCTTCACTGAAGCTCCCGCCAACGCCAATGACCTGGCCCGCCAGCGATTCCGCTGGTCCTTCGGTATCCTGCAGGCCGTCTTCAAGCACCGCGGAGCCATCGCAAACCGAGTGGCCATGGGTCTGTTCGCCCTGCCCAATATCGTGGTCTTCCAGATCCTTCTGCCACTGGTCTCTCCCCTGATTGACCTCATGTTCGCCGCTGGAGTCGTTCATTACTTCATTGACAAGCACTTTCACCCCAGCACCACGAACCCGGCGGATCTGTACAAGCTCATCAGCTTTTTCCTGGCCTTCCTTCTGATTGACTTCGCCACCTCAACCCTGGCATTCCTGCTGGAACGCAGACACCCCGCGAGTAAAGGAGATGCCTGGTTGCTGGTTCACATCTGGATCCAGAGATTCACCTACCGCCAACTCTTCTCCTGGGTACTGGTCCGCACGGTCAAGCGCGCCATCGATGGCCGCAGCTTCAACTGGGACAAACTGGAACGTACGGCCCTGATGTCCAAGAACGCCGAGAAGTTCCTCCAGGATCCTCATTAAGCATCCAGCGCGACGTATTGGTTTTTGCATCGACCTTCGCAATCGCTGGAAAGCGAGGCCGTGGAGGGCGCGTCCTTCGGCAGTCCTCCCGTGAACCGGAACCTTCGCTGGAGAATGCCGGTTACGCCAGCCAAGGCTGGCTGAGTGCGCGGAGCTCCAAATCAGCAGCCGAGCGGCATGGACCGAGTGCTACGCCAAGGCATCTTCCGTGTGGCTGGGCATCGCGAAATGGGCGCGCCATGGCATCTTCCTTCCAACCTATCCGGCAGGCCTGCTGCGAACCTTGTGGTTGGAAGCCGCTCACAGAACCTGCGGCGCCAGACGACACACGTCCGGTCATTTCTATAACCGGCCCGCCGATCCGGAGTTCCAAATCAGCAGTCCAGAACCCGCCGTAGAATATCTCAAGAGGTTTCTATGAGTTCGACGAATATCAGCTCTCTGCCCCCATTTCGCAATGAACCCTTTACCGATTTTTCCAACGCGGGAAACAAGCGGGCCATGCGCGAGGCGCTCGACCGCATCCGCGTAGAGATGGGACGCACCTACGACCTGATCATCGGCGGTAGTGATCTGCAGACGTCCAGCACCTTTCAGTCCAGCAATCCTGCCAACCCATCCGAAATTGTCGGCATCCACTACACCGCCGGCGCTCGCGAGGCCGGGCAGGCTGTGGAAGCGGCGGAACTGGCGTTCACCGCCTGGCGAAGGACCTCGGCGGCAGACCGCGCGGCTCTGCTGCTGCGCGCTGCCAGCCTGCTCCGCCAGCGCCATCTTGAGTTCTGCGCCTGGCTGGTCTTCGAGGTGGGTAAAAACTGGGGTGAAGCAGACGCTGACGTAGGCGAGTGCATCGACTTCATGGAGTTCTACGCTCGGGAGGCGCTGCGTCTGGACGCCGCCACAACACCTATCCAGTATCCTGGCGAACACAACAGGCTGCGCTATATCCCGCTCGGCGTCGGTGCGGTGATCCCTCCCTGGAACTTCCCGCTGGCCATCATGGCTGGAATGACTTCGGCAGCCATCGTCTGCGGCAATACGGTCGTGCTCAAACCAAGCCCTGACGCACCCACCATCGCTGCGCACTATATGGCTCTATTGGAGGAGGCTGGCCTTCCCGACGGAGTCGTGAACCTGATCCACGGCGGCCCAGAGGTGGGCCGCGCCATCGTCGAGGATTCGCGGGTCCGCTTTATCGCCTTCACCGGCTCCAGGAAGGTTGGTTTGGAGATCCATGAGCTTGCGGCTCGAGCCCGTCCCGGCCAGCACTTTCTCAAGCGCACCATTCTTGAAATGGGCGGCAAGGACGCGATCCTGGTCGATGCAGACTGCGATTTGGACCAGGCCATCGCCGGTGTGACGGCTTCAGCCTTCGGTTTCAACGGACAAAAGTGTTCCGCCTGTTCCCGGGTCATCGTCGATGCCGCCATCTACGAGGTCTTCTGCGACCGCCTCAAAGAGGCAGTAGCGGCCCTCACCCAGGGTCTTCCCAGCGAAAACTTCCAGACCGGTCCGCTCATCAACCAGACCGCCCGCAAGCGTGTGTTGGACTACATTGCAATTGGAAGGAACGAAGGCCGCCTGTTGATCGGCGGCTCCGAGGTGGACCTGCCAGGAGACGGCTACTATGTCGCTCCCACGGTCTTTGCCGATGTGGCTCCCAACGCCCGCATCGCCCAGGAAGAGATCTTTGGACCCGTTCTGGCCGTGATCAAGTCCACCAGCTTCGATGAGGCTCTGGCTATCGCCAACAACACCGAATATGGCCTGACGGGAGCGATCTTTAGCCACTCCCGCGACCGGCTCGAACGGGCCGGCGAAGAGTTCCATGTAGGCAATCTCTACTTCAACCGCAAATGCACCGGCGCCATGGTGGGAGCCCATCCCTTTGGCGGCTTCAACATGAGCGGCACAGACTCCAAAGCCGGAGGCCCAGACTACCTGACGCTGTTCACCCAGGCCAAGTCAATCGCTGAAAAGCTCCCTTAGAGCGATCTTCCCGGCGGCGGAGTTGATACGCAACAGCAATGGACGTCTCCCTCTGGAGGCATCTGCGGCGCATTCGCGAAGGAACTTCAGCTCCGTGGAGATGCGTCTATGGCATCGCCCGGGCAGCCTTCGCCTTGGGAACTTCTCGCTTCTGGCTGGGAGCAGAGCCATAACAGCAGCGTAGCTTACGCCGTCCGCTCCATTTCCAAGCGTACATTTTGCACCATCTCCGCCAAAGCCTTGTGATGCATAGCGAAGATCGCCAGTTCGAGCCTGTCGCAAACCTGCACTTTGGAATAAATGCTGCGCAGATAGTTTTTGATCGACTGCTCCTTGGTGCTGAGCCGGCGTGCGATCTCCTTGTTCCTGAGCCCTTCACAGATCAACGCGACGATTTGCAGCTCGCGTTCGCTCAACCGTTTCAGCGCCTCTGACGCTTGCTGGTCCGGCGCGACCATGGTCTGCACCAACGCACGTTGCAAGTAACGCCCACCCTCCGCCACTCGATAGAGACAGTCCAGCAACTGAGGCTCAGCAACCGATCGCAACAGCACTCCATGGAGCCGCGCCGCGAGCGTGGCATCGAGCACGAATTCTGATTCCAGAATCATCACTGCCCGGCTGCCGGAGCGCTCCACCATATCCAGCAGCGAAGGAATCTCGAATGTAAAGCTTGAAGGAAAGATCACAATGGAGCCGCGCCAGCTACTGACCGCCTTCTGTAATTGAGTCAGCTTGCTGCACTGCACAACGATCTCAATGCCGATCTCTGCTTTCAACACCCGCATCAGGCCCGAACGATAAATCGCCTGATTGTCAGCCAGAATGATTTGCATCTTTGTAAATACTCCTTTGCTCCCTGCACGAACAACCGCAGACCAGCGCTCAGCCGGTTGCCCGCCCGACATCGCATCGTGAGTCATCGAGACGAATGGAAGACGGAGGGTGCGAATCGCAGTCGCATCCCGACATTGTCTATATCGGCAGCGGAGGCTGGTCCAAGGAGTGTTGTTTCTTCGGACAGCAGTCTGGCTCTCTACAGATGGCAAATTTCCACGGCAGGCGACGGAAAGTCCCTCACCGAATCAGGCTGGCCGCTCTTGGCGAAGATGAATCTCAGCAACTCTTGGCGAAGAACTGGGTTTAGTCGAGTGTGACGCCAATTGCATCCCGGGCATGAAGAAATTGCCCAAAGACCACGCACGGGGAAGACTCCCCAGGCTCCAGGAGAACTCTATGAAACGCTTGATTGGCAAACTCGCGCTCTGTTCTACGCTGGCCATAGCCGCTCTGGGTTGCGCTCATCCCTACTATCCGCCACCACCTCCGCCGCCGCAGGTTCCCGCCGGTCCAACGATTATTCAAATGGCGGAACGCTATGGCTTCTCGATCGGCCGTCATGACGGTGCACGAGCCGCGAGGCTGGGTGAAGTCTTTCATCCCCGCCGTACGCGTGACTTCCGGGTAACCCCAGGTTATGACCCACAGATGGGTCCCTACCGGGTCTACCGCAGCGCCTTCCGCCGCGCGTTTCTGAATGGCTACCGCAGGGGCTACTACCAATAGAACGCCGTGCGCAGAGTAAGGGAGCTCCACGATCTTTCTCCCGGTCTGCCGCGGAGTTCTGGCACTCGCTGGGATCTTATCCCAGTCGAACCTCCGCGAAGAATCTACTCCCAGCCTCCCATCCAAAGGGAGATATGATCTAAAGTGAAGAGAGCGCGGAAGAGACAGCGCTACCCCTGCCATCCCTTACCCTTATGCAACCTTTTCACATCGCTTTCCCGGTCGACGATCTGCAGGCAGCCCGCAATTTTTACGGAACGATCCTGGGCTGCCCCGAGGGACGAAGCACCGACGAGTGGATTGATTTCAACCTCTATGGCCATCAGATTGTCGCCCATCTTCGCCCCTCGGCTGCGCTGACAACCGGCGGCGCCGCAGATGCCACGAAGCCCACTCATGGCAATGTGGTCGACGGCCATCAGGTTCCGATCCCCCACTTCGGCGTCGTGCTCTCGCCCTCAGAGTGGAAGGATTTGGCCGCCCGCGTGCGCGCAGCGAAGATCCCGTTTGTGATTGAGCCCTACACCCGGTTTGAAGGCCAGGTTGGGGAGCAATCCACGATGTTCTTCCTGGATCCGGCCGGCAACGCCCTTGAGTTCAAATCCTTTGCGAATCTCTCTCAGCTCTTTGCCCGCTAACGCTTCTTACCCATGCAAGGGTCGCCCAATGCCATCGACCCCAATGGGCGTTTTCCCTTGATGAAAATGCCCATCAGGCCCGCTTCCAGAGAGCTGGCCAAACGGAGAAGGCTATAAGCGCCATCGCTGCCAGTTCGAACGATAAGGAACTCAGCCGTCTATAGCATTTGCGGTATTGTTGGGCGCCCAGAAGAGGGCTTGCAGTGGCGTTTTCATTCGAGATGACGCCCATCGAGGTCGAGGCGCCCCACTACACCTGCACCGAAAAAGTTATAGCGAGCAGGAGCACGGTCGATGATGAGTGCTGTCGCTGCGTCCGTGCGAAGAAGCAGCCCTTCCGCCAAACCGGCACGCTTTGAAGTTCCGGCGAAGCCAGGGATCTCGGAAAGGGTGCTATCTCGCTGCCCGCTCCTCAGTCTCCACTCGCGGCCGAACGCCGTTGACGCCCTCGGCATAGCGCGCAATTCCACGATATAAACTTTCGGCTACCCGCTCTCGATACTGCGGAGTCTCTAGCTCGGCGGCGGTCCTGGGATTGGTCACAAAACCGATCTCCGCCAGGATCGACGGCATATTCGCCCCGATAAGCACGACGAAAGGCGCCTTCTTGACTCCTCTGTTCTTCAGTCCAGGGTTTCCGTGGCGCTGGCCGGCATACAGCGACTGATCCACATCCGCCGCCAGCTCTCTGCTCTCGTCAATCTTGTCCTGGAGAGCAATCTTCTTCACCAGATCGCTGAGATCATGCACGCTCTCGGTGGAGACGGCATTCTCGCGCGCCGCCACCTTCATCGCCTCTGGATCGGTAGTGAAGTTCAGATAGTACACCTCCACCCCGTGCACATTCGGGTCTTGCGAACTGTTAGCATGTACGCTGACAAACAGGTCCGCCTGCGCCTTGTTGGCGATGGCGGTTCGTGTCTCCAGCGGCACAAAGGTATCGTCGTCGCGGGTGTAAACCACATCGGCTCCCAGCCGGTCATGCAGCAGCTTGCCCAGCCGCAGCGCGACATCCAGCACCACATTTTTCTCTTCGATGCCACCCACGCCCAGCGTGCCGGAGTCGTGCCCACCATGGCCTGCATCGATCACAATGCGGTCGATCTTCAATCCCAGGGTGCGCATCAGCGAGGTCTCTCCGTCGCTGGTAGGCGGCGGTACCGGAGCAGGCGCTCCATGCAACACGGTTGTGGTCACTGCTCCCTCAGCCGCAGGCGCTACCCCCCGGCCGAGCCATGGGGCCGGTTGTGCCTGGGGCGCCAGCTTGCGGTTGGTCTCGGCAATCGGCTTCGAGGTAGGCCGGCGCGTAGCCTCCACGATCCCAGGCTGACGGCTCACCTCGGCAACTTCGGCTTCGTTCACTGCCACGTTGTCGGTCGAAGTAGAACGATTCGCCGCCGGTTTGGCGGCGCGATGCAGCGATGCCGGCACGGCCCGCGGCGAAGCCTCGGGCTCGCTCTTCCCTGCACCGTTTGAAGCCCGTAGCGGCAGTCCAAAGCTCGCTCTCCCATCCGTCACCGGCATGGCTGGAAGGCTGGATATCTCTACCGGCTGGGCACTGCCTGGTTCTTCCGAGGCAATCGCATGTCGAGCATCCGGCGCTGGACTCTCTGCCGTCTGCTCCGCCGCTGGCGGATTTGCCCCCACGACCCCGTTCGGACTCGCCCTCTGCATGGCCTGCCGGCGACCCGGGTCACCGTGGATATCGATGATCAATCGGTAGGGATTGGGCAGGCAAAACGCCGAATACTCCGTCACTTGATGAACGTCCAGCACGACTCGGGTGACGTTGTTCTTGAACTGCGCTACTCGAACCCGTTTGAGAAACCCATCATCGGTCACAGGGAAACTCTTGCCCGCCAACCCGTCGCCCAGGCGCGCGTCTTCAAGGTCAAAGAAGATCCTGTCTGGATGCTCCACCCGCGCCGCCTCATACTTCACTACCCGGCCCGGCGCTACAGAGAGATCGATCGCCACCCGGGTATAGCTGGCCGTAGACCAGTGCCTGATCCCGGTGACGACGGAGAGCGGACCTCGGCTAGGCTCGGCCCCTGGCTGCGGCTTGTCGGGTAGAGTTCGGTCTACGCTCACGGCTTCTGGCAGCGCCGTCGCAGCGACCGCTCCGGCAGCAGCCGGGGCGGCGGAGATCGTCTCGGGACTGGCCTGATCGAGCCCGGAAGAGGCCGTTCGATTGCCAGCAACTTTCTTTACTGCCACCGGCTTTTCCTGGCCAGGTTTCACCTGGGCATCGCGCAGCGCCTGCGGATAATCCTCGGCCAGCTCGGCGCGAATCTTGCCCGCCTCCTGATCCGTCGCTTGACCGCTGCCCAGCCCCTGCACAGCTCCCGATCCCAATAACTCGAGCGCCTTCTCCAGAGCCACCGGAGCCAGCCTGTCCGCAGGATAGGCCTTGGCCAGATACTCATACTGCCCGACCGCGGCAGCGATGCTCTTCCTATCGTCCAGCTCGCGTCCTCGTTCGACAAACAGTTCGGCCACCTGTTCCACCGCCGCAGCCGCATGCTCATCCCCAGGGTTGTCGCGATAGATCACGCGAAACTGATTCATCACATGCTCATAGGCCTGTCGAGTGTGCATCCCGTCTGGTTCGGATTCAAACTTCCGCCGGGCCAGCAGCGCTTGTTTCCATGCCGAAGCCGGCCGTCCCTCGGTGCTTTCGGCGGTAGAACGCACGGCAGATCCGACGGCAGCCAGGCTTCGTGACGCGCCCAGAGTTCCCATCGACAACCCGAGGACGGCCAGGGCGCCCCACACAATGCGGCCCGAACGCCCCTCTACAGCATGGATTTGACCGCTCTGCAGGGGATCCATGCCTTCAAGTGTACGGTTCCGGCAGCGCTACCCGGGCTTGTGAATCCCGCGGAGGTACCGCGTCGAATACCTCGACGCCGCCGGCTTCTAAAGCATCTCCGCGATGATGCTTTGGGCTCCGGCGAGAGCCGCGTCCAAGCCGGCGGCGTCGCTACCGCCAGCCTCGGCAAGATCCGGCCTGCCACCCCCCTTGCCTCCTACCTTCGCCGCGATCGCACCCACAATTTTGCCTGCATGGACCCGCGCGGTCAGGTCCTTGCTGACCCCAACGATCAGATTCACTCGGCCGTCCGCCGAAGCTGCGCCCAGCACCACCACACCACTACCCAGCTTTCCGCGCAGCTCATCCACCAGATTCCGCATCTGCGACTTGGCCTCCGGAGAAGATCCGAGTACATCGACCCTCTGGGCAAGCACCTTGACGCCCTTCACCTCCACCGCCGCGGCCACCGCATCGGCCGTAGCCGCGCTGGCTGACTTCAACCGCAACGCCTCCAACTCGCGGCGCAGCTGCTTGATCTCTTCGTCCAGGGCAGTGACTCTGGAGCGCAGGGCATCTCCGCTCACCTCGCTTCCCCCTACAAACTGACCCGCCGCGCGGGCCACATCCGCATCCCTCCTAAAGGTCGCGAGCGCTTCCATGCCGGTCACGGCCTCAACCCGGCGCACACCACTGGCTACAGCCCCTTCCCCTAGCAGCTTCAGCAGTCCGATCTCCCCCGTCGCCGCGGCATGCGTCCCTCCGCACAACTCGGTGGAGAAATCGCCAATCTTGACCACTCGCACCTTATCCCCATATTTTTCGCCAAACAGCGCCATCGCGCCCAGCTCATGCACCGCTACATCGATGGGCACATCCACCAGCGTCTCCACAACAGTGTTCTTAAGCACCTGGGCGTTGACAATGCTCTCAATCTCCTCGATCTCCTGCGGGGCCACGCTGGCAAAGTGACTAAAGTCAAAGCGCAGGCGGAAGCGGTCATTCAGCGAACCGGCCTGCTTCACATGGGGGCCCAAAACCTGGCGCAAAGCCGCATGCAGCAGGTGCGTCCCCGTGTGATTGCGCATCACCGCCTCCCGCACAGCCGCGTCCACCACTACATCCACGGTATCGCCCACCGCCAGGGTTTGCTTCGCCACCACCTGGTGAGCAAACACGCCCTGCACCGGCTTCCGGCATCCGATCACCTCGGCGACCAGAGACTGGTGGTCGATCGAGTAAAACCAGCCCACATCCCCCACCTGTCCGCCGGAGTCGGCGTAGAAGCTGGTGGCATCCAGGACCGCCTCACCCGCTTCGCCGGGTTGAAACACGGGAACACCCACGCCATCCTTCACCAGCGCCAGCACCTTGGCGCCCTCTACCCGCAGCGAAGTGTAACCCTCGAACTCCGTCTTGGGCAGCTCACGGTATACCGGCGCCGCTGACTTCTGCGATCCGCCCTTCCAGGAGGCGCGCGCACGCGCCTGCTCCTCCTCCTTGGCCAGGTCAAAGCCGGCGGCATCAAAACCCAGGCCGGCATCTCTGGCTGCATCCACCATGAAATCCAGCGGCAGGCCGAAGGTCTCGTACAGGTGAAATGCCTCGCGTCCCTCAATACGCGGCCCTGTGTCAGTTTTCTGCTCTGTCGAAGCGCCTCCGTTCCCCGCGGACAGCCCCTCGGAGCCGCGCTTTTTCAGGGCGATGAGTTGATCCAATTGTGCCGAGCCGACCTCCATCACTCTCGCGAACTGCTCCTCTTCGGCCAGCAGCACCTTGGCGACTCGCTCGGCGCTCTCCCGCAGCTCCGGATAGGCGGCCTGCATCTGTTCTCGAACCGCACCTACCATCTCATGCAGAAATGGCTTCTCCTGCCCCAGCAGCCGACCATGCCGAATAGCGCGGCGCAGAATCTTGCGCAGCACATACCCTCTTCCGTCATTGCTGGGCAGCACACCATCGGAGATCAGGAAGGTAGCGGCCCGTGCGTGGTCAGCGATGATGCGCAAGGATGCAGCTTCCTTCTGATCGCTGATGGCCAGTTCGTCGATACGGTCGCTGCTCAGATCCTCTCCGCGAAAGTCCACCAGTTCCGCCGCTCTCCAAATCAGTGGCGTAAACAGATCGCTCTCGTAGTTGCTCAACTTCCCTTGCAACACGCATGCCACCCGCTCCAGTCCCATTCCGGTATCGATCGAAGGCTTGGGCAGGGGTGTCAGGACTCCGTCGCTGCTGCGGTCAAACTGCATGAAGACCAGATTCCAGATCTCCATGTACCGCTGGTCGTCGTCCGGAAACGGAAGATCGTCGCCGGTCTCGCTGGCCTCCCGTCCGAGATCGAAGAAGATTTCCGAGCAGGGACCACAGGGTCCGGTATCGCCCATCTGCCAAAAGTTGTCCTTCATCCCCTTGGCGAAGATGCGCTCCCTGGGGACTCCTACCTCCATCCAAAGCCGTTCTGCCTCGTCGTCGCGAGGCACCGCAGCCGGGCCTTCTCCCACCCCCTCAAAGATGGTTACATAGAGCCGGTCCTTGTCGATCCCAAACCACTCGGGACTGGTCAGCAACTCCCAGGCAAAGGCGATGGCATCCTTCTTGAAGTAATCTCCGAAGCTGAAGTTGCCCAGCATTTCAAAGAAGGTATGGTGGCGCCGCGTGAACCCAACGTTCTCCAGGTCATTATGCTTGCCGCCCGCTCGCACGCACTTCTGGCTGCTGGCAGCCCGCAGGTACGGCCGCGTCTCCGCCCCCAGGAAGACGTCCTTGAACTGATTCATCCCCGCGTTGGTAAACAGAAGAGTGGGGTCGTTGGCTGGCACCAGGGAGGACGAATGCACCCTGCGGTGACCCTTGCTCTCAAAAAACCTCAAAAAGTCTTCCCGAATCTGATTCCCTGAAAGGTTGCGCATAGACGTTTCAAGTTTATCAGTGCGCTGCGCCGTCCTTTTAGCCTGCCGGGAGCAACCGCGACCGCGCAAAACTTCCTTCCAATTGCCCATCGCCCCAGCAGTAGCATCTTCAAAGTTGGAGATTCCGCATCGAGTACGCAGCCGATCGTTCCGTCCACCCAAGCAGAACGGCCTTCTTGACCCGCAGACGTTGGAGAAACCGATCATGGAGCTTGCGGAGGCAGACTTCTTCCACACTGAAGATGCTATAAGGACATAGATACCGGCATGCACGCGCATCTTTCATCCTTGGCGGCCTTCCTGGCTCTCTCCCACACCGCAGCCGGGGCTGTGCAGATCGCAAACGGATCCTTCCATCGCGGCGCAACCCTGAACTTCTTCTCCAGCCTGGGCCTGGCCGGGCTCTTCCTGATCGCGGTGGTCAACAGCACCTTTGTCCCACTGCCGGTGCCGGGCGTGGCTGACATTCTGGTCATCCTGTACGCCGCCACCCATATGAACCCGTTCTTTGTGGTCGCCATCGCTACGCTCGGCTCGGCGACCGGCGGTCTTATCTCTCACACCGCGGGCTCGGTGGGAGGCATGGCGTTCCTCCGCAAACACATCTCCCCGCAAACGCTCAGCAGAATTACGTTCTGGATGGAGAGCCATCCGATCCTCACCGTCGCGCTGCCCGCCATCCTTCCTCCGCCCATGCCGCTCTGGCCCTTCATTCTGGCCGCCGGAGCGGTCCACATGTCCCGCCGGGAGTTCATGTGGTCCTTCACCCTGAGCCGCCTTCTTCGTCACGGAATCGCAGCCTGGCTGGGGGTCCGCTACGGGAGCCATGTCCTCCACCTATGGTCGCGTTTCAACGACCGATGGGCCGACTCCATCCTGGCCGCCGTCTGGACCATGCTGGGGATCTCCCTGATCTTCGCCCTTTGGAAGCTCTACCGCGCCGCGCGCGAGTTCCGCTCCCCTCCGCAGCCGCCCTCTGCAAAGGCGCTTTCCAAGTAAGCGCAAGGCGCTCCTTCGGGGCAGAACGAATGCCCCATCAGACCATCGCGGGGTCTTCCAACGGCGTGTTGGTACGGAGGGTGAGGGTGAAGGCTGCGGAGAGAATCAAGGCTCCGCCCAGCCACGCGAAAGAACCCAGATGCTCGTGGAGAACGAAGACGCCCAGAAGAGATCCGATCAGAGGCTCCATATTGAGCAAGACGCCGGCTTGCGATGCCGGAACCTGGGTCATGCCCCAGTTCCAGAGCAGAGTGGTGGCGGCAGTACAGAGCAGGCCGCTGGCGGCCAGCGCGGTCCAGGCTTTGAGCGAGACGCCGTGCAACGGCGGCGCTCCGTAGGCCACGGGCACGTACAAAACAAGCATGAGAGCGCCCACAGCGATGCCATAGGCGGTAACGACCAAATGGCTATGCTGTTCCATCAGGCGTTTGTTGAAGAGGATCCAGAAAAGGGCAATCAAGAGAGAGAGGAGCACCATGAGGTCGCCGCCCAACGTAGGACCAGCGCCAGCCAGATGAGCCGGGCCGGTGGATCCCTGCGAATGGGATCCACCCAAGGCGACGAGTGTTGCGCCCAGAGTAGAAGCCGCCAGAGCCGCCCAGCCGGCTCCACTGAGGCGCTCCCTGGCAAAGAGTGTAGCGCCTACAGCGAGGATCACCGGCATGGCGCCCACCATGAGCGCTGCGTGCGAGACGGTGGTGAGCGAGAGGCCCTTGAACTGGATGAGAAATTGAAGCGGAACCCCAAGAAAGGCCGCAAACAGCAGCATGCGCCATTCGGCCGCGTTGAAGCGCGGGCGGTGGGAGAGCAGAAGGGGCAGAAGGCCGAGAGTCGCGAAAGCGAAGCGGTAGAAGACCATGGCGCCGACGTTCATCTCACCCAGCGCGATCTTGCCGAAGAAAAAGCCGCAACCCCAGAAGCAACTGGCGAAAAATGCAGCCAGGAAGCCGAGAGCGCGATGCTTTCCGAGGGAGGACACAGGTCCCATTTTCGCATCAAGCTTCCTTGCTGCTCTGGAGGACAATCCGGGCATGCGCAGAGGCTGTCGCTTCCCTCTGCGCATGCCTGTCCATCTACCCGGTTACCAGACCCGGCAATTATTGACCGGAACCATCGGCGAACCCTTCTTGCAGCCAAAGGCGGAGGCGAAGCCGGGCTGATTGACGATGGCGCCATTGGCGCGGAAGTGGGCGGGTGAGTGGGGATCAGTGAGAACCTGCTCGCGAACCGCAGCAGGTCGGACGTTCTCACACCAGTTCTGGGCAAAGGCGATATAGAAGCGCTGTGGACCCGTGTAGCCATTCACCTTCTTCTGCGTGTCGATGCCGTCCTGACGGGCGCGGTTGAGATAGGCGATAAAGGCCAGAACCAGACCTCCGTTGTCGGCTGTGTTCTCTCCCAGGGTGAGTTTGCCGTTGACCATGACGTTGTCCTTGGGGGTAGCTCCGGGAACGGCGACGAAACTTCCGTACTCATGGACCAGACAGCCGGTACGCTGCTCGAATCCGGAAAGGTCGGCAGCCGTCCACCAGTTGGAGAGGTTTCCGTTGGCGTCGAACTTTCTGCCTTCATCGTCAAAGCCATGCGTGAGCTCATGGCCAATCACCGCTCCGATGTGACCATAGTTCACGGCCAGACCGGCGTGGGGATCGTAGAACGGCGGCTGCAGGATACCGGCTGGAAAGTTGATGTCATTCATACTTGGGTCATAATAGGCGTTGATGGTGGGTGGAGTCATATCCCACTCGTTCTTGTCCACGGGCTTGCCGATCTTGTTCAGTTGCCGGGCATTTTCGAATTCACGGGCGCGCTCCGCGTTGCCCAAGGCGTCCGTCGGCGAGACCTGGAGCTTGCTGTAGTCGCGCCACTTGTCGGGATAACCGATCTTGTCCGTAATGGCGCGAAGCTTCTGCTTGGCGCGGAGCTTGGTCGCCGGGCTCATCCAGCTCAGGGTGTCGATGTCCTGATCCATGGCGGCTTCGATGTCATGCACCATCTGGAGGGTCTTCTGCTTGCTGTCGCCGGCAAAGTAGTGTTCCACATAGACCTGGCCGAGTGCCTCACCGAGGGATCCGTCTACGGCTGAGGTACAGCGCTTCCAGCGTGGGCGCTCGGTGGGTACGCCCTCCAGTTCGGTGCCATAGAAGTGAAAGTTCTCGGCATCGAACGATTGGGGCAGTTCGCTGGCGAAGGTGCTGAGAAGATGAAAGCGGATATAAGCCTGCAGTGTGGCGAGATCCGTACTCTGGATGGCGGTTGCCATGGCCGGGAAGAACGCAGGACTGGCGTTCACCAGAGAGGTAATGGCCGGGACCCGATCGGCCGTGAGGAACGAGGTGAAGTTCAGGGGAGCAACGCTGCCTTCAAAGGTCGTAAGGGATTGGGGATGGTAGATCGTCTCCGGGTCGCGGCGCTGGGTGTCGGTGAGCGAGGCGAGTGCGAGCCGGGTCTCAAAGGCCAGGATGTGGTTGGCGTCGCTCTGGGCTTCAGCCGGAGCCTCGCCGGAGAGCGTGAGCATTTTGGCTACGAACTGGACGTATTCGTCGCGGATCTGCTTGTCCTTGGGTCCGGTACGGGTGTAATAGTCGCGTTCGGGCAGGCCGAGGCCTCCCTGATCTGCCAGGGCAACCTGCTTGCTGGAGTCCTTATAGTCCTGCTCTTCGCCGAATTCGAAGAAGACATTCACGCCCATGCGATGAAGTTCGCCTGCCAGCGAGAGAAGAGTAGGCCGCGTAACGGCGTCAATCTGATGCAGCAGAGGCTGCAAGGGAGTTAGGCCCAGGCTATCGATGCGGCTGGTGTTCATGCAGGCCGCATAATAGTCGCCGATCTTCTGCTGGTTGGGGGTGCGGGATGAACCAGCGGCGGCATACTGCTTGAGGATCCCATTCAGTTCCCGGGTCGTCACGTTGTAGAGCGTTTCAAACTGATTGACCGCAGGCTGGTCAGAGGGGATGGGATGGTGGGCCGCATAGTTGCCGCAGGCAAATTTGTAGAAGTCGTTGCAGGGGTCTGCGGCGGTGTTCATAGAAGAGAGATCGAAGGCCGGCGCAAGGTGATCGCTGGCAGGAGCCTGGTGGGCAGATTTGCTTTGAGCGGGCGCGCTGTTGGACGGCGACGCAGCCGAGGAGGTCTGCGCCGAGCCGACGAGGGGAAGCGTGAGGCACGCCAAAACAGGAGCGAAGCGAGCCATGCGGAGCAGGAGGCGAATGGCCTTGCCGCGCGGCAGGGCTGGATTGTGCATGCGAAACACATTCATTGAGAGGTCTCCAAGTAGATTGCTTTCTGCGCCCGTGGGATTGCAGCGATGCGTATGTGTGGCCACGGATACAACGGCGCCCATGGCAAAGGATAGCTCGACTGGAGTAGTGTACGCGCGCCGGGCGCAAGAGGTTCCTTGGCGGGCGGGGCAGCAGGGCCGCGTCAAAAAGAAGAGGCCAGCACGTAGCTGGCCTGGTTGATCAGGTTGAGGAGGGGTCAAGCCGCCTTGCTGACGATCGCCTTGACGCGAGCGTTGAGGCGGGCCTTATACCGATTGGCGGTATTCTTGTGCAGGACGCCCTTCTGGACGCTCTTGTCCAGGACCGAAACGGTCGAGCGGTAGGCAGTGGTCAGCGTGCTCTTGTCGCCTGCGGCAAGAGCCTCGCGCATGAAGCGGAGGGTGCTGCGGAGCTTGGAGCGGTTGGCCCGATTAACGGCTGTCCGTGTGAGTGTTTGACGGGCGCGCTTGAGTGATGAAACGTGATTTGCCACGGTGCGAGACTCTTTTCTTTTTGCCCGGGATAACCTCCTGCGAGGCAACCAAAAAACCTGGCTGGCCAGAAGGCTTAAGCGGGAAAATGGGATGCAGACCGGAAGCTGATGCGTTCGGCGGTTCCTAGAACCCGGCGAGCGCAGTGCAGCCACTCCTCTGCAGATTTGATTCTACGGGATTTATGGCAGCAGGTCCAGAATATTTCTGGCAGCAAGTCCAGAGGGGTCGAGCGGCTAGAGTCCAGCCAATGGACGACTTCGCCCCTGCGCCCCGGTAGGCAGACGGTAGAACCCGGGTGCGCCGTATGGTTCAATTTATCCAGATGCGCCTTGACGCGTGAAGCTGCACAGGGGTAGTCTCTGGGGCAAGATCGATACTCTATTGGCAACGCTAGCCAATCCGGTCGTTCTACAGTGTGCGAGGGGTCGCCTGGCTGCTGCGGACCGCTGGTGCGCCGAAGGGCGACGTCGTACAAGGCGATTTAGAGTCGATGCTTTTCCCCCGCATTCAGAACCGAGAGGCAAAAAGCTCTCTCCTTGCAATCTCCTGACGGAGGTCAGGCTACTACTTGGTCAAAAAATCCCTGAATCTCAACCCTGGAATTGAGCCGTTGTATGGCACGCGTGACGAGAACCTTCGCCTGCTGGAAGATGGGCTGGGCGTCCAGATTGATCTCCGATCGGAGAGTATCCACCTGATGGGGGAGCCTGCGGCGGTAGCCCGAGTCGAAGGAGTCTTCCTCGACTTTGAACAACTCCGAAGACTGGGCGTGCATCCGCATAATGGCGAACTGAACGCCTTGCTGAAAATGGTGGTGGCCGATCCCGCCGTGACCTTGCGGGGGCTGGTTGAGAGCGGCAAACAGCGAGCGATTGGAGCCAAGCGTGCAGTGCAGCCGCGCAGCCCAAACCAGCGAAAATATGTGGAATCCATTGAGTCCCATGACATGGTGTTTGGATTAGGGCCGGCCGGAACGGGCAAAACCTACCTGGCAGTGGCCATGGCGGTCAGCGCGCTGCTGGCCAAAAAGGTCTCCCGGATCATTCTGGTGCGGCCGGCGGTAGAGGCTGGTGAGCGCCTGGGCTTCCTGCCAGGAAGCCTTCAGGAGAAGGTGGATCCGTATCTGCGGCCGCTGTACGACGCTCTCTATGACCTGCTGGATTCAGGCAAAGTGGACAAGATGCTGGAGAGCAACGTGATTGAGATTGCGCCGCTGGCGTTCATGCGGGGACGCACGCTCCACGACGCGTTCATCATCATGGATGAGGCGCAGAATACCACCAGCGAGCAGATGAAGATGTTCCTGACCCGCATGGGGAACCAGTCCAAGGCGGTGATCACGGGCGATCTCTCTCAATGCGATCTGCCCAGCCCCAAGCGAAGCGGACTACTGGAGGCATTGCGTGTCCTGGACGGCGTGGAGGGCATCCGCTTCTGCCACTTTGAGGATGTCGATGTGGTGCGGCACCATCTGGTGCAGCGCATTGTGCGGGCTTATGACACTTATGACCGGGCCGAACAGTTGCCCCTTGCCGTGGATGGAGTTCCGCTGACCATCGAGGTGGAAGAGCAGCCCAAGCGAGTGCTTCACCCGCAATGAGACTTCCCCGATTTGTGGAGTTCACCGGCATGCCGTGGTACTTCTATCTGCTGGACTTCCTGAGCGGCGCGCTGCTGGCCAACGGCGTGCCCCACTTGGTGCAAGGAGTCAGTGGTGTTCCTTTTCCATCCCCCTTCGCCAAACCGCCCGGCGTAGGCGACTCTTCACCCCTGGTCAACGCGCTGTGGGGATTTGGCAACCTGGCGGCGGGAGCGCTGCTGCTGCATCGATTCTCTCCAGTAAATCCTTGGGGGTGGGTGACGGCAGGCGCCGGCGCCTTGGCGATCTCGGTGCAACTCTCGATGCACTTTGGCAAGGTGCGAGCCGGACGTAGATGATCCCTTGGCCAGCGAAACGGAAAGGCTCGTGCCGCCCTGACGGATGTGTGATGAACGCCTCAGCGTTCCTCCGGATGCGATAGCATCGGAGCAAGCATGATCACCCTGGAGCCTCGCCGAGAGTTCGCCACCAAGGATGGCAAGCGCGCGGTTGTGAGTGACGCGACGGCATGGAAGACCCTAGGACTATCCCGGGCCGGATTGACCCGCTACCTGCGGGCGGCGCAAAAGGCAGCCGGGTTGCAGGGTGAGGTGGACGTTCTGCTGGCCGGCGACCGGACGCTGCGCCGCCTCAACCGGGAGTTTCGGGGTAAAGACAAGGCCACGGATGTGCTCAGCTTTCCCTCCCCGGCGGAGGTTGCCGGAGAACACGCCGGGGATCTGGCAATCTCGATCGAGACAGCGCGGCGGCAGGCCCGAGAACACGGGCATACGCTGAGAGACGAGCTGCGGATTCTGCTGCTACATGGAGTGCTTCATCTCCTGGGGATGGATCACGAGACCGACGGCGGAACCATGGCCTTGCGCGAGAGCCGTCTGCGCGCCAGGCTGCGCCTGCCGGATGGCTTGATAGCCAGGGCAAGCGGGGCAACCACCAAGGCCAAGGGAAGGCCGTCCAGGGTACGTACATGATCACAGGATATGATCTGCTGGTATTGCTGCTGCTGTGCCTCCTAGCGCTCTCTGCCTATGTGGATCGGATCTACTTCGAGATGGGCAAGTTTCTCGCTCGGGAGTATACGGAGAACATCGACGCGTGGGAGCAGGGAGTAGAACCCAGGCTGAATTTAAGCAGGCAGTCCTCGGCGATGGCGGCCTCGGTCTTGCGGCAGATTGCGCTAGGGGCGCTGGTGTTTCTGCTGGCGATCCATCTCCAGGGCAAGGCAGGGCAGAGTGCGGCGGAGATTGCGCGCACGGTCTTTGAACTGTTGCTGGCGCTGCTCGTGTTCGACCGGCTGCTGCCGCAGATCTTTTTCACCAAGACCGCAGGCGCGTGGATTGCGAAGATCGCATGGCTGATACGCGTGCTGTTTTACCTGGTGATGCCCTTGACGCTGATCATTGGGTTGCTGCTCTCGATTGCCGGCTTGGCCGAACCGGAGGCGAAGCGCGAGGAGAACCCGGATGAGGCTATGGATGCGCTGCTCGAAGCGGGCGAAGAAAAAGGCGTTCTGGATGAAGAGGACCGCGAACTGGTGCGCAACGTGGTCGAGTTTGGCGATAAGGTGGTGCGCGAGGTGATGACTCCTCGGCCGGAGATGTTTGCCGTCTCTGGAAAGACCTCACTGGAGGAGTTCACTGCGGCGGTGAATGCACACAACTTTTCACGCATCCCGGTATATGGGGATTCTCTGGATCGGATCATAGGAGTAGCCTTTGCACGCGATCTGCTGGGGGTGAAGGACTCCGAAGCAGCCAGAATGACGGTGTCCGAGTTGCAGCGTCCCGCATTGTTCATTCCAGAAACCAAGAAGGTGAACGAACTGCTGCGGGAGATGCAGCAGCAGAAGCAACACATGGGCATCGTGATTGATGAGTACGGCGGCGTTGCTGGGTTGGTGACCATCGAAGATCTCATTGAAGCGATTGTGGGAGAGATTGAGGACGAGCATGACAAGGAGACCGATGGAGAAACTCCCATTGCCGAGCCCGAAGGCACATGGGTCGTTCCAGGAAGCTTTGAAGTAGCCCGCCTGCGCGAACTGGTGGAGGGGTCGGGTGAGAGTGCGGAGACCGCAGAGAGCGTGGGAGACGAAGAGGAGAGTTTGGCCGAAGCTCAGGAACATGAAGCAGAGCAGAGCCTGGCGCAACTGCTGATGAGATATGAAACAACCACTGTGGGCGGGTTGGCCAGTGAGATGGCCGGCCATATTCCGCTCCCCGGTGAGGTGGTGGAGAATGGCCCGCTGCGGCTCGAAGTGCTGGCATCGACGGACCGCAGGGTAGAGCGGGTTCGGGTGGGGATGAGAGGGCATCCGGCCGGAAGCCCAGGGGCGTAGACTCCGGCCAGAATCCCTCCGCCATGACAGGCTTCGGGCAGGGCGCAGTTCCCTTTCCGTCTTCTGTGCCGGAGGGCATCTTGCCCCGGAGTAGCGGCGTGCGCCCGGTTAGGCGACAGAAGCGCACAGAGCCACATCCGGTGTCATCATAGTGTGATGGGACTTCGTACTGGTTTTGTTTCGATTGTTGGCCGCCCGAATGCAGGCAAGTCGACACTGTTGAACGCCTTGCTGGGGCAAAAACTGGCGATCGTGACGCATAAGCCGCAGACGACACGGTCGCGCATCCAGGGGGTGCTGGATCTACCGGTGCGCAAGAAGGCCAAGGGCGATCCAGGTAGGCCCGCATCGCAGGTGGTGCTGGTGGATACGCCGGGAGTCCATAAGCCCGAAACGCAGTTGGATAAGCGAATGATGCAAGAAGTGCAGGATGCGTTGGAGTCACGTGATGCGGTGATCTTTCTGGTAGACGCCACGCATCGACTGCCCGGCCCGCAAGCGGGAAACCCCGAACCCGAAAACTCAGCGGGGACGGATTCTGCTCAGCCTGCTCCCGCGACTCAGCGGCACCGATCGCCATCTTCCGGGCAGCGCCGGAGAGCGCTATCAAAGGCCGAAGATGATATTGCCCTGGAACTGGTGAAACGTGTGGACTGTCCGGTGATTCTGGCGTTGAACAAGATCGACGCGCTGCCCAAGCGAGCGTTGCTGCCCCTGATCGAGCATTGGAGCTCACAGCACGAGTTTGCCGAGGTGATTCCGATCTCTGCCAAGAAGCGGGATGGTTTGGAACTCCTGCTGGATACGGTGGTAAAGCATCTCCCTGAGGGACAACGTTACTTTCCCAAGAACCAGTTGACGGATCAGCCGGAAAGATTTCTGGTGGCAGAGGTGATTCGTGAGAAGATTCTGCTATTGACCGGCGAAGAGGTGCCCTACGCCACGGCGGTCATGATCGAAAGTTACGAAGAGCCGGCCTCGCTCAGAAAGGGACGCGACGGAAGATCTCCCCTCACCCGCATCACGGCGGCGATCTATTGCGAACGTGAGGGCCAGAAGGCGATCCTGATAGGGAAGCAGGGAGCCATGCTCAAGCGCATCGGAAGTTTGGCACGCAAGGAGATTGAAGCTCTGCTGGGAACCAGGGTGTTTCTGGAGCTGTTTGTGAAGGTGCAGGATGAGTGGCGCAGCTCGCGTGGGTTTGTAGAAAATCTGGACTGGCGGCGGCAACTGGAACAGTTGGCCGAGAAGCAGCATCGAGATCAGAGACTGGCTGAGAGCCGAACAAGGCAAGCGGAGGACGCTGATTGATCGATTTCATGCAATGGGGAGCTGTTCTTGGCTTTCCGCCTCGGTCGGGGCGCACGGTCGAACTCAAGGCCGGTCGCCTGCGCTTGGTGGCGATTACCCCCGAGATGCTGCTGGCCGAACAGGAAGCCGATGCGGCCAGGCTGGGAAGCCTGCTGCGGGCCCGGCTAACCGAGGAGTGGCCGCCGGTGGACTGGGAGCCATATTTGCACAAGATGATCCAGAAGCAGTACGACGAGTTGCCCACGAGCTTCGGCTGGCACCGCTACGTCGTGCTGGACGGAGGCCTGGGCCGGTCGCGCACGTTGGTGGGAGCCATCGGAGGCTTCCCGCGCGCCTATGGGGATGTCGAGATTGGGTATTCCACGTTGCCGGCGTTTCAACGCCGAGGGTACGCGACTGCTGCGGCGCGGGCTCTGGTGGATTGGCTCCTGACCCAGGAGGGCGTGCGATCGGTGAGCGCGCAGACCTATCTGTATGTGCCGGAGTCGATCAAGGTGATGCAGCGCTGCGGGATGAGTTATGTGGGCGAGGGGGATGAGGTGGGGACGGTGCGGTACCGAAAGGTTCGGGGTCTAGAGTAGTGCTGTCTTCCCGTCTGCAGGATTCTGAAAGAATGGCATCGATGATAGCCTTCGAGGGCAGTGATCCGGGTGATAGTCGTTTGGAGATATGAGTCGACGCAAGACCTTCGCTGGCTGCCAATCCGCCGCGGAGTTGAGTTTCTGCGCATCGTTTGTCGAAAAGACAGGGTAGATGCGGAGTTCAAGGGGACACGCGATAGTTGATTGTGATCATGGCGCCCACTTCCGATGGAACTCCGTCGACGAGGAAGGGCTTGTATCGCCAGGTCTTCACCGCATCAACGGCTGATTTCTGAAACACCGGTAATCCTCCGATCACTTCAAGGTGATCGATCTTTCCGTCTTTCCCAATCGTCGCCCATAGCGAGACGGAACCCTGAGCGTGCGATATCTTTGCATCCCAAGGATAATCAGGCTCAGTCCAAGCAACTCTCGCTGATTTGACCCCAGAAGCGGGAGGATAGAGCATGAGAGGGGTCATCGTAGCCTAGGGTGGAGGAGATGTCTGACCCTCCGTTGGTGGAGTCGGTTCGTCGTATCCATCCGGGCAAAGCCACCCTGTACGCAAGAGCGATTGCATGTTGAAGTGGGGGTATGCATGGTGAGAGAGCGGTTATAGCAGGGAGCGGCTTGAGTGAGGCGGAGTGGGAAGTTCTGGTGCGGGAGTTTGAGCAGAGCGGTGTGAAGCGGAAGACCTTTTGCGAGGCACGCGGTGTTGCTGTCTCACGGTTTGACTATTACCGCTATCGCTACCGGAGGCTCAAGCAGCGAGCGGCGGCCCCAGCCACACAGTTGGCGCCGGTAGAACTGGTCAGCGCAGCATCGAGTGGCGGAGGTATGCGCGTGGAGTTGGCCAACGGGCGGCGTATCTTCGTCGAG
>DAHWOF010000206.1 GCA_027335345.1 Granulicella sp. | reverse complement strand
CGAGGAGCGCACGGCCATGTTGGACCGCTGGCTTCACGACGACAACGACCATCGCCCCCATGCCGGCCTCGGAGGCCTCCCCCCCATGTCCAGACTCAGGCCCGCGTCAGACAACAACGTCTTGAAACTTAACAACTAGGCCAGCCATGTCCGGTGTTTGTGTTGGAGAGTTCCTGGTTCTGCGCGTTATGAGTGATGATCTTTTAGGAGAGTTCTTGGACTATAAATTGCGTTCGAAGCAAATGATAGATCTGGTTAATAGCTCTACGTACGGCGCGAAGATGCCTAGAGCAGACTGGACGTTCATTGGAGACATCAGATTTTCTTGCCCATCAAGAAAGGAACAAGAAGTTATTGTTTCTTTCATTCAGCGTATCTCGAATTCAATAGATACCGCCATCACCCGCACCCAACGCGAAATCGACCTCATTCAGGAATACCGCACCCGTCTGATCGCCGATGTGGTCGCCGGCAAGCTGGACGTGCGCGGAGTGGAAGTACCTGAAGTCGATGAATCGGAAGAGGTCTTAGACGAAGGCGTGATAAGCGGTGACGCAGCAGCGCAGGGCAACCTGGAGGCTGCGATGTGAGTGTCCCGGCCAGCCCAAAGATCTATCACATCCTGCATGTGGATCGGCTGGCTTCGGTCCTTGCGGACGGGTGCCTGTGGTGTGATGCCGAGATTGCACGAAAGGCGCGGCCTGGCACGATCATCGGCATGAACAGTATCAAGCAGCGACGCCTCAATGAGCTGACCTTGGCCAGCCATCCAGGCCTGCATGTAGGTCAATGTGTGCCGTTCTACTTTTGCCCTCGGTCGATTATGTTGTATCTGATCCACCGTGCAAACCACCCAGAGCTAAGCTATCGGGGTGGGCAGACTCCCATCATCCATCTTGAGGCCGACCTCTCGGCGGCTGTGGCGTGGGCGGCCGAGAACGACCGGCGCTGGGCTTTCACGCTCTCCAACGCCGGGACCTACTATTTCGAGGACCGGAGTGATCTCGCGCAATTGCACGAGTTGGATTGGGACGCGATCCAAGCCAGGGATTGGCAAGGCAAAAAGAGGAAGGAAGGCAAGCAGGCCGAGTTCCTGATGGAATACAGTTTTCCCTGGCAGCTGGTCGAGCGGATCGGCGTCGTAATGAACAGCACGATTTATACTCAGGTTATGGATACCTTGGCTGTGGCTGGAGCGGCCCATCGGCCACCGGTCGAGGTCAGGCGGGACTGGTATTACTGAGGGGAGCGGCGATGATTGAATACAAAACGGGTGATTTGCTCACCGAGGATGCCGAGGCCATCGTCAACACGGTCAACTGTGTGGGCGTGATGGGCCGTGGCATCGCCCTGCAGTTCAAGAAGGCCTTTCCGAAGAACTTCAAGGCCTACGCGGAGGCCTGCAAGGGGGAGGAAGTCAAGCCGGGCCGCATGTTCGTCTACGAGACCGGTGGCTTGGCGAATCCACGATATATCATCAATTTTCCGACCAAACGGCACTGGCGCGGCAAGAGCCGTATTGAGGATATCGAGACCGGCTTGCAGGATCTGGTACGCGTGATTCAGGAAAAACAAATCCACTCCATTGCTCTGCCGCCGTTGGGCGCGGGTCTCGGTGGCTTGGACTGGAAAGCGGTTCGTGTGAGGATCGAGCAGGCGCTTGGGAAGCTGGAAGATGTGCAGGTCATCTTATTCGGGCCCAAGGGAGCCCCGGATGCGGAGAATATGCCGCGCAACCGGGAAGTACCTGAAATGACCAAAGGCCGCGCCGCTTTGGTGGAGCTGATGGACCACTACCTCCGCGGCCTGCTGGACCCTTTCATTACCCTGTTGGAACTGCACAAGCTGATGTACTTCATGCAGGAGGCAGGCGAGCCACTGCGGCTTCACTACAAGAAGGCGCCCTATGGCCCCTATGCCGAGAACCTGCGCCATGTGCTCAACAAAATCGAGGGGTACTTTGTTGCCGGCTACGCCGACGGCGGTGACGCGCCGGAGAAGCCTTTGAAGCTGGTGCCAGGGGCGGTAGAGGAAGCGTCGCGCTTTCTCGACGCTCACCCCGAGACGCGCGCCCATTACGCTCGGGTCACCGAGCTGGTTGAAGGGTTCGAGTCACCCTTCGGGCTGGAGCTGCTGTCCACGGTACATTGGGTCATCAAGCGCGAGGCCCCGCAGAGCCGCGAAGATGTGATGCGGAAAACCTATGCCTGGAATGAACGTAAGCGCCGGTTCACCCCACGCCAGATCAACCTGGCCATTGATGTATTGACGGCTAAGGGTTGGGTGGCGCCACTGGAGGAGCGTCACTGAGGGTGCATCCGACCGACACCACAGAAAAGGGCCTGGAAGCGCTGATCGTCCGCTCGCTGATCGACGAGGCGGGCTATCTGCCCGGCGATCCCGGTGACTATGACCGCGAGCATGGTGTGGACCTGGCCCACCTTGTTGCCTTCCTGCGGGCCACTCAGCCGCAGACGCTGGGAAAGCTGGGCATCAAGGCGCCTGGCCCGCGCCGCACTCAGTTTTTGCACCGGCTGCAGGGCGAAGTGGCCAGGCGCGGCGTGATCGATGTGCTGCGCCGTGCGTCAAGCATGGTCCGCACCATATCGACCTGTTTTACGGTACACCGTCTCCAAGCAATCTCAAGGCGGTGGAGCGTTTCGAGGCCCACCGCTTCAGCGTCACCCGCCAGTTGCGCTACTCACGCGACGAGACCCGGCTGTCGCTGGACATGGCGATCTTCATCAATGGTCTGCCGGTCGCGACCGTCGAACTCAAGAACCGCCTGACGAAGCAGACGGTGGCGGACGCGGTGCAGCAGTACAAGCGCGACCGTGATCCGAAGGAGCTGCTGTTCCAGTTCGGGCGCTGCATGGTGCATTTCGCGGTGGATGACCACGAGGTGCGCTTCTGCACCCATCTCAAGGGCCAGCACTCCTGGTTTCTCCCCTTCAACAAGGGCTATAACGACGGCGCGGGCAACCCACCCAATCCGGCCGGGCTGGCAACAGACTATCTGTGGAAGGAGATCCTGACCCGAGGCAGCCTCACCGAGATCATTGAAAACTATGCTCAGATCGTCGAGGAGAAGGACGAGCGGAGTGGACGCAAGTCGCGCAAGCAGATCTTTCCCCGCTATCACCTGCTCGCCGTGGTGCGCAAGCTGCTGGAGGATGTGAGGGTCAACGGCGCGGGAAAGTGCTATCTGATCCAGCATTCTGCCGGCAGCGGCAAGAGCAACTCCATCGCCTGGCTGGCCCATCAGCTGGTGGGGCTGGAGCCGGAGGATGGCGCACTGTTCGACTCGGTGATCGTGGTCACCGACCGGCGGGTGCTGGACAAGCAGATCCGCGACAGAGCTATAGTCAAATCTGGTGTACAGCCTGATCAGGCGGCGCTCCTGCTGCTCTCGGTTTTGCTGTTCACATCGACTTCCACTCCGTCTCTGAACTTCACTCCCTCGACAACCTTGGCCAGGTCGTTGAATCCACGGATCCGGCGCCAGCGCTTCTCGGCACTCATCCCCAGCTTGTACAACATCGCCAGCATGGTGTTCCGGCTCACACATCCCTTGGCCTGGTCGCTCCGGTGCCGAATCGTGGCAAAGGTTGATTCAACCAGATTCGTCGTCCGGATGTGCACCCAGTGCTCGGCCGGGAAATCGTAGAAGGCCAGCAGGGCCTCCCGGTCCTTCTCCAGACAAGCCACCGCCTTCGGGTACTTGGCCTGGTACGTCTCGACAAAATGGTCGAAGGCCTTGTGGGCCGTGGCCCGGTCCTCGGCCATCCAGATCTCATGCAGGGCCTTCTTTGCCCGGGGTTGAACGGCCTTCGGCAGGTAGTTCAGCACGTTCGCCATCTTGTGCACCCCGCAGCGCTGATGACGGGTCCCGGGATACACTTCATCCCGTGCCGCCCAGAAGCCAAGAGCGCCGTCTCCCACCGCCAGCTTCGGCGGCCCTTCGAGGCCACGCTTCTTCAGGTCCCGCAGCACCTCCCGCCAGCTCCGGGTCGATTCCCGGACGCCATCCTCGATGGCCAGAACATGCTTCTCGCCCCGTTCATTGACACCGATGACCACCAGGGCGCACAGCTTCTGGCGCTCGTCCCGCAAGCCGCTGTAGATGCCGTCCACCCACCCATAGACCCACCGATCCCGGCTCATCTCCCGTCGGCACCATTCGGCCTATTCCGCTTCCCATTGCCGTTTCAGACGACCCATCACCGAGGCCGACAACCCTTTCACCTCGGGGCCGACCAGCACTTCCAGGGCCTCCTGCATCCGGCCGGTCGAGATGCCCTTCAGGTACAGCCATGGCAGGGCTGCCTCCACCCGACGGGCCTTCCTCACGTAGGGCGGCACAGTCAAATCCAATCTTTGCCGTAAATTCGCTCCGGCTCGACGTGCTCAACTCCAGGGCACCACCTGCTCCAAAGGAGGGCCCGCGGGGTGTCGGGACGCGAGCCATTCGTGAAATTCATCCCTATTGAGGTAGCGCTGTCCGGCCCACGCCTCGTGCTGTTCGACCAAGAGAGCCCCGACGAGACGGTGGGCCGATTCGACACCGGGGAAGATCCGGATCACCCGCTTTCGTCGACGAATCTCTTCGTTCAAGCGCTCCTGCATGTTGGT
>DAHWOF010000187.1 GCA_027335345.1 Granulicella sp. | reverse complement strand
GTCGCGCGTGGCGTCGATCCCTAGCGCAAGATGCTGTTCGTCATCGATGGCTCCAAGGCGCTGCGCACCACCATCAACGCCGTCTTCGGCTCCGACCAGAAGGTGCAACGCTGCCGCGCCCACAAGCTGCGCAATGCCGGGATCCCCACGGACAGGTCTTCGTCCGTGGGTGGAATGTGCTCATTACCTGCCCAAAGACGACAGGGCAAAGGCCAAAAGTCTGCTGCGAGCGGCCTGGAAGCTGGACGCCGACAAAGGCATCGCGCGGATCAAGCAACTGGCCGCGTGGCTGGACCAAAAGTATCCGCAGGCGGCGGCCCAGCTTTTTGCGGAGCGTCGCCTGTTCCAACTCGGCCAGCGTGGCCTTGCTGGCACACACTTTGCAAGCGGGTGACAGAGCATGGCCCTGACCGCTCCGGGCTGCTGCGAAAGATGCATTCGATGGCGCTTTGAGGGGCGCCGGAGGGTGGCTGAGCCCATCGGTCTTCTCCTGTTGATGGCTGGCACGAAAGAGGCGGAGACGTAGCCGAAGGCAAGCTTGATGGAGCATTCGACAACATCGGAAGAATGTTGGTACAAACTCCGACATGGATGCAGAGTTGTTGCCGCGCAAGCGGCTGGTATTGCGAGAGACTGCGTTCGTTGAGATGGTGGTTTGGAGGCTTCCGAAGCCTGTTCGCGGCAACACGCACGGGTTCAAGTACAGACTTGCACTGATCGTGGAAGGGGTCTGCGTTTTGCGTTATGACAACGAGGCCGGCAAGGGGGATCACAGGCACATCGGCGGACGAGAGGCGGCGTACCGCCTCGTCGATCTGAACCGGCTGCAGGATGACTTCTGGCAGGACGTAGAAAGGTGGAGGAGAGAACGATGAGAACCGTAACTCTGGGCGTGTCCTCGCTCAAGGAGACGAGGAGGCGACTGTCCGCCGCGTTCCGAGGTGAGGGGGCGGGTGATTCGATCAGCTTTTCCTCCGTCGAGCTGCTATGGAAGGTGCTGACGGCAAAGCGATGGAAGATTCTGCAGGCGATGACCGGGCAAGGGGAGATGAGCATTCGCGAGGTTGCTCGCCGGGTTCGCCGCGACGTGAAGGCCGTACATGGCGACGTGCAGGCCTTGATCTTGGCAGGGGTATTGAACCGCGCGGAAAGCGGCCGGGTGGTGTTTCCTTATGATGCCATCCGGGTGGATTTCACCTTGCGCACCGCGGCGTGAGCGGGCCTCCATCGTCCCTCACCAGCCCATCTGGCGCATGCGCTGCTGGATGATGGCGCTGTAGCGGGCCATGCGCTCCGGACGGCGGCGGCGCGGGGCAGGAAGAATCGCAGCCAGCTCCGCCGCCTGGGTGCGGCTGAGGCGGCGGGCGGAGGTGTGGAAGTGATAGCGGCTGGCCGCTTCCGCTCCGTAGACGCCCGGCCCCCACTCGACTACGTTGAGGTAGAGTTCCAGGATGCGCCGCTTGCCCAGCACCAGCTCCGCGATGGGAACCAGCGTGGCCTCCACGCCTTTGCGCAGGTAGGAGCGCTCGGCGCCCAGCAACAGGTTCTTCACCAGTTGCTGGGTGAGCGTGGAGCCGCCGCGTAGCCGACGGCCATGCATGTCACCTTCGGCGGCGATCTCCATGGCCTGCCAGTCAAAGCCGTGGTGCTGGTAGAAGCGTGCGTCCTCGGCGGCGATCACCGCATGCTGAAGGTCGGGAGCGATGCGCTGGAGCGGGACGAACTGGTAGCGCCTGGTGTAGGGCTTGCCTGCCAGCGTGGCCTGAATACGGCGCTCGATCTGCACCGCCGTGGTGGGCGGGTCTACCCAGCGCATGGCGGCCAGGGTGAGCGCGGCCGAAAGCCAGAGCAGAACCGCGGCGCGGAGCAGCCAGCCCGCAAGGCTTCGAAGAGAGAGTCTGTGGGGTGCTCCCCGCTTGGGCGCGTCTCGCATGGTAGCTTTCTGCCAGCATAATGCATCCTGCCACTCCACCCTCAGAGCGCCGCCGCCTGGCCCGCCGCCGGTCAGGGTCGCGCAGCAGGCCTCCCGACAAGCATCATCGCTCGCTCATCTCGATCTCATCTCGGGCGACTCCGGCTCACTCTGGCCGCCGTCTGCCGGCCCGCCGCCCACGGACGCAGCGTCCGCAGGGTCTGCGTTCTCTGCCCTTCCATTCTCTGGGCTCGCATCGTCTGTGGCCAGACTCTCCGCCTCTGGACGCACTGGCAGCGTAACGGTGAAGGTGGTGGCAGGTTCGCCCTGCCCCGCATCAGCGCTGCCGCAATGGACCTCGACGCTGCCGCCGTGGCGCTCGATGATCTCCTTTGTCACCCACAGCCCAAGGCCGGTGCCGACGTCCTTCTTCGTTGTGAAGAAGGGCTCGAAGATCCGGTCGCGATGTTCGGGAGCGATCCCCGGGCCGTTGTCCTGGATGATCACCCGCACCACATCCTCTTCGCCCCTTCTCTGGCAGTCGATCCTCACCCGGATGGAGCCTCCGTTGGAAACCGCGTCAGCAGCGTTGGAGACCAGGTTGGCGATGGCCTGATTCAGCTCCCCGGAGAGCCCATAGATCGACGGGCATGGCTGAAACTCGCTCTGCACATGGATATGCTTGGTGCGGAACTTGTTGGAGTAGATGCTCAGAACCGACTCCACCAGGGTGGGCAGATCGACCCTCTCCGGCAGCTTCGACTCGCGATAGAAGCCCAGCGTCTGCCGGGTGATGTGAGAGACGCGGATCAACTCCTCTTCCGCCATGGAGAGATGCGCCACCGCTGACTCCGGAAGGTTCTCCGTGGTCTTGGCGATGTAGACCAGGTTGCCGATGGCCTCCAGCGGGTTGTTGATCTCGTGGGAGACTGTAGCCGCCAGGCGAGCGGCCGCAGCCAGCTTCTCGGTCTTGCGCAGCACCTCCTGCGACTTGCGCTCCTGGGTGGCGTCGCGGAAGACGATCACCATGCCCACCAGCCTGCCCTGTGCGTCGCGGATGGGAGCCGCGCTCTGGTCGATGGCGATGCGGCTGCCGTCACTGTTCGCCAGCATCGCGTGACTGGCCATGCCGATCACGAAGCCCTGTTCCATCACCTTGCGGAAGGGATTCTCCATCGGCTTGCCGGTGGTCTCATGGAACAGCGGGAAGGCCTCGCCGATCGCGCGGCCCAGGGCCTGGTTGGAGGGGATGCCGATCAGCCGTTCGGCCATCGAGTTCACAAAGGTGATGCGGCCGCGCTTGTCGGTGGCGATCACGGCGTCACCCATGCTGGTGAGGGTGGTGCGAAACCACTCTTCGCGCTCCTGCAACTGGTGCGCGTACAGGTCGCGCAGGGCCATCGTCTTGAAGATGTAGTACGCCAGAAAACACAGGCCCAGAATGGCGATCAGCGTGGCCAGATCGATGGAGATGTATGCCCGCCGAACGCTGCGCTGCGCCGACTCTGTGCGCGAGGACTCCAGCGAGGTCTCTTGGAGCAGAATCTCGCCGATCAGGTTGTTGATCTCCATGGTCAGCAGGTGGTCATGTCCGGAGAGGATCACCTGCCGGGCCGCATCCGGGTAGCCGGATTGATAGAGCAGGATGTTGCTGGCCAGGCCCCCCAGCTTGGCCTCGACGAGAACGCGCAGTTGCTCCACCTCGCCAGCCTCGAGAGGATGAGCCGCGGTCATCTTCTTCAGCAGGTCGAGCTGCGGACCCAATTCCTGAAAGGCCTGGGTATAGGGCCTCAAATACTGAAGGTTCGACGTGTAAAGATAGCCCAGCTCGCCGGTGTCCGCATCCTCCACCAGAGACTGCGTCTGGTTCACCGCGAGCAGCACCTGCTCGGTGAACTCCACCCGCGCCTGATACTCGATCATGCCGCGGAGCTGCCGTTGCGTGATGAGCGCGTTGACGACCAACAGGCCAAGCAGCAGAAGAAAGCCCGTAATGACGCCAAAGCGCTTGTAGAAGAGTTGCATGGCAAGCTATGGGGCCGGATCCGCCCCCGTGCCCGATTATAGTGGACCGGCTGGATGGCCGAGGGTTCCGCAAGAGGATTCACCCGGATGCGGGTTGAAGGGCCAGGGAGGGCGCGTTGCTGCCGCATCGGCTGTCTTCGTGCGGCATCAAGCGGCATCGGGCTCTCTTCGAGCCTCGTCTTTCGCCGCCGGCGCTTCTTCGTCGAGTGTCGTGGAACCCAGCGTCGCGTCGTTCCCCGCCGGAATTGGTTCCTCCGGATGGCCTTCGTCGAAGCCCTGCGTATGGCCTTTGTCGAACGTATATCTATGCATCGATCTGCGCATAATCATTAGTGTTGACGCGCCTATTCGCATCCTGCCATGCTCCAGAACAGGAGAAGAATTTCGCCATGCCAGCCGAAGCGCTCGTTGCAAGATCCAATCCCAATCCGAAGCTCCCAACTTCAAGTTCGTCTGTGTCGAATCTGCCGGCGTTGCGGCGGCAGGCGCCGCACGCGCAGCCGTCGCCGAGGCCCGCGCTGCTGATGTGCGCGCCAAAGGTCTACGAAGTGAGCTATGTGATCAATCCTTGGATGGAAGGCAACCTGGGACACTCCTCGCGGCAGCGCGCCCTGCGGCAGTGGCGCAACCTCTACCAAGCTCTCTCATCCGTAGCGCAAATCTGTCTGGTCGAGCCCAGAGCCGGCCTGCCGGATATGGTCTTTACCGCTAATGCGGGCCTGGCCAGAGATGGCGTGGTGGCGCTCAGCAGCTTTGCGTATCGTGAGCGGCAGGGGGAAGAGCCGCTCTTCCGCAGATGGTTTGAAGAGGCCGGATACATGGTGATCGATATGCCCCGCGAGACGCCCTTTGAGGGCGAGGGAGATGCGCTCTTCTCCGCCGATGGTATGCGCCTGTGGGCCGGCTATGGCTTCCGCACCGCACTCTCCAGCCATGCGGCGCTGCAGCGCATCTGGCACGTGGAGGTGGTGGGGCTGCATCTGGTGGATCCGCGCTTCTACCACCTGGATACCTGCTTCGCTCCGCTGGAGGATGGCTCGCTGCTGTACGTTCCCGCAGCCTTTGATCATGCGTCTCTGCGGAAGATCGAAGCCTTCTACCCAGCCGAAAAGCGCATCGCCGTCAGCGAGCAGGATGGCCTGGCCTTTGCCTGCAACGCCGTCAACCTTGGCCGCAGGATCGTCCTCAACCGGATCAGCGCTGAGCTGGAAGAGGAGCTGCGGCAGCGGGGCTTTGAGGTGACGCAGATCGAGCTGGATGAGTTTCTCAAGGCCGGCGGCGCGGCCAAGTGTCTGGTGCTTAAACTCACCCCGTCCCTGCACTGCGGGTCCAACGCCGATGACCCGATGCGGGCGGAGCTTCTGGAGGTGTGATGTGGAACAGAGTCGGGGATTCGAGAGTGATCTGAGGGATCTGGAAGAGCAGTACGGAGCTCACAACTATCATCCTCTGGATGTGGTTATCCACAGCGCCAGGGGCGCGTGGGTTACCGACGAGGAGGGGCGGCGCTACCTGGACTTTCTCTCGGCGTATTCGGCAGTCAACCAGGGCCACTGCCATCCGGCGATCTTTCGAGCTCTGGTGGAGCAGGCGCAGCGGGTCACGCTCACCTCGCGTGCCTTCCGCAACGATCAACTGCCGCTGCTGCTGCGTGACCTGCATGAGCTGACCGGGTACGAGCGCGCGCTGCCGATGAACTCCGGAGCCGAGGCGGTGGAAACCGCGCTGAAGGCTGCCCGCAAGTGGGGCGAGACAGTGAAGGGAATCGCGCCCGGTGAGACCGAGATCATCGCCTGCGCCAACAACTTCCACGGCCGCACCATCGCTGTGGTGGGGCTCTCCACGGAGCCTCAGTACCGCTCCGGCTTTGGCCCGTTCCCCGCGGGTCTTCGCACTGTTCCCTTTGGGGACGCCGAGGCGCTTCGCCAGGCCATCACGCCCCAAACCGCAGCGTTCCTCGTCGAGCCCATCCAGGGTGAGGCCGGCGTCATCATCCCGCCCCAGGGTTATCTACGCCAGGTTGTGGAGGTCTGCAAGCAGAACAACGTTCTCCTCATCGTGGATGAGATCCAGTCCGGCCTGGGCCGCACGGGCAAGCTCTTCGCTTACCAGCATGAGCAGATCCGCCCGGATGTCGTGATCGTGGGCAAGGCGCTCTCCGGAGGCTTCTATCCGGTGTCGGCGGTGCTCAGCTCCACCCAGGTGCTGGGCGTCTTCCAGCCTGGCGACCACGGCAGCACCTTTGGCGGCAATCCCTTGGCCTGCGCCGTGGCGCGCGCCGCGCTGCGTGTCATCGTGGAGGAACGGCTCGCCGATCGCTCCGCAGAGCTCGGAGCCTATGCCCTAGCCAGATTGCAGGCGTTGCGCAGCTCCCGCATCGTCGCGGTGCGGGGTCGCGGCCTGTGGCTGGCCATCGAGCTCAACCAGCCCGCGCGGCCGGTCTGTGAGGCCCTCAGCCGGCGAGGCGTGCTGTGCAAGGAGACCCATGAGCGGGTGATCCGCATCGCGCCGCCGCTGAGCATCAGCCGCGAGGATCTGGAGTGGGGACTCGACCGTATCGAAGAAGTTCTTAGCGATGAGTCAGCCCAGGCCGCCGAAGCTGAAATCCCAGATGCAGCGGCTGTTCTCAGCAGATAAAAAGGCCGGCCTTCAACTCTTCACGGCTCCCACTCTCCGCGCGGTGGCTCTTCAACCGTTCTTCGGTCGCCCCCGTCTCCAAGACGAGTCGGCGAGCCTCCAGCTTCAATCACTCTGCGCCTGCAGCGGACTCTACGGCAGTGCAGCATCATAATCTTCTCCATCTTTGGGGCTCGTTGAGAATCGCCGCAGCGACCGGCGGATACTATCCGGCAGAGAGGACTACATTCCTTCGGTCACCGACGGGCGTTGCCGCGCTGCTTTGTGGCGCATTTGTACCGCTACGCCCTGTATCAGCCGCAAGCTGTGCGAGGTGTGCCGTCACGACCCTTCACGGTTATTGCTTCGGCGTTCTCGCTCCCTCGGCATGGCGGGTAACCCGGTAGTGCTAGCTATATACATCAATGATGCCGCGATGAATGGCGGTAATTACGGCCTCTGTACGATCTGATACTTCGAGCTTTTCGATGATATTGTTCACGTGGTTGCGAACAGTGTTGCTGCTGATGCGGAGCGCAGAGCCGATCTCCTTGTTGGTGAGGCCGCGGGCGAGCATGTGTAGCACTTCAATTTCGCGGGCTGTGAGCTCGCTTCGCATCATGCGTTCCGCGAGGTGTTCTGCAATGTGCCGGGGAAGGTAACGCTTGCCGCCGTATACGGTCCAGATAGCCTCAATCAAGTCGGCCTGGGGAGCTCCCTTGAGAAGGTAACCCTGCGCACCGGCCTGCACCGCGCGATAGATATCCTCGTCGGTCTCATAGCTGGTAAGGATGATGGAACGTATGGGAATACCGCTGCGATTAAGAGCATGCAGGGTTTCGACGCCGTTCCTGCCGGGCATTCGGAGGTCTAGAAGTAGGAGATCGGCGGGGTGGGTACGCAACATTTCAACAACTTCCTCGCCGCTGGAAGCGGATCCGGTGACAACCATCCCCTCTTGTGTGCCCAGCATGCTGGTGAGGCCGGCCACGACGACTGGATGGTCATCCGCGATAAAGATGCGAACCAATAGTTCTCGCTGTTCTTGCATGCCTCCACGCCTCCATCATGCTTTTCCATAAAATGCGGGGCCACGAAGCCAGGGTAACCCGTGGCGGCAAAGGGGCTTCAATCCACACACTTGCGCCGGCGCCTGCTCGGCTCACAATGTGAAGCGTGGCGGCGATGGCGTGGGCCCGCCGGCGCATGCCGCGTATCCCGAATCCGGAAGATGTGCTGCCCGGATCAAAACCGATGCCGTCATCCTCGATGTATAGGGTGACCTTGTCGTCTGCCCAAACCATGCGAAGGCTGATACGTGACGACTCCGCATGACGGATGGCGTTGGCCACGGCTTCCTGGCCAATGCGAAACAGGGTGTCTTTGGTTCTAAGGGGGATCTGTCTGCGGTCTCCCTGGGTTTCTGTGGCTACCACTACCATATGGTTGCCCACCATGCGCCGAGCACAGTGCTCGAGGGCCCCGAGAACATCTTCAGATTCCAACGCTTCGGCACGAAGTGTAGCAATGCTACGACGCGCTTCCTCGTGGCTATGTCTCACCAAATCGCGCGCCAGTTCGACTTGTTCGTGTAGCTGCGACATGTATTTGGGTACTCCGTTGCTGATAGCTTGTAGCTGGAAGCCAATTCCGGCGAAGCTCTGCGCAAGAGTATCGTGCATTTCATGAGCCAAACGACTGCGCTCGTCAAGAATCGCGCGCAGACGCCAGTCCACAATGCGGTGATAAAGAATCACCGAGATGATGGCCAGCAGAGCAGTGGATATGCCGAGCGCAAGGATGTGTCCGGTACTCCACCAGGGCGGACCGGAGATAACGTCAAGATCCTCGTTCGATGGCAGCAACAAAACGAAGGGAGTGAGGTTGTGGGTGAGGCTGGGATCGCTGACGCAGATGCCGCGCAGGCGGAGCAGGCTGTTCAGTTGCAGCTTTGACAGCAAGGCGCCGCTACGTCCAGGATTGAGAATGGCTCGAAATGACTGCGACCCGTCATTGAGATCGAGGATCAGTTTATCGTTGGGGCCACGGCTTTTTGCAGTAAGCAGGCCATGCAACTCGATAAAGGTTGAATCGTAGCGGCCGGTGGATGCCTGTAATGCGGTAACTGATAGCGGGGGCACAGGGCTGCGCCCCCACAGGAGTTGAACGGCAGAGTGATCCATTCGTGAACTGAAATTACCTGGGTGAACTTCTCCTCTGACTTCAACATCGTCACCTACTCTAAGAGGCGGACCAGAATACTGCGAAACGTACATGCCGCCGCTCGAGTCCTGGACATAAAGTCGTGGCGTTGTCAAAACGACGACCCCGCGAACCATGGCTCTCACCGGCTTCGCAGAGGAGGCAAGGAGCAGACTATGGATGCTTTGTGCTCTTGTGTTGCCCACATTCCGGTCGACCGGAGCATCCAGACCCTGTTCGCGTTCTAGGTCCCGCAATGCTTCAGGTGAATTAGGACTTAGCGCTTCGGACGTGTTTGCCAGCAAAGGCTCGTGGCTTGAGCCCTTGCGAAGCATCTCTACGATGTCCTGATGCGTGGCGGGGCGAACGAAGACGTTGCGCCAGATGCTGCCGGAAGAGTATGAGCGCAGCCCAGCGCGGCCGGAAGCGATGCATTGAGGATCAGAGATGCCGAAGGCGGTTTGATCGTGTTGCGCAGTTGTGCCAACTGAAACGGCGATCTCGCAGCCCACTGCCACGAGCTTGAGGTGGTACCACTGAAAGGGGTGGATGCCGTTGGCGACAGGGTAACGCTGCGTCTCTTCCTGCCAGCCGTGGTCGGCGCGCCCCAGGACGAGAGAATTATCGCTGGTCCGCACCCCGGCGTAGTACCCGCTATAGGCGTTAACTCCCTCCTCTTCTTTGCTGGAACGGATCAGTAGGCCGGCATCGCCGCTCACTCCCAGCAAGTAGACGTCGGCCTCAATGGTGTAATTGCGCCACCACGGAGAACCAGTTACGAGCTTGGCCCCGCGCTCGTCGGAATCATTGCGGATGCCGCCATCAGCCAACTCCCAGGTACCGCCAAACGCCTTCCACTCGTCCGCCTTGCCTGCAGCAAAAGAGTCGTGGTATGGAAGCCCGCGACGCGGACTGCGTCTCCACGCGAGCAGAGCGACTATGGCGCACACAGCAAGCGCAAGCCCAAAAAGGCCGGCGAAGAGGCTGGCGCTTCGGCGGCGACAGAAATGCAGTACGGAGGTCATGGGAGTCTGCTCCATTGCATGCGTCCCAGGGTCCAGTCCTGCGACCACATCCGTACTACTTGAGCGGAGTTCAGGTTGCTGCGAGTAATCACCACCGGCGGGATCAATGTCTGCGGTTGAACCGGTCTTCCGTCAAGTTTGTCCAAAATGGCGCGCACCGCGTCACGGCCCATGGACCGCGTATCTTCTTGGATGATGCAAACGACGTGGGGATTGTCGATATTAGCTGGATTATCCGTGTCAAATCCGACGAGCAGAATATGCCGGCTGGATGGCTCGGAACTCAATGCGGAGAGTGCGCCATCTATGCTCGAGCCGTTCATGGCAACGATCATGTCAAGGTGGGGGTGTTCGTCGATGGTCTCCTGTGCAACCTGCTGCTCATGCGCAGCGTTGGGCGAGCCGAGGCGCTTTTCAATCACTGAGATGTGGGGATACCGCGCTGCGAGAACGCTCTCGAATATTCGGACTCTTTCAAGGATGCCGGCAAAATCAGGATCAACTCCCAGGATGGCGACAGATCCAGAGCCATGGAGTGCCTCGGCAACACGCTCTGCTGCGATCCGGCCGCCGACTGCGTCGTCATTCACTACATAGAAGAGATTACCGCCCGGAGGCACGTCGAGCGGAGAAGCGATGATCACCACGGGAATGCCCCTGGCGACCGCGCGACGCACCGGCGTCACAAGGGCAAGCGCCTGATCGGGTGCTAGGACCAGCCCTTTATAGTTTCCGGAAGCGATCCGGTCGACTACGGCAATCTGCGCCTCGACATCACCGTCACGCATCGGCGCATTCCAATAGATGAATGCCCCGGTTCCTTGAACCGCCTCCTCAGCACCCACGTGAGCAGCTTCCCAACGCAGCGTTCCCTCGGTCTGCGGGACCACGGCGATGGTCTCAGGTGAGTGGCAACCGGAGGCGCAAACTGCTCCGAGCGCAAGACATGCTACAAACGCCGAAGTCCCAGCCCGCCAAATGCACACACTCTCACCGCCTAACCCCATTCCAATGCTACAAACCCCCACGCAACGGTGTGTACGCTCAGCAAGAGATGCTTGTCAACGCTTACTGCTCGATCATAGTTCACATGAACTACCCGGACTTAGCACCAACGACTCATGCGAACGTCCTCCCTCAAGGTTAGCCTTGTAACCGCGTGCAATCGGTTTCAGACTTGCCAGTTCAATTTCCTGAAGAGGCTGAGAGATGAGAACAAGAGCCATACGAGTTTTCATGATGCTGCAAATCATGGTTTCAACAGCGTGCTACGCTCAGTTCAATGGTAGTCTCCAAGGGTCCGTGCAAGACACCAAGGGCGCGGCAATCCCGGGCGCTTCGATTACGCTGGTGATGGTGGATACAGGCGTGACCCAGAAGACAACGAGCAATGGCGAAGGCATCTACCATATTGATAGCCTTGCACCTGGCAACTATACGGTATCTGCTACCGCCCAGGGATTCTCCCAAGCACAGGTCTCTTTCAAACTAACGACTTACCAGGTGCGCAACATTTCGCTGACGCTGGCTGTTGGAAAAGTGGCTTCGACAGTGACTGTGACGTCACAGGCTCCCCTCCTCGATACCTCCGATAGCCGCTTTCAAGAGACCCTCGGGGCGACAGCGCTTGAGGACCTACCAATGAACGGCCGTAACCCCACATCGGAGCTGGATATCGTGCCGGGAGTAACTGGAACTGGGTCGGGCGGTGCGTTGAACTTCAACACCGAGAACTATGTCGACATAAGTGCAAACGGGCAGGGCCAGAATGGCAATATGTACATCGTCGACGGATTGGATGTGACGAGCACCATCCGACCAGGAGTCCTCAACCTGACGCCGAATGCTGATGTGGTTCAAGAAATTAGCGTCCAGACAAATACCTACACAGTGGACTACGGCCGTGCTGGATCAATTCAGACGGTGATGACAACCAAATCGGGAGCGAATGCCTTCCACGGGTTGGCGAGCGACTATTACACCTACCAGGGCCTGACGGCGCGCGGTGAATTCGGGGTTCCACAGCCCATCCCGCTGAGCCCGTTTCACAGCGACAACATGTCTTTCGCAGTGGGTGGTCCGATCATTCCTCATAAACAGCTCTTCTTTTTCGTCGGGTACGAGCCGTACCTCTCCCTGACTTCGAATGGCACAGCCCTTGTTGGTTTCGAAGACCCGGCATTTACCAAATTTGCCGAAGCTGCAGAGCCGAACAGCCCGGAAGTTCAACTAATGGCCAAGTACCCCGTGGCACAGGTGGTCAACGTAAAGCTTGCCTCTACAGCGGGCGACCTGTGGAGCAACACGCTTGCTACGCCAGCCCAGCAGCAAGCATGCGCTAATGGGACCGGAAACGTGACAGCATACGATGGGGTGACAATACCATGTTCGACCCCGGTGTTTGATTCTGGAAACTTCAACTCGTCGAGCTACGAGAACGCCGAGCAGTACAACATCCGTGTAGATAAATATTGGAAGAACGATCGTCTTTACGGCCAATTCTTCCGTAACACGATTAACGAGGGCGGACCGTCTTTGCGCCCAGCCTTTAACGAAACAGATAATTACTACGAATTCTCGATACAGGCAAATGAAACCCACATGTTTTCTCCAGACACTCTAAACGAGGGAATGTTCGGGTACAATCGTGTCCAAGGAATCACACCGCAGACAGGTCTGTTCACCGTGCCGATTGTTAGCGTCTTCCAATTAGGCACTGGATGGGGCGACGGCTTCGCGGATGGCAATTTCATCCAGCATAGCTATCATTGGAGGGATGTGCTTACTCATGTAGCAGGTTCTCATAGTGTCAAGGCCGGCTTCGAGGCATGGCGCAGCGATGATATAGCCCTTTTTGCTGGTGCGTACGATCAGCCCAACCTGTTCTTCACAAACATGATTGACTTCATTGCCAACAACCCATACTCCGAGACGGGAATTTCGTACAATCCAGTTACTGGCGCCTATGAACCAGCAAACTATGGATATAAGGAGACCACCTTCGGTGCATTTGCGGAGGATACATGGAAAGTGACGCGAAGGTTGACTGTGAACTACGGGATGCGCTACGACAACTTCGGCAATCCGTATATTGCGCTCCCAGGGACAGTCCTTGCCAATTTTCATTTGGGAACAGGAGGCAATTTCTCACAACAAGTAGCAAACGGCGTTATGACTCAACAGCCACATGTGTTCAATCACGACATCAACTGGATCTTCAGTCCCCGCGCTGGCGTAGCATGGGATCCTCGAGGAGATGGCAAGTGGGTTGTGCGTGGCGGAATTGGCCTCTTCCATAACGAATTCACGCTAGGCAACGCTGAAAACGGATTGAAAGGGAATCCGCCTGGCTATGTGGAGCCGACCTTCTATAACAACGGCTCTACGGCTGCGCCCATCTTTGGCTACGGGACGCAGAACACTCCACCGTTTGGATTTCCTGCTCCGGCCTTTGTTGGTCACCCGCTTGACGCCAAAGGAGGAATTGCCGGATCACAAATTAACGTTGGCGGCACGGCTGTCAACATGTCGTCACAGCCGACGATTACGTGGTCGGGGGGAGTTGAAAGGGAGCTTACGAAGAATCTCGTGGCCAGCTTCGGATACTCGGGGACCCATTCCTGGAACTTGGTGATAGGTGGCGAGAATCCGGGTAACACCAGCTATGGCGTAGACGTGAACATCTTCCCCGGAGATCTCATAGAGCATCCAACCTTTAACCCAAATGGCGTCTGGACGGGGAATGGCGCACAGACGCGCCTGAACTCAAGCTTTGGCGCTATCACTTATGCGTTCAATGGCTCCCGCGCCAACTATTATGCCTTCATTGCTGCAATCAAGGGGCAAATAGGGAAGCGCGGATTCCTCACGGCTTCATATACTCGTTCCTCGGCGATGGACGACTGGGGTAACTACCCCGAAGGGTATGTGGCCACCAAGGGGACCAGCTATGACGTAAGCCAGTGGTACAGCCCGTCTGCTTTGAACGCACCAAACAGAGTATCTATAGGGTTCAGCTACGACGTTCCAGGCATTAGCGGCGGTAATGGCCTTGTGAAACGCATCACAGATGGATTCAACCTGGCGGGCACTGTAGTTTTACAGTCTGGCAACCCATTCTTTGTGGACAATACCAATCCGTTGGCATTGATAGATACGGCTGGGGTGACAGTGACAGAGTCTAACTACGAGAGTGAACTCGCTGCCGGTCACATCACATTCTCGCCAAGTAGCGGCAATTACTCTGCGGATGGCGATAACTTCAACGTGCCAAACGTTGTCAGTTATGCTCAGAAGAAAAATCGCAAGGCTTACGAATACACGGGAGTGCTAAATAGTGGTGTCGTTTCGCATACTCAGTTCGCCCAGCCGACTTTCGTCGCGAGCGGGACAGAAGGCAATGAGAAGCTGGACCGGTTCAGCAATCCCGGATACGCTGACACAGACTTTACGATTAAGAAGACGATAGTTATTACGGGGACAGTCAACTTTCAATTACGTCTCGACACCTTCAACCTGTTCAACCGGGTAAATCTCGATGGAGTTGACAATAACTACGGAGATGCGAGCGCGTTTTTCGGGACGACCACGGGCAATCTACCCCCGCGTCATCTAGTGGTGAGTGGCCGACTAAATTTCTAACACGGAGGTGTGAGTTCCATGCAAGAGCGTTGAACCGGAGACGGTGACGGGGTGCTCTCGATGCGAGACATACTAAGGATGAGCTCTCAGGAGCAGCACCATGGCCGAAGGCAGAATTCTCCATCCTCTGGACAGTGTTGGAATAGGCGAGGCGAAGGTCTAGTACATATGTGGGGTCACTTGCAAGGGACTAGAAGCAGAGCTGCGGCGACAAATCAACGCTGTATCTATTCCTGGCCAAGGTGGTGCGTTTTCTACGCTGTTGTTCTTCTCGGGTCGCTCATAATTCTCTGCGGTTCAGAAATTCCTGTTGTGGCAGAGCAGGACGCCGCAGTTCCAATTCTCCAGGCGTTGCGCAGTCACGATTTCGCGGAAGCCATAGCGATGAGCCGGTCTGCGCTTGCTGTGAGTCCGGGAGATTATCGCATCTGGACGCTGCGGGGGATGGCATCTGGAGGCAATGGCGACCTGACGGGGGCGCTAGTTGCCTATCAGCATGCCTTAAGGTTGCGGCCTGGTTATCTGGCCGCTGAGGAAGGGGCAGCGCAGACAGAGTTCCAGATGGGCCGCGATGCGCGGCCGGTGCTTAGGCAGGTCCTATCGCAGCGACCTGGCGATCCGAACGCCCACATGCTGCTAGGGATTCTAGACAGTAGATATGGGAACTGCTCCAGAGCTGTGGATCATTTTCATAAAGCAGAAGTGGTTATAGACCATGACCCAGAGGCCCTGACCGACGACGGGGTGTGCCTGGCTTCGGTGGATAGGCCCAAGGAGGCAGTTCGTGTCCTTCGCGAAGCGTTGACTCTGGCTCCTGAGGCCAGCTTTGCGCAATATAACCTAGCCCTGGCGGAGTTTGATGCGCACGATCTAGACGAGGCGCTCCTCACGCTCAGCCCCTTAGTCGTAGGATCCTCCACACACGCGAACGCTTTAGTACTCGCCGCGAAGATTGAGGAGGCCAAAGGCGACACTGAGCGAGCCGTGACGGATCTCAGGAGCGCACTCCTTGCGAATCCAGAAGATTTGGATGCTTATATGCAATTTGCCTCGCTGTCATTTGATCATGCGTCGCCTCAGGTAGGGGTGGATATCCTAAATGAGGGGATTGGCCAGATGCCGGATCAGCCACGGCTTTACCTGGTTCGCGGAATTTTACTGGCGCAGATAGGCAAGTTTGCACAAGCAGCGGGGGACTTCGATAAGGCGGCCAAACTGGATCCGCGGCTGGAGTTTCTTCGAGATTCGCAGGGTCTTGTCGAATCTCAGGAGCATAATTCCGCTGCGGCGTTGTCCAGGTTTCGAGCTGCAGTGAAAGCACATCCGCAAGAGGCGTATGGCTGGTACTTGCTCGCGGAAGCCCTCTCAAGCGAAGGTGCACCGAAAGGTAGCGCAGAGCAGCTGGAGGAGATGCATGCTGCGACGACGGCAGTAGAACTGGATCCGAAGTTGGTAGCTGCAAGGGATCTATTAAGCGGAGCGTATTTCGAAGAGGGCAATATCCAAGCATCCATAAGGCAGAGCAAGGCGGCGATTGCAATCGATCCCAAGGACGAGCAAGCGGTATATCACTTGATGCTGGCGCAGCGTCATCTAGGCCATAACCGGCAAGCGAGCGCCTTGGTTCAGGAGCTGCTGGAATTGCGTTCAGAAGCGAAGGCCGGTAGGAGGTCCAAGCCGGTATACCGCTTGTATGAGCAGGGGTCGGCTGGCGTAGCGGCGAGAGCCTCGGGACCTTGAAAGCGCAGTCGCGAGAGCTGACCCGAGCTGGAGGTGTTGATGCCGGACCTGCGGGCAGCGCATACAAACAAGGAAGGAAGAGAGCCGATGCGGAAGCAAAGAGGGGAGATCGATCGCCGCGCCTTTCTGCAGGGTGTAGCCCTTGCGGGAGCGGTGGAGTTTGCACGCTTGACTCCGATGGCGCGCGCCCTTGTGGGCCAGTCTGCAAACCGCGGAAGCTACCGGCCCGGACGAATCGACAACGAATACAGCTTGTTTCTCCCTGGAGAAAAGGAGGCGCTTGCCAACCCTCCGCTCGTGGCGGAGCTGTCGTCGAATCGCGTGGTGCTGGCCAGCTTGGGTCGCGAGATCAAGGTAGGCGAGTCCGAGGATGGGTGGAAGCTGGTTGCCGTTGCCCATTTCAACGGCGCAGACACGGCGATCTTCGAGAAGCATGTCACGCATCGCGGCATGATTGCCTACGTGACTAGGGATGGCGGCGTGATTGCCCGCATCCCTAAGGCCGTGGGCCAGTTGGCCAGCATCCGGCCGCGGCAGATTGCGGCGCCGGAGGACGTGCAGCTAAAGCGGGTGCTGCACTATGCGCCGGGGCCCGACGTTGCGGGCAAGTACATTCTGAACTCCGACGAGGACCCGTGCTATGAGAATGTTGCCGCCCTCGGCCCGGAGTTCATTGGCTGGGCGCTGGCAGGAAACGAGGAGGATGGTCCGCTGAAGTCCGTGTTTTTGGACGCACGAGGGGTGAGCCGGCAACGGAACACCGAGGACGAACAGCTATGGGATCCGGATATCAGCGGAGCTCTCTTTGATCCGCGGGAGTATCTGGCGACGGAAGGCGGACTGGTGTTCGAGTATCTGCCGGGGTACAGCAAGCGGACGTTGCTGGGAGGGTTTCTCCCGGTAGCCGATGTTGCTGTATGGAACCCGCAGCACAGGGCTGGGTACGAGTGCATTGTTCTGGTGACGCCGGGCGAGGATGGCAGAGTGCTAGGACGCGTGCGATCTACAGCGCTTGACGGGAGCGACCACGAGCATCCGGAAGTTTCGCACGAAGAAGATCGCTATTTCCAATGTTCGCCACAGGAGTTCTACGCCGCACTGGCGGGGATCTGGAACCGCTGGCATGATCTTTACGAGACGGCGATGCCCGTGGAGATTCCCGATCCGTGGTTGTTGGATGCCGCGCGTGCAGGAATAACGCTTTCTCGGGTGAGCTACCGCGGACTGCGGCCGTCGTATCAAGTAGGAGAAGGAGCGTACACCAAGATTCCGGAGCGGAGCCATGCGCTGTTTCCTGTAGCGCACTATGAGTTCATCTGGGCGCAGCAACTCTGGAATCTGACTGCAGAGTCCGATCCATACTTTCAGTACTACCTGGATCACTACATTCTGCCCGACGGAAACTTTCTTTATAACACACAGGATCAAGTGGAGGCGCCGCTCAATACCGGCGTGATCCTTGCCAACTCCGCAAGAGCCTACGACTACACCGGCGATGCGGCAGCCTTTGCCGCGCGGCTGCCGGTTCTGGAGAAGATGCTGGGGTATGTTCTGGCACGCTATGAGTACAGCAAAGAACAGTTTCCCGAAGGCGATCCGCATCGAGGGTTGATCTGGGGCTCGCCGGAGGCTGATCTTGGCGATCCACAGAACGATTTTCCTCAGTCGCATCCATATTATTTCCAGAACGCGACATGGACCTGGCGAGGCCTGGCAGAGCATGCGCGCTGTCTGCATCGCGCCGGGATGGAACAGGGCAACCGTGAATGGCAGGCGCTGGGCGATCACTACGCTGGCGTGGCTGCCGAGATGCGGACTCTGATTCAGCGGTCGCTGGCAATGACCCTGGAACATTGTTCGCCGGAGATGAAGGCGACCGGCATCACGCCATTTACTCCAGAAGACACGCATCACGATCCGAAGCAGTTGGAGAGTTACGAGAACCACCGCTTCATGATGGATTTTTTCACCGCCGACTGGGGTGACGAGGCGCTGGACGCCGGCCATCTTCGGCATCGCCAGCTTGCCGAGATGCAGCTTATGGAACTCGGTACGGACGGAGCGGAACAGCGCGTCTCCAACTTCATGGAGCACGGCACGCTGGCGGTACACATCCGGCAGCAGGATTATCGGCCATTTCTGCTGGCGCTCTATGCGCTGGTATGCTTTGCGGCAGACTCCGGAAACCGCTACGCTCCGGAAGACGCGTGGATTCCCGGTGGCGCGCCCGGCCAGGGCAGCCGGTATGGATGGTCGGCCGTAGTAAACAGTGTGCTGCAGCCAACGCTGGGATTGCGGTGGCTGCTTTGCTACGAGGAGAACCATGCAGATGTGTGCCATCTGCAGAAGGCTGCGCCCAAACATTGGTTCGCCGTGGGCGAGCGCATTCGCGTGGAAAGATGTCCAACCCGATTCGGACATGTGAGCTGGTCGACGGTGGCGCGTAGCGAACGCGAGTGGGAGATTCAGGTTGACTTCGAGCGGGCGTTTACGGGAACCCTCCTCATCCACGTGCATCCGCCAGATGGGAGGCCACTGGAGCATGCATCGGCCGGGAGTCTGATGCGGAATGCCATACGCTTCGAGGCGAATGAGCTGCGAACGATGCAGAGCATCCGAGTTCTCGCCAGTTGAGATACTGGCTCCCGGCTTCCGTCGGCCAGTCCACAGATCAAGGCGACCAAGGATGCGCTGCCCCAGCAAAGCACGAACGCCTGCGATCGGATTTGCCATACCCAGCAGAGCCCCAAGCCCCGCGGGAGGCAGCTACTCAACGCCACTCCCAGTCAAGAAAGCCAGGTTTTACCTCCGCCATGGCGTTCACGACCAGTTCGGCCAGGCCGCCATACAGGATGCGATTCCGCTCCCATATATTCCAATAGGAGAAAAGGTCGCGTATCTGCCCTTTGCAGTTACTGCAAGGGGCGCAGACGTACTTGGGGATGGAGGAACCGAGCGAATCCGAAAAGGCATTCAGAATCTGATCGAGTTTCTTGCGTCCGGCTACTTCAGAACGCCAGTCGCCGAAGTTATTTGCATTCAAGATGGCGAGCCCTCCGCCTCCTCCGCAGCAATAGTTGTCGACTCCATGGGGCGTCATCTCGCGAAAGCGGGGAGCGATCGCGTGCAGAATCTCCCGTTGCGGTTCGATGATTCGCATCAGGCGCACGATGGCGCAGGGATCCTGCAGGGTGATGGGAAAGTTGTTGCGCGAGGGATCCAGTTTGAGCTTGCCGCTGAAGACGATGTCCCGCAAGAGATCAATCGAGCTGAAGCGAGGTATATTGAGCTCGTCGTCAGCGATCCGGTTCACATTGACGAGAAGTGACTTGTGGGCATGGCCACACTCGCCGATGACGATCTTCTTCACTTTGAGCTTGCGCGCCACCTCTAGCTGCTTCAGCGCGACCCGTGTGAACTGAGCGTCGTCATACCAGAGGCCGTAGTTGACTGCGTCGTAGCCTGCCAGCTCCGAGGAGAGGGTCCAGCGGATGCCCGCGGCGTTCAGGACGACGGCGTACGCCCCGGGATTCTCTGGCCACGCCAGTATCTCGCCGGCGTTATGAATCAGCAAGACATCGGCTCCTTCGACGTCCCATGGAGTATGGACTTCGAGGCCTGTTCTTTCGCTCATGTCCTCATCGATGAACTCGACGTTGTCCTTGACGGCGGCGGCGGGCATACCGGTGGTTGAGCCGACCTTGAGTTGCAACATGGTTCCCTTGTCATGCAGCTCTTTGGGATGGATGCCCATCTCCTGACTGAAGATCTTGCGCAGTTCATGGGCTAGCAGACCGTTGTCAGCGCCGATGGGGCATACCTGGGCGCAGCGCCGACAGAGGTTGCAACGGTAGGAGAGTTCGGCAAGCCGTGCAACCAAGGGCCAGTTCAACTCGATGTCGCCGTGCTGCCATGCGCTGAGCAGGCCACCATGCTTGACGTATTTGAAGTAGAGACGCCGCAGCACCTCAGTGCGATAGGTGGGGCGATAGATCTCCTGGCGCCCGCTGGCTTCATAGATGTGGCAGGCATCCGAGCAGCTTTGGCAGCGGGTGCAGTTTTCCATGGTGTAGACGAGGAAGCGAAGAAAGGTCCAGTTGTTCTCTCGGGTGAAGAGCTTCTCCAGTCCGGAGAGGAACGAGGCGACGAGGCGGTCCTCCTCCTCGCGCGATTTTGGACGAGCGATGTTGAGCGCGCAGGTTCCGTCCAGGCTGCACTCGCAGCACTGGATCACCTCGGGCTTCAAGGGCGTAAGCGCGGGACCTTCCTTTACCGAACCCAGGCTGGAAGGTGAAGGCTTCAGATCGGGCTCATCCAAGGTGCATAGCGAGTCGCTATTCCGACGCGACATATCACTGACTCGTATGACATCTTTCATTTGGAGATCCTTTCCGCGGAGATTGGATTGGAGATAGCGATCTCCGCCCAGCTTTTGTTGCCTTCGGCAGCGATATGGGAGGCGGACCAGGTGGGATGATAGGCGAGGTTCCGGGCCATTTCGGCTTGGATGGTTGCTTTCATCGCAGCGTCCTCGCGGCGCTCCAGGAAGTAGGTAATGTACTTTGCGATGAAATGGGCCATCTGTGTAAACGGAATATACCCTGCCATGGCAGAGCCAATCACGATGCCAACCTGGGTGAGAACAGGCAGTTGCAGGATCTTCTGAAAGGTGAGCAGAGCAAAAACTGTCTCCTGGAACGGCGGCATGGTTCGGCTCAAGCTGCCAGCCAGAATCAATAGACAGGCGAGGGCAAAACCGCCAAGGTTGATCAGGTCGCCGGGCACGGTATAGGGTCGCAGGTTCGCATCGGTGATTCGTCGCCACGCGAGGCCGATGCTGCCAAAGAGCGTCAACCACAAGCCGGCCCAGGCGCAGATCCGCGCCAGCAAGAAGATGACTGCGGCAATCGCGTAGGGGTGAAAGAGTACGCCGAGGCCGGAGAGAGAGCCGCCGGCCAGGAGCAGGTACAGACCGGCGTGGAAGGGAAACGACCACTGCCAGAGGGGTCGATTGATCCTCCAGAGGCCATGCAGCAGAAAGATATCCTGAAGCATTGCGCTGATCTCGCAGAAAGAATGTTCGTGGTGCGGGTGCTTCGACCAGTTGGTCTCCTCAAAGTAAGATCCGCGATGCTCGGCATGATCGGTTTCTTCGCCAGAAGCCGGAAGCAGATCCCAGACCAAAGGGACGGGGGTTCTGGCGTACTGAAAGATGCGGAGCAGGCAGCCGAGAAGGGAGACGCCCAGCCCGACGTAGATTGCGATGGGCAGCAGCAAGGTCATCATGAACCTCCAATCATTCGCGGGAAACTCACACTCACAGAGAACTCCGTTGCGCGGAGACGTTCCGGCCAGAGAGATGACGGCGCGCGGCCAGCATCATCCCTTCAGCCCACTCAGGAGATGAGGATGCATGCAGGTGGGTATAGCTGGCCCAAACGTTGTTCAGGATGAGGCCGTCACGCTTGTCAAACGCTCCTGTACCACGGCGAACAGCGCAGGCCGTCGTCGGCCTTCCGGTCTTCGTTTCGATACTGGAGTAATGAAACTCATGGCCGCGCAGCAACGTGTCCTGGGGGAAGAACGGATTGGGTTCAGTCACGATCATCTCCACGTAGCCATGCCCCTGGTGCGTGTCTTCCAGCGTCACATCAATGGGCAGAACGCCGGCCATGGGATGCTGCTTCCCTCCCCACTCGATGGATCTGCTGAGGAGCATCAGGCCACCACACTCGGCGTAGATGGGAACGTTGCGTGTGGCGGCTGCAGCCAACGAGTTTAAAAAGCTGTTGTTCGCGCTGATCCTGGCTGCGTGGACCTCCGGGAAACCTCCTCCAATGTAGATGGCGTCCGCAGCTGCGGGCAGTGCGCCGTCTTCCATGGAGGAGTGGAAGACCAGTTCGGCGCCGCCAGCGGCGAGGGCTTCCAGATTCTCCGGATAATAGAAGTTGAAGGCGGCATCGCGAAGAACGACGATGCGTGGGGCATGGCTGGAGCCAGAAGACAGGGGAAGGCTCGGGCCAGACGCCGGAGGCAAAAGAAGCGGCGCCTGAGCGGCGATCGAGAGAATCAGATCCATGTCGAGGTTTCCCGCAACCTTCTCCAAGATCTCCGGCAGACGATCGATTCCTTTGAAGTCAGACGGGGTCACGAGTCCGAGATGCCGGTCCGGGAGGATATCCGCACCGAAGGACGGAACAGCGCCAACGACGGGAAGGCCGGTAGCTGCTTCGATCGAGGCCCGCACAACCGCTTCGTGGCGTAATCCATGGACACGATTCAGGATGACGCCAGCCAAGTTCAACGCAGGATCGAGTCGCAGGCAGCCGAGGACAAGCGCCCCGGCGGTGCGGGTCATCTTGGCGACGTTGACGACCAGCAGTACGGGGGCCTGAAGCGCCTTTGCCAGCTCGGCAGTGCTATGCGTACCGGCGGCATCGGATCCATCGAAGACGCCACGGTTGCCTTCAATGAGATTGAGACCATCGGCCGTGGCGTGGCGCTGAAAGGAGAGCGCAGCGCGGTCAAAGCCCATCATCCAGGTGTCGAGGTTCCTTGCAGGTTGCTGCGATGCCCAGGACAGCCATGCGGAGTCGATATAGTCCGGTCCTTTTTTGAAGGCGCGAACGAACGAGCCGGTGGAGGATAGCCTGCGCAGAACCGCCAGAGAGACGATGGATTTTCCCGAGTCGCCGGCCAGGCCGGCGATCACGAGCCGAGATGGATTATGAGGAGCGCTCATCTCCGCCTCCGTGATGGTCAGATGACTTCGCTGCCGGGAGTGGGCGGTAGTTGAATGTAAGACCCGCCCAGATAGCTGTAGATGCAGCGCTCGGAGTCGATAAGTTCACGAATAGCCTGCTTGCACATATCTTTGGTGCAAGCCTCTTCGCCGTGTTTGCTGATGGCGAACTTGGTCAGGTCGCCGGCCTTAAGGTTCTTCTTTCCAGCGCACTCGGAGACATACTGGAACATCTCTTCAGCGATGCTTGCTACGGTTACTTCCGCCATGTCAGTTTCCTTTCCTGATTAATTTGTGAATGTCATGCCGGCGAATGCTGCGTCCACGGCAGAGATAGTGGGAGCGGAGCAGGAGAACTCGCCGGTTGGGTTCTGGAGCTCGCGAGCCGCGACGCGCAACTTTTCGTGCAGCCGAACCACTTCGCCGATGACCAGAGTGGCTGGCGCAACGACGCCCTGCCGGGTTGCCTCCTCTGCGATGGTTCCGAGCGTGGCCACAACCGCCTTCTGTCCTGGCCAGAAGGCCGTTTGAATCATTGCAGCGGGTGTAGACGGCTCGCGGCCTGCCTGGATGAGTCGCGAGGCAATTGTCGCCACGGTATGCACGCCCATCAGCACCACCAGGGTTGGCATTCGGCTGAGTGCGGAGAAGTCAAGCGCCTGCTCGTGCTCGTCCGTGGAGAAGTGACCGGTGACGATGGCTATGCCGGAGGCCAGATCGCGGTGGGTGACCGGAATTCCAGCGCTGAGCGGTGCGGAGAGAGCGGAGGAGACTCCGGGGATCACATCAAAAGGGATGCCACGGTCAATGAGGTACTCGGCCTCTTCTGCGCCGCGACCGAACAGAAAGGGATCGCCGCCCTTGAGGCGAACGACGATCTTGCCTTCACGAGCCTTTTCGACCAGCAGGGCATCGATCTCGTCCTGCCGGGAGGCGTGACCGCCGACGCACTTGCCCATGTAGATCCGTTCGGCGGCAGGATTGCCGAGATCCAGCACGTCTTCCTGAATCAGGCGGTCATAGACGATCACATCCGCCTTGCGCAGGAGATTGACAGCTTTGACGGTCAGCAGGTCCGGATGTCCGGGCCCTGCGCCCACCAGATATACCATTCCGATTTGATGGTTCACGATACTCACCTAGCTTTCTGCTTCCTTCCGAACGGAGAAGACGATCTTGTACATCAGGGTGACGAGGAACGCTCCCAAGGCCCAGATTCCGGCAGCGACCTTCCACTCGGAGAAGTCCGGGACATAGGGCGGCGTGGCTCCGAACGGCGACGGCTCAAAGCCCCCGACGAGCATGCCAAAACCTTTTTCGATCCAGATGGAGATGACAGCGGATGTGCAGGCAGCGAGGAGAAGTGGAGTCCGCTGCCGCAGAGCGGGGACCAGCAGCACCAGCAAGGCCACCAAAGCAAGAACTGCGGAGAGCCACATCCAGGGAGCGACCGGGGACGTTGCGGTGAGGCCTCCATAGAGATAATCCACATGCTCGACCTCTTGCGGAACTCCACCGTAGAAGACGTTGAAGAACTCGACCAGAGTGAAGAAGACATGCACAACCAGGCAGTAAGCGGCGGTTGTGGCGAGCCTGCGCAGAGCGTCTTCTTCCGCATCGAAGAGCTCTAGGCGCTTGAGGAGCAGGAGGATGAGCACCAGCATGGCTGATCCCGCGGTCAAAGCAGAGGCGAGGAAGCGGGGAGCGAGCAGAGCTGTGAACCAATAGGGGCGAGCCACCAGACCGCACAAGAGAAACGCCGTGACGGTATGAATGCCTACAGCCCAGGGAAAAGAGAGCAGGACAAGCCTTTGGGTCCAGAGAGGTGGCGCGCTGTGCTCCTGTTCGGCAATGAGCAATCGAAAGATGATGATGGCGGTCAGGATGACATAGCCGCTCAGAGTGAGCATGTCCCAGAAGATAAGAGATCTCGGATGAGGATAGAGAAGAACATTGATCAGCCGAACCGGTTTGCCCATGCTGACAAAGATGAACAGCATGGCCAGAATCACGCCTACTGTGCCCAGGATCTGACCGAGAAGGGCGACCTTGGCATAGGCCCTCCAATGGTGCAGGTAGTAGGGAAGCATGACGACCAGGGCGGCGTCACCCACCCCCACGCAGAAGATGAACTGACCGATGTAGAGTCCCCAGGGCATATTGCGGCTGAGATCGGTGATGCCCAGGCCGACCTGCTGCTCCTGAACCCACCCGAGCAGGGCCATCACCATCAGGACAGCCAGAAAACCCAGCCAAAGCCAGTATCGACGACCACCGGCCAACGTCTTTTCGATCAGGGACACAGGCTTATCCTCACAGGAAATAGAACACGTTGGGACCAGTGCCCAACTCCGGCTTTCGCCGGAGGCTGTAACTTTCTTCAAGCGCCTTGGAGATCTCCGAGGATGCATCGTGCACATCGCCGAAGACGATCGCCTTCTCTGGACAGGCTTCGACACAGGCCGGAGGTTCCCCTTTGGCAAGACGCTCGGCACAAAAGTCGCATTTCTCGACCACCCCCAGAGTGCGCGTGGGGAAGTCCGGATTGACCTGCTGGAGCGCAGTCCGGGGATCAGAGAAGTTGAAACTCCGCGCATCGTAAGGACAAGCGGTGATGCAGTATTTGCAGCCGATGCAGCGGTGCCAATCCATCATCACGACGCCATCCTCGGCGCGCTTCCAGGTGGCTCCAGTAGGGCAGACTTCAACACACGGGGGATGGTCGCAGTGATTGCACAAGATAGGCAGTGGGCTGCCAGTGTAGTTGCGACGGGTGTAACCATTCTGATCGAGCGGAAAGACCTCGGCAAATGGCTCGCTCCAGATCCACTTGACCTGATGCCTGGGATCAGAGAACTGCGGGACATTGTGGGCTGCATTACAAGCCGCGCTGCAGAGATTGCAACCCAGTCTCTGGCGGCACTTGCGCAGATCGATGGCTAAAGCCATCTGCTTCTTTGGCGGGTCAGCCTGTGCGCCGGCCGGATGGGAGGTCTCTTCGGCCTTGACTGCATGTACGGCGTGCAAAGCGCCGGCAGCCAAAACCGAGAGGCCGCTGAGTTCGAGAAACTCCTTGCGGGTAATCTTCATGGCATCACCCTGGGCGCGAAGGCGCGCGGATCGTTGTGGCAGTTCCAGCAGTCTGGACCAGAGACGCCGGAGTAGGCATGACAGCGGTCGCAGAACTGCTGCTTATCGTGGCAGGAGAGGCAGGTTCCATCGAGGCTCTTTCGGTACACCTTGCCGTTGTAGGCGACAAACGTCAGGTTATTGTGGCGCACAGCATCCTCACGCCACTGGAACAGCATGTTCATGTGCGCAACGCGCATCTGTTCGACGGGCGCAACGCACTGGCCCGCAGGGGACGATTGCAGCCGGGGCATCGATCCGGACGACCTTGCTGCAGCGGCCCGCCACAGAGGAAAGGTGAAGAAGACCACGAAGACTCCGTAACCGAGGGTGATCAGCCAGCGTTCACGCATGGGCGGGTTCCTCCTCAGCGGTCTGAATTGGCTGTCCGCGCAGGTCGGTGGTGCGCTGCTTTTCCCCTTTGAGGACCAGCGCGTTGCCCAGCAGTTCATGCACTCCAGCTACTTCCACGCCGGGCGCCCAGTACTCCAGCAGCGGCGGGAGAACAGCTTTGTCGATCGCGCAGATACAGGCGAGCGCATTGACATCGTGACGCTCCTTGACGTGCTTGACGGCCATCGCCCGCGGATAGCCGCCGCGAAGACGCATTTCCATGTTCTCGTCTGTGCCCAGGCCGGAACCGCTACCGCAGCAGAAGGTGTGTTCGCGGATCGTGCTCTCCGGCATCTCGAAGAAGTGGTTGCAGGAGCTGCGCAGGATGTAGCGAGGTTCGTCGAGCAGTCCCATGGCGCGGGCGGGGTTACAGGAGTCGTGATAGGTCACTCGCCAATGGTCGTTCCGCCGCGGGTCGAGCCTGATCTTTCCCTGATGTATCAAGTCCGCTGAGAACTCGGCGATGTGCAGCATCTTGGTGGAGCGAACGTGATCAAACCTGGTTCCGGTCACCGGTGATACCGGAGTCTCAAGAAAGTCCGCTGGCCCATTCATGGTGTCCATGTACTGGTTGATTACGCGCCACATATGACCGCACTCACCGCCAAGAACCCACTTGACTTTGAGGCGCTTGGCCTCGTCATAGATTTTGGCGTTGAGCCGCTTCATCAACTCGTGCGAGCTGAAGAGGCCGAAGTTGCCGCCTTCGCTGGCATAGGCGCTGAACGTATAGTCGAGGCCGATCTCATGAAAGAGGGCAAGATAGCCGAGCAGGGTATAGTAGTGCGGCGTGACGAAGTAGTCCGCTGAGGGAGCGACAAAGAGCACCTCAGCCCCCTTCTTTCCTATGGGAACTTCCACGCGTACCCCGGTGATCTCCTCTAACTCATCGACGGCAAAATCGAGATTATCCTTGAGTGAGTGAGGCGGAATGCCAAGGTGGTTGCCGATGCGATAGCACTTGGACGCGGGGTCCAGAACCCAGTTGGTATTGCAACCGATGAGGTTCAGCAGCTCCCGGCCGATCATGGTGATTTCAGCAGTATCAATGCCGTAGGGGCAGTAGACTGAACAGCGCCTGCACTCGGTACATTGGTAGAAGTAGTAGAACCACTCTTTGACCACGTCTTCGGTAAGCTCTCTTCCCCCGGCCAGCCTTCCAAACAGGCGACCGCTGACGGTGAAGTATCTGCGGTAGATGGAGCGCAGGAGTTCGGCGCGAAGCACGGGCATATTCTTCGGATCCCCAGAGCCAAGATAGAAGTGACACTTGTCCGCGCAAGCTCCACAGCGCACGCAGAGATCCATGAAGAGCCTGAAAGAGCGATACTTTTCCAGCCTCTCCTTGATGCCATCCAGCAGGATCTGCTTCCAGTTCTCCGGGAGCTTCCAATCAGGATCAGACGGCTGCCATGGCCGAGGGTTGGGCAGGTCGAGAGAGCTAAGGTTCTGCGGCGTGGCGCTGTAACACCAGGTTCCTTTGCGGAACTCCGGTTTGGTCGAGGCCCAGTCCCCTTTAGGAGAATGCTGCTCGATTTGGATAAGATCACTCGACATCTTGTTACTCCTGCCCCGCTGGCTACTCAGGGATCCCCGCACTCTTCAACTTGTCCTTGTTCTCTTCCAGCCATTCCGCATAGGTATGGGTCTTGACCGGCGCATTCCACGGATTGATATGACGAACGGCCCGATTGTTATTGGCCAGGTTGCGGGTGGGAGAGAGCCAGACTCCGGCCATGTGAGCGATCTTGCTGAAGGGGATATAAGCAGCCAGCGAACAGGCCAGAAACAGATGGGCGAAGAACCATGGGCCGCAGTTGCGGGGAAGAACGGGAGAAAAGGCTGCCAGGCTGACTGCGAACTGCTTGATGGAGGTAACGTCCACGCCGATGAGATAACGCATCAGCACGCCGGTGAGGGCGACTTCGAGCAAGAGCCAGAGCGCCAGATAGTCCGTCAACAGAGAGACGTACCGAACCAGAGGATTGGCAAGCCTGCGCAGCAGCAGATACGCCAGGGCGAGAAGGAGTGCGACGTCGCTGAGATAGAGCGGATGAGCGCCTGTATGAAAGGGCGCATCGAGCTTCTGAAGCGTAAGGACAAAGGCTGGAACCGGCTGAACGAAAAGGCGCAGATGCCGCAGGAGGATGATCAGCAGCGACCAGTGAAAGACGATGGCCCCCAGCCAGAGTCCAAGGCTATCGTGAGAGGTCACGGCGTCACTTCCGGCGCGGGAGCGCGAGTTGCGCAGCAAGGAGCGAAAGGTGAGAACTTCCAGGAGCATACGCGCGCCGGCCGTGAGTCCCGTCGACGGATTGTCGAGCCGGGCGGGAGGAATCCATGCCAGCGAGCGCTGTTGTCCGCAGGTGGTTGGGATGCGAAAAGGTACGGGAGAGCTGGTCCAACGCCACAACCGAGCCAGTAAGCCAAGCAGAAAGATGGCGCAGGCTGCGTAGGCCACGGCCGGCGCCAGCACCAGAAACGATTTCGGAAGGAAGGCGAGAGCAACTCCGGAGCAGGCTGGCGCCAGAGCGATCAGAAGAGCGAAGCCGGCCCGGTATCTCATAACGACTGCCTCATCCAAGGCTCGAGCGTCCGCAAACGTTGTTCGCTACGGTAGCGGACGCGAAGGATCTCTTCTCGGCAGGAGTTGTACTGCAGAAGCGCGCGTTCGGTGAGCTGACCAATATGTTGTTTCAGGTTGGGGAAGAGCGTCTCGGCGTGCTGCTCGCGGATCACCTCTTCCAGCCGCGCCACAAAGCTGACTGCCTCCGACTGGCTGCACTCCTGGACGGCGCGCAGGCGGACGATTCCATCCAGCGCCTTGTTGACGGCCTCTGGATTCATCTGGCCAGCGACTTGATTAACCAGAGTTTTCAGGGACTGGCGCAGGTTGAAGGCCATGGGATTGCGAAAGCGGTCCGTGGTCCGTATCAGGGTGTCGCGCACTGCTGGCGAATAGATCTCGATCGACTTCAAAAACCAGGCATCGACGATGGAATCAAAGGAAGGCATGACAAGGTTGCTGGGGAGTTTGTAGAAGACGGATATTCAGCCAGGAGACAACTCGACTCATCACGCATATCCGTCTTCGGGAACACAATTGCGTGCGCCTTGTTGCCGGCTTCGGCGCATCTTGCAACCGACGCCTAGACGCAACCCGTTGGCTTGGGGAGGCCAGCGATCTTGCACGCTCCATTGGCCGGCCCGGAAGGGAAGAGATCATAGATCTCATTGAGTTTGAATCCGGTATCCTTGCAGACCTTGCGCACCATGGGAGCGACGCCGAACTGCACATAGTAGTCCCTGAGGTACTGGACGACCTTCCAGTGGTTGTCCGTCATATCCGTGATCTGCTCGGTGGTTGCCAGGTCTTTCGCCACATCGCGGTTCCAGATATCGGGGTTTGTAAGGAACCCGTCCTCATCGACGTCGTATGTGTGTTCTCCTACTTTGAATTCAGGCATTTCTATCTCCTCTTTGGTTCATTCTTGCGTTTATTGCATCTCCAGGAAGCCACACGGGCAAGCCTCAGCGCACTTGTTGCAACCGTTGCAAAGCTCGTGGCGGATCTTGTAGTGCTCTCCCTTGGGCAGCTTGACGAAGCAATTATTGCTGCAATACATCCAGCACGACTCGCAGTCCATGCACATGCCGCAGGACATGCAACGGGTAGCCTCCGCAATGGCCTCGGCGGCGGTGATGTCGCTGGCGGCCGTTACGGCATCGTTGCTCGGCGTCCATCTTTCCAGCGCCGGATACCAGTCCAGCTTCATCCGGTCCATCTTGATGACGGCAGCGTCGGACTTGGCCGGGCGGACACTCCCCCTGAGCACGGCATCGATCTCTTCGGCTGCCTTGCCGCCCTGGGCGATACAGGGCGTGACCATGTTGAGGGTCCGCGGCTGAAAGTCTGTCGCCTCCGCCTCCGGACCCGGAAGCTCCGTGGGTAACTCGCCGCAGATCAAGGCGCCGCTCGGGTGGCGGCGCAAAGCCATGGAGGCCGGCTTTTGCAACCCAACGGCATAGATGACTGCCTGGAACTCCGTGGCGAGCGTCTCGGTGGAAAGATCGCGACCCACAACGCAGTTACCGCGAAACTCGACACCGATGTCGAGGATGTTCTGAACCTCATACTCAAGGATGTTGAGGGGCAGGACGTCCCGGGAGATGTGGCGCCGCATCATGCCCCCGGGCAGAGGATCTGCGTCGAACAGGACGACCCAATGGCCGCGCTGAGCCAATCGGTACGCACAGCTAAGCCCACTGGGCCCGGCCCCGACGACAGCGAGCCTGGCGCCCGAACCTGCGGCTGTCTGCCGGGCAAGCTTCAGTTGATGGGAGACGGCGAAGTCGCCGACGAACCGCTCGAGGTCCCGAATGGCCACGGCTCCTTCTTTCCCTTTTCGATTGCACAGGTTCTCGCAAGGGTGCTGGCAGACCCGCCCGCTGACGGCGGGAAAGGGATTCAAGATAGTAATGGCGTTCCATGCTGCAGCGAAGGCTTCGTCTTCAGTGCGTCCGTAGGCCTGATGTTGCGCCAAGGGAACGATCCAGTCGCGCACGTGGTTGTTGATGGTGCAGCCTGCTATGCACGGAGCGGTCTTTTCAATATGGGCCGGACGATGGGAGCTGACATCGCTCTCAGCGCCGGCATTGCGTATTTCTGGTTTCTTGACTTGCTTGAAAAGAGCCATTTGGATCAGCCTTTCGCTGTCTTAGTAGCGGATATGAGCCGAACGTGCGTAACTCAAACCGGCATGTTTGAAGTCGTCGATGTGGTAACGCGTGAATTCAAATCCAGTCAACTGGAAGAACCGGGGCCAGCCGATCCGCTCGATCCACTCTCCGACGCGCTCGTACTTTCTTGCGCCTTTGGCGTAGACATCAATGATCTTGAGGACGGCTTCGACGACCTCCGGCCAGCGCGGAGGGTTGTTGGGGATGAAGGGTACGGCCAGCTTGGTGAACATGGGTTCGCTGCGCGCGTTGCTTACCTTGCCGCCGACCCAGATGGACAAACCATCGGTCTCGGGATTGTTGAGCGGCATCGCCGGACAGACGGTGTAGCAGTTGCCGCAGAACATGCACTGTTCTTCGACCACCTCAACAGAAGCATTGCCATTAACGGTGGCGGCGCGGATGGCCCCGGTGGGGCAGGAGGAGATCAGCGTGGGAACCTCGCACACCTTGCGCAGATTGTCATGCTTGATCTGAGGCGGCGTCCGGTGGACGCCAAGGATGGCGATATCGGAGCAATGGACGGCGCCGCACATATTGAGGCAGCAGGCCATGGCAACCCGCACCTTGCCGGGAAGGTCCTCGTGAGTGAAGCGATCATAGAGAGCATCCATGACAGCCTTGACGACGCCCGAGGCGTCCGTGGCGGCTGAGTGGCAGTGGACCCAGCCCTGGGTATGCACGATGTTACTGATCGAGTTGTTGGTGCCGCCCACGGGGAAACCCAAGGCAAACAACTCGCTTTTGAGTGGCTCGACGTTCTCCTGACTGGCGAGCAGGAACTCGACGTTGTGGCGGCTGGTGAAGCGAAGATACCCCTCGCAGTAGCGGTCGGCCAGATCGGCGAAGTTGCGCAGGGTCTGGATGCTGAGCAGGCGCGGAGATCCGGCGCGCACGGTGTAGATACGCTCCCCGGACTCAGCCACATGACAGAGCACGCCGGGCGCAACCTTCTCGTGATACCGCCACTTGCCGTAGTTGCGTTTGATGACAGGATGCAGAAACTGTTCATAATGCGGGGGGCCGATGTCCGTGATCCGCTTTGCAGGAATGGCTGTACTCACTTTTCACCTCCGGTCTCATGGGCATAGATGTAGGGGTTATCACGGGGCGCAGCGACCATCTCGGGAACGGGATCGAGGCCGATGCCATCCAGAAAGGCCGGCAAACCGACACGCTGAATCAGTTCTCCGACGCGCTCGCGGTTCTTTCCGTATTCGCCCCAGAAGTCCCAGATGCGAGAGACGAGTTCGGTGACTGTCTCGTGCAACTCCTCTTTGGGAACAAAGGGAATAAGGACGGAGGCCAGCAGCGCGCCTTGAATGATAGGCGCCTTGGCGCCGACCAGAATGACGGCTCCCTGCTCCTTGCCGGGGCGCAGAGCCTTGTGCAGGACGTTGATGCAGTGCATGCAGCGAACGCAGTCTTCATTGCGGATGGTGAGGTGTTGGCCGTCCCAGTCCATGGCATGCGTGGGACAGCGATCGCACACGTCCTTCTGGATATCGACGCCTTCGGCGGCGTGCTGCGCAACGGCGGCGTCATCCTGCTGGATGGAGTCCTTCCATGTGCCGATGATGGCCAGATCAGAGCGGGCGGCGGCCGCGACACAATCGTTGGGACAACCGGACATCTTGATCTTGAACTTGTAAGGGAAGGGCGGGCGATGGATCTCGTCCTGGTACTGCTGCGTGAGATCATTGCACAGCTTCATGGTGTCATAGCATGACCACTCGCAGCGGCCCTCCCCGACGCAACAGGACGGAGTGCGCATCGCTGAACCAGAGCCGCCAAGATCGAATCCCGCCGCAGTGAGTTCATTGAAGGTTGGCTCCAGCTCAGCAGTGGTGGCGCCCATCAGCACAATGTCTCCGGTGGCGCCATGCATGTTAGTGAGGCCGGAGCCATGACGTTCCCAGATATCACAGAGGGTGCGCAGAGCCTGGCTGGAATAGAACCATCCAGAGGGCTGGTTGACGCGGATAGTGTGGAACTGGCTGACTTTGGGAAACTGCTCCGGCTCATCGCTGTAGCGCCCAATCACGCCGCCGCCATAGCCGCGCACGCTCACGATGCCACCATGCTTCCAATGGCCCTTCTTCTGCTTGTAGGAGAGTTCCACTTGGCCGAGCAGATCAGCAGGCATTTCACTGGCCTGTGCAGCCGATTTGATCTCTTTCACAAAGCTCGGCCAAGGCCCTTGCTCCAACTGATCGAGCAATGGCGTCTCTGGCTTGCCGCTTACATCTTCCGGACTCGCCACAATTCGTTCCTCCGTTTCCATTTCGTATCCGTTCAACTGTTTGCGCGCACTTGAACGGTCCTGAAGGCAAAACTCTTCCGCACGCCTCGATGAGTATCGATTCCAGGTCCGCCGTATTCGGCGGAGATCTTGTGATCAGGACGGATGTCAAGTGAAGCCTAGCTAGAGCATGGACCTGCCGGAGTGGTGAGTCCAATCGGAAATTCTTATCTGAGATAGTCTGCCGCTATGCGGCAGACTCCTGGAGTTTCTACATTTGCTCAAGCAGCGGCGGCGTGGAGCAGTTGGGGCGGGCTGAAATTGAGGGCAAAGGGATCGAGCAGGGTAGTTGGTTGGGTCATTTCCTTACGTAGTAGGGTAATGAGGTCCAAACAGGAAGGGCGGCGAGCGTTTCGTCGCCATTTGGGCAGTTCGGCGTAGGCCGCTCCACGCTCTGCGCCAAAGGCTTGAAGAGAAGCGAGGAGCAAGGCGCTA
>DAHWOF010000184.1 GCA_027335345.1 Granulicella sp. | reverse complement strand
CCGCAGCCCGATGCTCCGCACCGTATCCATGGTTGGAACTCCGCCCGCACGAGCCGTGCTGCAGCCCTGTCGCTCCCCGCTGCGATACCGGCTCCACAACCGCTTGCCTTGCCGATAGCTCACTTCCAAACATCTTGCAGGCCTGCTTCAAATCCAGACTCCCGGAGGCCACACGTCCAAATGCCTCCGTCCGCCGCATCTCACGTTCGCTCATCCTCGTCCGCCCCAAGACCGTGCCTCCATCCTTCCAAGGCACTGTACGAAGGGTCATTTCTAATGTGCTTCAACACATCTCTCGCACAATTCATTCGATCTTCTGTCCCACAGATTTTCTCACTGCATCGGCTATTGGATAGCGTTATCGAGCGCTACCCTCCCACGCTGTCGAGCACTCCCCGGAATGGCGCCCGGCGCACGCTTGCCGTTCTCAGCCGCCATCACCTCCGAAACAGTCCTCTACTCATGCAACAACTGCTGGCGCCAATCACATCGCCAGTTGCCCCAAGCACCCAGCATGATCCGCAGGCCGCCAACCCCGCAGTAGTTTCCTTATAGGCCTAGCTCGCGAGCTGCCATCGCAGTGCCCTCTACCCTCGCCCGAATCTTACTGAAGGCAGTTTCGCGGGCGGTGGAGATGTCGTCAGCAAACGGCGCAAAGCCGCAATCGTCGGTCGTTCCGAATTGCGCAACCGGAAGAACCGCAGCGACCTCGAGCACCCGGTCCCGTACTTGTTCCGCTGTCTCGACCGCCGGGTTGATCGGGTCAGTCACACCAATGAAGACAAGATGACTCGGCCCTATCAGCTCCTTGATGGTTCCCAGAACGCGCTTCCGGTCCGGCTCGCTGGCCATCTGCAGATAAAATCGGCCAACATTCATCTGGAAGAGGTCTGGAAGCAGCGTTGTGTAGTCGATATCCGCACTGTGCGTAGAATCATGATCACCGCCAGGGCAGACGTGAACCCCAATCCTCAGGCGTTCCTCGGAGGTAAACCCTTCTAACACTCGATTGTTGAGTGCAACGAAGCTGCGCAACAAGCTGCCGGAAGGATCAAGCTTGAGCGACAGCCTGGCCTCGGTGAAGTCGATCTGCACGCTGGCCGCGCCCGCGTTCAGCGCACCGCGTATATCTTCCGCAGCCTCTGCGACCAAATCCGAGAGAAAGGCTTCGCGGGAATAGCCCCGTATCCCCTGAGAGGGATAGAGCAGGCTCATCGCAGACGCCGAGATGACCGCCTGTTTCACGGGGCGCTGCGTATAAGAACGCGCCGCCTCCACATATCTTGCCGCGTGCATGCCGTAGCGAAACGGTGAGGCCGCTAAGCGCGGCAATTGGCGCGTATGTCCATCTGCAAACGGGATCACGACCCCATCCGACGTAAGATTTGTGAGGCCCGCCAGCGCATAAGTTGCGAAGCTCGGCTTGGTCTGCTCGCCATCCGTAATGACCGGAGATCCGGTCTCTTCCAAACGCTCGATCGTCTCCCGCAGTGCCTTGGTAAACTCCTGCTCCAAGGCTGCGTCGTCGATTTCATTTGCCTGACATGCTGCAACGGCTCGGATAAGTGATGGTGGACGGGGAATGCTGCCAATTGGTTCGGTCGGGATCGACATGGCGTGAAGTTTAGCCCGCCGAGAGCAAGGAGCACCATCCATCGAAAGGTTGACGTCGGCATCCATGCCTGAGAGACGCCGCTGTTGCGTACTGGCAAGGCCCTGACCCGCCCCATGCGGTACGAATGCTCGTTCCCCTTCAGCACGCTATGTCGATTACTCGCTTACCACTGTTCGGCCTGCTTGCAATGGCCACACCACGCGCATCCGCACAACAGTTTGCGACGCTGAAGCTGGACACCGGCGGCAGCGTGCATGATTCTGACGAGTCGCAACGCAAATCGTCTACCCGAACACCTCTCAGGGTCCGGAAGCAATTGGGTGCAATTTTAGGACGTTTCGGAAAAGCCCCCATGCGTTCAGGAGGAACGCTTTTCCTACCACTCAATTCATGCCACGCAGAGAGACGGCGGAAGTGCCGCCAAAGCGCCACGAGAACAAAAGGGCAAGCAAGCGGCTTAACGTGTTTTCCTTAAAACTGCTGATTTTATTAGAGTTTTTGGTAGCGTTACCGGGGCTCGAACCCGGACTCTTCGCCTTGAGAGGGCGACGTGTTAACCAGTTACACCATAACGCCATAGACGGATGGGGGAATCCGTTGCGACCTGACGAGTATAGCAAATGCAGCGAGTGTGGAGAAGACCGACTTAGCGGCGGAGTACGGCAGATCTCCCTGACGCCCCGCTCCTTCTACACCTCAAATACCCAGTTTTTTGACCTCATCGTTGTAATACTTGCGGTACAGGATGTCCCACTCCTGGGATCCCTCCGGGATGATGCGGCGCTGGGAGGCGATCTTCTGCCGCGCCGCGGCGTCGATCTTGACCTCTTCCAGCAGGAGCTTCGTCAGCGCCCGGCGAGCCTCCTGGCGGATCGTGTTGCGGTCTTCCAGAAAGTCGACCTCATCGATCTCGGCCAGGGTATCAGCAACTGTATGGGCTAACTTGTTCAGCTTGTCGTCAGAGATGCGGGTAGTGTAGGTGGACTTGAGATCGGGGGCTCCGCGCATGGCACTCATAGCACCGCCTTGTACTTGCGGGCCAGCTCCTGCTTTACTTTCTTGAACATCTCGGGATAGCTGGCTCCGGTTTTGAGCATATCCTCCTGGAACGCTTCCAGGATGACGCGAACTTCCTCGTTAATGCGGTCTTCCAGGGAGAGCTCTTCGATCAAAGCGTTGGCCAGCCGTTCATCGACCAGGGCCGGCTTGTCGGTCTTGATCATCTTGGCGGCCACCAGGTGTTTGCTGGTCTGGCGGGCAAGGTAGCTTACGTAATCTTTGGAAAAAATCATGGGCAATTCATAGGTTAGCACGCAGAGATTGGGGCGTCAGGCAACCATAACTTCTGCGAGAATAAGGGTATGGCCTTTGATGATCTATCTGCAGTCAAGGACGACATGGTCGCCTTCATCGCCGGACATGGGATGCGGCGCATGAAGGGCTATGTACAGGAGAACGTGCCAACCGTTCTGTTTGAAGAAGACGACGTGGACGGGTGGAAGGACTTCGTGGAACACGCCAAGGCCGCCCAGGCGCCATTTCTCACCATGAGCGAGGTCATCCTGGAGCCGGAGGACCTCGCCGCCTTGATCAGCCAGCTACGGAACCATGCCTACCCAGACGGCGACGCCACCGAGCTGGAGGAGGCCCAGGGCCTGCAGCAGCACGTAGGCAAGACCGGCTACCTTCAGCTTGGATTCTCCCACGGAGGGGTGATCTTTCTCTATGAGACGGCTACCGAATGGTACGACGTCTTCCAGGACCTCATGAACTCCGCGGCAGACCATTTGGGACAGATCCTCCTGGATGACCGCGATGAGGAATAGAGCTGGAAGATGAACCGCCGGGCTTGCGGCTCATCTTGCTACCTGGGTCCTTGCACAGGGGCAAACTCACTGGATGCCTTTTCACCTCAGAGTGCGACGGAACGTCCAATGCCCGATCCAGGATCTCCCCAACGAAGATCGTCGATAGTGAAATTGGCGCGCCTCGAGCTGCTCGGAATCCGGCCTTCCCCTCCAGGCCTGCGGGGCTGGGATCTTCTCCCAGGTCGGGCGACAAAATGGTCATGAGCGCGGGAGATGCGTTGCGAAGTCAGCCGGTTCAGGATCATTGGGTCGTAGTAGGCCAGAGGAGCGCGGGCTCCGCGCAGTTGGCGCAGACGTTGGGGGTCCCGGAACCGATCGCCCGATTGCTGATTGGCCGCGGAGTGGTTACGCCCCATGCGGCTCAGACCTTTCTGCGGCCGGAGCTGGCGCAGTTGCATGACCCATACAAGATGCTGGGAATGCGCGAGGCCGTGGCCAGGCTGCAAACCGCCCTTGAGCTTCAGGAACCAGTGCTGATCTACGGGGACTATGACGTGGATGGAACCGTAGCGACGGTGCTCCTGAAAACCGCGCTGGAACGCGCCGCGACCTGGCTGGGTGTCAAAGCCGACGTTCGCTATCACATCCCCCACCGTGTCCGCGAAGGCTATGGAATGCAGGATGCCCGCATCGAGGCGGCCGCTGCCGAGGGGGTACGCCTGGTGGTGAGCGTGGATACCGGCATTCGCGCCTTTGCGGCTGCCGCCGAGGTCCGGCGCCTGGGACTCGATCTGATCGTCACCGACCATCATCTGCCCGCAGCGCCGGGAGCAGAGGCCTCCGTCCCGGAGGCTATCGCTGTGCTGAACCCCAACCAGCCCGGCTGCCCGTATCCCTGCAAGGAACTCTGCGGGGCCGCCGTGGCGCTCAAGCTGGCGCAGGCGCTGCTGGAGCACAACGCCACCAACGACACAGATCGGGCCCGTGTGCGCGAGAAGATGCTTCCTTCCTTCCTTAAACTGGTGGCCATTGCCACCATCGCCGATGCCGTGCCCTTGACGGAAGAGAACCGGACTCTGGCCGCTCTGGGATTGCTGGAACTTCGGCAGCCGCTCCAGCCCGGGCTCCGCGCCCTGATGGAACTGGCCCAGATCGATACAAGGCGACCGATCTCGGCAACGGATGTAGCCTTCCGCTTGGCGCCCCGGATCAATGCGGCCGGGCGGATGGATGTCGCCTCCGATGTGGTAGAGATGTTCCTCACCCGGGACGCCGCCACGGCCCGGACGCTGGCGGAGAAACTGCATCGCCTGAATGACGAGCGCAGAGCCGCGGAGGCCGAAGCGCTGCGCACGATCGAAGCCCAAATCGAAGCCGGTAGCAAAGCCCCGAAGGAAGCCCACCCAGCCCCGACAGAAGCTCACCCGGAAGCCGCCGCCAAGGCGCCCTTGCTGCCGGTCGCCACTCTGCCCTGCTTTGTCCTCGACGATGCATCGCTCCCCGCAGCTCCGGGATCTCCGCTCTCCGGAAAAGGGCAAACAGGCTCTGGAGCATGGCGCCGTGGCATCATCGGGATCCTGGCTTCCAGAGTTGTGGAGCGGACCGCCAGACCGGCGTTGGTGATGACCCACGAGGATGGCGAGGCCTATGGCTCGGGACGTTCGGTAGCCGGATTTCATCTGCTCGACGCGTTGACCGCCGTCAATGGCCAGGAAGAGGAGCGATTGTTTACCCGGTTTGGCGGACACGCCCACGCCGTGGGCTTCTCCTTGCCCTCAGAGCGGGTTGGCGAACTGCGGGAGCGGATGCTGCGCTACGCAGCCCAGTGGTTGAACGTTGCGGACTTGGAGCAGAAGTTGCTTTGTGATGCCGAAGTCCGTCTACAGGAACTGACCGCCGCGTTCTTTTGCGGCCTGGAGCAGATGGCGCCGTTTGGCCATGGGAATGAAGAGCCCGTACTCCTGAGCCGCGGCGTACGGCTGGCCGCGGATCCACGCGTGATCAACCATCGCCATCTGCGTCTGGCCTTCGAAGATTCCCACGGCGGCGCACGGTTTGCCGGAGTGGCCTGGAGCCGGCATGTTGACTGGTCGGTCATGGCCTTGAACCAGGGATGGAGACGCGGAGACCTGCTGGATATCGTCTTCCGGTTGCGTCGAAACTTCCATCCCGTTTATGGCGGCTGGGAGCTGGAGATCCTCGGAATTCGACCTTCCGGCTAAGGCTGATCCTGCAAGCGCTGTCTAGGTAGGAAACTGGACCCGGAGCCCGTCAAATTTTTTGAGGCGTCTGATGGGATTAGCAAGTCTTATATACTGACATTTTGCTTATGGTTCGAAAGATTTCGTATCGATCGCGGAGAGGGGTGTGGGCGCTGGTCGCGGTCGCGGCAGGGGTTCTGCTCATCTTCTATCTGCGTTCTCATAGCCAGGTCGTCGAGATCACCGCCGCCAAAGTGGAGTTGCAGACGCTGACTCTGACCAAATCCACCAACGGAAAGGTCGACCCTGTGCTCAGCTTTGAGGCCCATGCTCCCATCTCCGGCGAGGTCCAGTCCGTCTATGTGCATCTGGGAGAACATGTCGTCGCCGGCCAGGAGTTGGTGAGGATGGATGACACCGAGGCGCGCAAGGATCTGGCGACGGCCCAGGCGACGCTGGCGACCGATCTTGCTACTTTGCAGATGATGGAACAGGGGGGGACCGGGGCCGAGCGGCTGGCGGCCAAGGGTGCTGTCAGCGCCGCGATGATCCAGACACAGCAGGACCGGCAGCGCCTTGCGGCGTTGCAGCATCTGGCTACGCAGGGAGCGGCGTCTGCCAGTGAGGTGTCCCAGGCGCAGGAGCAGTTGCATGCCGCAGAGGCCCAGCTAAGCCAAGCTCGAGCCCAGGCACAGAGCGGCGTTCGCTACTCTTCGCAGGATATCCAGGCGCAGAAGGCGCAGGTGGCGGAGGCGCAAGCGGCCGTGAACGCCGCTCAGGCGGTCTATGCAGGGGTCGATATACACGCCCCCTTTGCCGGCACGGTCTACTCCGTGCCTGTAGCGCCCTACGAGTTTGTTCAGAGCGGAGACACTCTGATCTATATGGCTGATTTGACGAAGATGCAGATCCACGCTTACTTTGACGAGCCGGAGATCGGCCTGCTCAAGGCTGGGCAGCCGGTAACCATCGTCTGGCCGGCCAAACCCGGCGTGGTGTGGCATGGGCATATTCTTGAGGTGCCCAAGACGATCATCAGTTACGCCGGAACACGCAATGTGGGTGAATGCCTCATTAGCGTCGATGACGCCAACAACGGATTGCTACCCAACACGAATGTCACGGTCACGGTAACGGAGATGACGCTGGACAACGTGCCCAGTCTGCCGCGCGAGGCGCTGCACACCGATGGAGTCGACTACGTCTTCCGGATCGTCGGAGACCGACTGGTGAAGACCCCCGTCAAGGTAGGCCTGGTCAACCTGCAACGGTTTCAGATCGTCCGCGGGTTGCAGCTCGGTGATCGAGTCGCCTTGGGAGCCACCTCGGAGATTGACCTGACAGACGGCCTGCGGGTAAAGGTGCGCCGGTAGGTGAGATCTTCCGTGACCAGTGGCAACCGGAAACATCTGGATTGGAACCTGGTTTTTACCTCGGCTCTCCGCCTCTTGTTTGCCCCGTCTCGGCTGCTGATCTTACCGCTGTTCCTGGTCTTCACCCCGCTTCCTGGACCGTTGTACGCCGGCACGGGAGCCAATCCGGACACTCCGAATGCAGGCTCTTCGGCTGGGCAAGTGAGACTTGCGGAACAGGCTTTGCTTTTCGGCAACCTGGATGAGGCCCTGGCCAGGACAAGGCAGATTCTGGCGGCCAATCCCGGCGACGGGGAGGCCGATTTGTTGATGTGCCGCAGCCTTTATGCGGAGGAACAAGCCAATGCGGCCATCCATGCCTGTGAGGCGGCGGTGCGGCTCATGCCCCGGAGCAGCGCGGCGGAGGACTGGCTTGGCAGAGCCTATGGGATGGCTGCCAAGGCGGCAGGACCCATCTCAGGACTCTCCCTGGCGCTAAAGGTGAAGGCTGCCTTTGCGGCGGCCGTGCAGCTGGATCCCGAAGACGGACCCGCAGTGAATGACTTGAGTGAGTTTTATATTGACGCTCCCGCCTTTCTGGGAGGAGGCCTGGACAAGGCCACGGCTCTGGCGGAGCGCGTGCAGAGCAGCCTTCCACAACAGGCGGACAGAATTCGCGCTCTGGCTGCGGAGAAACAGAAGGATTACGCAACGGCGCAGAACGCCTTCCAGGCCGCCGCGGCAGTTGCCAACCAGCCCGCCGCCTGGGTAGACCTGGGGGCCTTTTATCGCCGGCGAGGACAGTATGACAAAGCCGTGGAGACCCTCAATCAGACTCTGGCGCTGGACCATAAGCGGGACGCAAGCCTTGTGGATGTGGCCAGCCTGCTGGGAAGGATGCATCGCGAGCCAGAGGTTGTATGGAGTGCATTGCAGGACTACCTGCTCGGTGGTGACAGAAGTGATGCCGCGCCAGCGGTAAAGGTATATGTCATGCTGGGAGAGATACTGGCCAGCCGGGGAGACAGGACAGGCGCTAAGATCGAGTTTGAAAAAGCATTGTCGATGGCGCGCGGTTATGCGCCGGCCCAGCGCGCGTTGCAGCAGTTGTGAAGGGGTTAGGCAGCGCTGCAGCCATGGCTGCGGCCTGCACCCGGGAATGTACATAGGGGAGTCAAAGAGTAACGATGGGTCTGCGAGCCGGATGGACGATCAGTTGGGTGATGCTGGCTGCGTGCGCCACCGGAGCCTCAGCTCAGATCTCTTTAGCCTCGGCAGTTGATCTGGCGTTGAAGAATGATGCCCGAGTTCGGATGCGGGAAGCTGCCGTACAGAAAGCGCAGGCGGAACTCAACGGGACCCGCGACGTCTACATTCCCAGCATCGGAGCCAGTCTCGGATACGGGGAGGGCGTTGGTGTGCCAACAGCTTTGCCCACCGTGGTCAGCCTGACCACCCAGTCGTTGGTGTTCAACTTCTCACAACGCGACAACATCCGCGCCGCGGCTTCCGGATTGGAAGCGGCAAAGTTGTCTCTGGAGGACACACGCAGCCAGGTGGAACAGGATGTAGCAACGACCTATCTCAATCTTGATAGCGATCAACGCAAGCTGAAGGTGATGGACCAGGAAGTCAGCGATGCGGAGCGGCTGGTCACCATCGCGCAGGAGCGCCTGGATGAGGGAGAAGATACGCGAATGGATCTGCTCAAGGCGCAGCGGACCGCGGCCCAGATTCAGTTGGACAAGATGGATCTGCAGGATGACATGGCTTCGCTCAGTGATCATCTGTCGCGGCTGATCGGGCTGCGCGACGACCAGATCACCACCATCGATAGTTCCATTCCGGCTGTCCCTGCAGTAGAAGTCTCCACACCCGTCAAAGACCCGCCCGATAGCGCGGGCATCCAGGCTGCGCTGGCGAGCGCCAGGAGCAAGCAGGAACTGGCATTTGGAGAAAGCCGTTACCTGCTGCGGCCAGAGTTGACCTTTGGGATGAATTACACCCGCATCGATACCAGCCAGAACGCATATACGACCTACTATCCAGCCTTCTTGAACAAGAGTGAGAACGCGATCAGCGTGTATCTGACGATGAACCTGCCCATCTACGACCGCCAACATAAGGACGAGTCCAATGAGGCGGAGGCGGAGGCTCATCGGACGTACTTTGAATCGGAGTCCCAGCGCGAACAGTTTCTGGAAGGACGCAAGAAGCTGCGGCGGAATGCGGCAGAGCTGGCCGCGCGCAGCAACCTGGCCCAACTCGACCAGGCGATTGCACAGGAGCAGGTAAGGGTGATTGAGACCCAGCTTAATTCCAGTAGCAGTACAGGCCAGCAGCCGATGACGCCAGAGGATGAACAGAGAGCACTGATGGACGAAGAGAATCGAACCCTGGATCTGCTGGACTCTCAGTATCAACTGCAGCAGTCAAGGCTGAATCTGCTGGAGCAGACCGGCGGCCTGCAGGAGTGGCTCAAGAACGCGGAAGCGCTCTCCGAGGGCCTGCCAGCCGGTGCTATAAACCACTGATTTTAGGCAATTTCCAAAAGATCATGCAGGTTCTTACGGACGCCGCATCTAAACCACACAGGATCCCGGCAAACTCCGGGTCTGATGGGCCGAAGATGGTAAAATGGTGAGATTATTATGCCGCTGAAAACACTTCTCCTAAACCCGCCGTCTTTTGAAAACTTCGATGGTGGCGCCAGCTCCCGCTGGCCCGCGACTCGAGAGATCGAGTCCTATTGGTACCCTGTCTGGTTAACCTATCCTGCCGGCATGCTGGAGGGTTCCAGGCTGCTCGATGCTCCTCCTCACCATGTGAGCGCCCAGGAGACCATTGAGATCGCCAAAGCGTACGAATTTCTGGTGCTGTTTACCTCCACCGTGGGCTGGTCGGGCGACCATGCGCTGGCGCGGGCCATTAAAAAGGCCAACCCAGGGTTGAAGATCTGCTTCGTCGGGCCGCCCGTAACCACAGACCCGGACCGCGCCCTGAACGAGTGCGAGGTCATCGACTTCATTTGCCGCCGCGAGTTCGATTTCTCGGTAGTCGAGTTTGCCAACGGGAAGCCGCTCCAGGAGATCCTGGGCATCAGCTACAGGGACTCCAATGGCGTGATTCAGCACAACCCGGATCGCCCGCAGGTGGAAGACCTGGACGCCATGCCCTGGGCCACCAAGATCTACAAGCGCGACATCGACGTCACCCGGTACAATGTTCCGTTCCTGCTGCATCCATACATCGCCCTGTACACTACGCGCGGGTGCCCGGCCCAGTGCACCTTCTGCCTTTGGCCGCAGACCCTGAGCGGACACGCCTGGCGCAAGCGCTCCACCGACGACGTGGCGGCGGAGATGAAGTGGGCCAAGGAAAACTTCCCGTTTGTGAAGGAGTTCTTCTTCGACGACGACACCTTTAACATCCAGAAGGCGCGCACCATTGAGTTGTGCGAGAAGCTCAAGCCACTGGGCCTCACCTGGAGCTGCACCAGCCGCGTGACCACCGATCGCGATACCCTGAAGGCGATGAAGGAGGCAGGCTGCCGGCTGTTGATCGTCGGCTTCGAGTCCGGCGATCCGCAGATCCTGAAGAACATCAAGAAAGGCGCCACCGTGGAACGGGCGCGGGAGTTCGTCAAGGACTGCCATGACCTGGGTCTGGTCATCCATGCGGACTTCATTCTCGGCTTGCCCGGCGAGACCAAGGATTCCATCCGCAACACCATCAACTTCGCCAAGACGCTGGACTGCGAGACCATTCAGGTGAGCGTGGCGCACGCCTACCCTGGCACGGAGTTCTACGACTTCGCCAAGCGCAATCACTTCATCACCAACGAGAAGATGGAGGATGGCGGCGGACACCAGATGGCGCACATCGAGTATCCCGGCCTGCCCACCGAGTACGTGATGGAGATGGTGCATAAGTTCTATGACGAGTACTATTTCCGTCCGAAAGCCGCGGCCCGGGTGGTGTGGAAGGCGATTGTGAACCGCGATGTGCCCCGTCTCTACGTCGAGGCCAAGAGCTTTCTGAAGTTGCGCTCGCAGCGCAATAAAGCGGCTCGCCTCAAGCGGGACCAGAATGCGCTGAAGGCCAGTAAAGGCGTTGGGCAGAATGCGTAGAAACCTCTGAGCGTAGGGGCGGCCGGGGATCGATGCCGGCCGCCCTTCCTTATTTGGGTGACCCTCCCGGAGGCGCTCACCGGCCTGCAACCATGAAGGGATGCCCGTGAAACACGCTCTGAGGCCATCGCAGTACGCGATTCTGCTTGGCGTCATGCTATCGGCCTCCGTCGGAGACTCCTTCCTCAAACGAGGCATGGAGCAGGTGGGAGCGGTCAACCTCCATCACCTGGGCCTGCTCTGGCATGCCCTCTTCAATCCCTATGTGGATATCGGGATTGTCATGCTCATTAGCTTCTTTTCCCTCTACACCACCGCTCTGAGCTGGGCAGACCTGACCTTTGTGATGCCGGCGACCGCCTTCGGCTACGTGGTGATTGCTCTGATGGGAAGGTTCTGGCTGCATGAACGTCTCTCCCTGTGGCGCTGGCTGGGGATCTTGCTGATCGTCACTGCGGTGGGCTTTGTCGCCGGCGGGCCGTCGCGAACCGGGCATCCGGAACTCGATCGGATGGATGCGGGCATAGGCAGATGAGATCTTCCCCGCTGCATGTCTGGTCGGCCATTCTGTTTGTCGCCACTCTAGCCGTGATGGGCGAGGTGATGATCGCCGCAGGGATGCGTCAACTGGGCGACCTGGATGAGCTTCGCTCCCGTCGCGGAATGGGCGGGACGATCGCCGCCGTGCTGACCAACTCGCGGTTTGTGGTGGGAGCGCTGTGCATGGCGCTGAACTTCTTCTCCATGCTGTTCGCCCTGAGCATCGCCAACCTCTCACTGGCTGGGCCGGCTATCGCGGCTCTCACCTACGTCGGCAACGCAGTGGCGGCAAGATTCTTCCTGCGCGAACATGTGGACCGGAGACGCTGGCTGGCTACCCTATGCGTGGTGCTGGGTGTGATCCTCCTCTCGCGTTAGTCCAACCTCCATACAAGTAGTTCGGATTGGAATTTTGATGGTTGTTTCAGCGGCAAAATACTCTGCTCGCTATCCCTTTGAACACGCGTGCTTTAGCGCGTCGACCACTTCCCGTTGCTGGTCTGGAGCAATTCGGTTGAAAAAGGGCAGCGCCAGCATACGGGGCGCAACGGTCTCAGTCACCGGTAGCGAGCCTGCGGCGCTCGCTTGGCCGAGCCAGATCGACTGCAAGTGAATGGGCGGGAAGTAGCGCCCGGTTGCAATGCCCAGACCAGCAAGTTCCGATTGCACCCGCTCGCGGCTTACGTCGATCGGAAGCCGGACCGCATAGACAAACCAACTGATGACCCGGCGCGGAAGCTCCATTGGCGGCCGATCAAGACCCGGAATATCTGCGAGCAGCTCGTTATACCTTTTGGCGGCGGCTTCACGCATCGCGAGCATCTCGTCAAGCCTGTTCAACTGCACCCGGCCAAGGGCGCACGCCATCTCAGCAAGCCGATAGTTGTAGCCCACTTCGCTGTGGTCAAGCCAGCCCGATGAGTACGGACTGCCCCTCTCTGCGTCTGCTGACGGATCGCGATCCGAGCTCCGTCCCTGGTTTCTCAAGCTCCGCAGCCTTCTGGCATAAGCCCACTCGCGGCAAAGCACTGCGCCGCCTTCGCCCGTTGTGAGTTGCTTGTTCGGGTAAAAGCCGAGCACAGCCAGATCCCCGAAGCTGCCGACGCGGCGGTCTGCATGCCGCTCACCGAATCGGGCGCCAGGAGCCTCGCATGCATCCTCAAGAATCGCCAACCCATGACGGCGAGCGATTGCCTCCAGGGCATCCATCTCCGCCGGGACACCAAAGGTGTGAACAACCAGGATGGCCCGCGTATGCGGAGTGATAGCCTGCACGACGGAGGCGGGATCCAGGTTCAGGCTAACCGGATCGATCTCCGCAAAGACTGGCGTGGCATTTACCTGAATCACGGCATTGGCGACAGCGATGAACGCGAACGAAGGAACGATCACCTCGTCGCCTTTGCCCACCCCCAGAACCAGCAGCGCCAGATGCAAACCGGCCGTTCCGGAGCTGACGGCCACGGCGTGATCGACACCGTGATACTCCGCCAGCGCTCTCTCAAAAGCCTCAAGTTCCGGACCGAAGCTAAGTTGGGACGTACGCAAAACGGCCGTCACCGCTTCGATCTCTGCTTCTGTGATATCCGGGGCAGCCAGTGGAATGCGCATCGTCATACATCGCCCCTCTCAGGGGAGATCGGAGCCGGCTGCTTGATCAGCAGACCGTCAAGCGAGATCGACGCAAGTACAGAGGCAATCGCTTCGGCCGCGGTTCCATCGCCATAGAGATTCGTCATTCCGGCAAGATTTCTGCGAAAGTCAACGCTGAGTGCGCGCTCAATGGCTGCCCCAATCGCACCAGCTTCCGCGGGGACATCCATCACGTTGCGGGCACGCTCGCGACCTTGCTGCCGGATGCCGACATTTACGACCGGCAAGGCAAAGGACGCTGCCTCCATGATTCCGCTCGATGAGTTCCCGATCAGCGCGTCCACTTGCTGGAGCAGGCTCCAGTAGGTGACAGCATCGAGATTGACGAAGATATGCGTCTCAGCCCGCTCCGCCGCGAGGCTCTTCGTGCGCTCAATGAGCGCATAGCTGCCGGCATCCGCGTTGGGGTATACGAAGATCAGCTGCCCCGGAGCTTCAGCAAGCGCGGCAAACAAAGCTTCAGCCTCCGCATTGGTGTTGCGCAGAATGGTGACCGGATGCCATGCAACCAGCAGCGTTGGCGAAACGAGCCTGACGCCAAGGCGCTCCTCCAGCCCGGAACGCGTGAGGAACTTCGATCTCCGCAGATGATCCAGGGAAGGTGCTCCCACATGATGTACACGCCATGGCTCTTCGCCCATCGCAATCACCCGCAAGCGAGCGGTTTCTGTGGAAGTGAAGTGGATGTGGGCAAGCTTGGTGAGTGCATTGCGCACGGCATCGTCGATGGCTCCCTGGCTGATCTCGCCACCCTCGATATGCGCAATCGGAATGCGCAGCGCCAGAGCCACAGCCGCCGGCGCCAGCATCTCATAGCGGTCGGCAATCACCAGCAAAATATCCGGGCGCCAGGCCGTCAGAGCGTCGGCAAGACTCAAAATGGCGAGCCCGATCGTCTTGGCCATCCCGGTATCCGTATCGGAGCTGAGCAGACACTCGATGCGGTTCTGGACAGGAAAGCCGTCTCGTTCAATCTCCGCAATGGTAGAACCAAAATTGGGAGAGAGATGCGGACCGAGCGCAAAGACGCCAAGTTCAACGTTGGGATGGCGATCAAGTTCGCGCAGCGGCCAGTAAAGATGGCTGTAATCCGCGCGCGAGGTGGTGATCACGCCTATCCGTCGC
>DAHWOF010000177.1 GCA_027335345.1 Granulicella sp. | reverse complement strand
CTCTGTCATGGGAAAGGCTGCCTCCACACGGCGAAAACTACGCTCTGACAACGTAGTTATGCCACAGAAAAGACGGCCTTTCCAGTTATATTTTTGCCCGCTGACTTTCCCCTTCAACTGTCGCCGTGTGAGATATGCAGGCTAACCGCTTGCCTGAGGCGCGGAGATCTCAATTGTCGCTGAAGCCTTTCATTGCCGTTGATCGATGAGCTTCACCAGTTCCAGAAACAGATCCGCCGAAACCTGAAGGCTGGTGGCGCTCAGCTTGTCCATCGTGTCCTGTTCGGTATGGTGATAGGCCTCCGGATCGGAGGGTGTTCCATACTCGAAGTCGATCAAGTCCAGCGATGGCACGCCCCGTTCCAAAAACGGAAGATGGTCATCCTCGATGGCCAATGAATGTTTGAAGAGGTATCGGGAGAGCCCGGTCTCTCTGCCTGCCTTGGCCAGAAGCTCCAGCAGCCAAGGCGTGGAGTTGGTCTCCCGGTCAATATTCAGGTTCTTCCAGCCGATCATGTCGGCCAGCACAAAGGCCTTGATGCGGCCGATGGTTCCATCGGCGGACCACTCGGCCGCCATATGCCGCGAGCCATAGAGCGAATCGCGATCCGTCCACTCCTTGTTGATCGACTCCTCGCCGTCGGTAAACAGCAGCCAGACTGAATAGCCCTGCGGCGGGTGCAGGCGATAGTACTCTCCCAGCGCGATCAGCAGCGCAGTGGTGCAAGCCCCATCGTTGGCGCCCACAAAATGGATGTCCTTCAGCCAGTAGTTGGTCTCATAGTGCGAAGCCAGGACGATGATGCCGCGCCTCTTGGTTGGCGAGATGCTGGGGAATTTCACGATCAGGTTGTGCATGGTCAGCGGCCCGATTGGGGTCAGCGCGGTAAAGCGGTCGTCGACAAAGTCTCCTTTGGCCAACTCCGGCTTGAAGTGGTCTCTGATGAAGGCCTCCGCCGCCGCATGCCCTGGGGATCCGATGTACCTCTTCGGCGCCGCGTCTAGATACTCCTGCGTAAGGCGCAGAACCTCGCGTCCGCTCACAGCGCCGTCCTGCGCATGGCCAGCCGGCGCCATCCCAGGCAAGACAGCCCACAGCATCAACACACAGAGCCAACGCATCCTCTAAACCGTTCCCTTCGCAGCGTCCTTCTTCTGCTGTCTCTTCTTGCGCCGGTCCGGATGCACAAAGAACGCCACCCCAACCCCTACGAAGTACAGAGCCAGCATGGGCGAGGCGAACAGGCACATGCCCACCGGGCTGGGATCCGGACAGATCACCGCGGCCACAAGAAAGATGGCCATGATGGCATAACGGAAGTGCTTCAAGAGAAACTTCGCATCCACAATCCCAAACAGGGACAGAAAGAAGATCAGAATTGGCAGCTCAAAGGTGATGCCCAGCCCTAGAATCACGGCCAGGAAGAAGCCGGTGTAATCGTCGATCGTGATCATGTGGGTAAAGTTCTTGCCGAAGTCCTGGACCAGAAAGACCATGGCGCCGGGCAGGACATAGCGATAGCCAAACCATGTTCCCGCCAGGAACAAGCCCACTGTAGCTGCCATGAAGGGCAGCACGAATTTTTTTTCGTTCGAGTACATGCCCGGCGCGATAAACAACCACACCTGGTAGAGAATGAACGGCGACGCCAGGATCGCGCCCCCCACAAGAGAGGTTTTGACGAAGAAGTTGATCGCATCGGTGGGATGCGTCATGGTCATCTTCAGCCCGATATCCAGCAGCGGTTTCTGAATGTACCCCACCATCTGGTTGCGTAGCAGCCAAGCCACCACGAATCCCGCAGCCAGATACCCAAAGATCCACAGCAGCCGGGTTCGCAGTTCCTCCAGATGCTCCATCAGCGTCATTCCGGGAAGCTCGGCGCGGTCATGCACCGCCGTTCTGGCGCGATCAATCAAGTCAGTCGGCATGGAGAGTTGCCTCCGTCATGGGCACAGCATCGCCAGGGGGGAGCTCGCCATCCGGTGGTGCTGATGCCGGGGACGTCTCCACGATGGCTGGCGGGCGGGCCGGCGTCTTGCGCTCCTGCGGTTCAATCAGATCTCCCAGCGGCGACTCCTGGCTGGCGGTTCCTGCATCCTGCGCTGGTGAAGGAACTGGATGCTGGGGCAGCGGCAGGCCCGTCCTGGGGGGCATGATCTTCAGATCTCCCGAAACCGCGATCGGCAGCACTTCCGGCTGATTCTCCGCCGCCTCCGGTTGATCCAGGGGAAAGTCCGGTCTTGGGGTGGTCTCCGTGGGGCTTTCCCCAGTAGGGCCCATTGGATCTGATACTTCGTCCGCGATTAAATCGGTCTCCGTCTCAGACGCATCCGGGATCAACTTCTCCGCCACAGTCTCGGTTTCTGCAGCCGCCATGGGGGAAGGCGCCGGCGCGGCTGCGGCGATCGCAGCAATCTGCTTGTTGCGCTCCGCCTGTTCGCTCAACCGCAACTCCTCTTCCATCTGCATCTTGAACTCATTGGAGGCGCGCCGGAACTCTCCCACCCACTTGCCCAACTCCCGAGCCAGCACTGGCAGACGCTTGGGGCCAAACAGAAGCAGCGCCAGAACGAAAAGGAAGATGCTGTCAGGAAAACTCGGCATACTGCCTTTGATGATACGGCTTTGGAGTCAGACAGGGGTAGGTGTGAATCTTTCCACTCTGTCAAGGCCGCTCTCCGCCTGTTCTACCCCCGTTCGGAAGGGACGCCCCCGGAGTTTCCGGGCGGGTTGCCCTGCCTTTTCATCGGGGCTGTGCCGGCTCCTGGCCGCGAAGCCATTGGCCGGGCTCGGGGGCGGTTTCCGGCTTTCTGTTGGTCTTGGCATGCCGAACCGTCTGGGGAGTGCATAGGTTTTTGCCCTCTCACGTAACCCTTGCGCCTGCCAATCGTCCTATCATAAAGAGCCACCCGTCAGGCTGTACCTGTAACAATGGATCTATCCCGGAGCGTTCCGACCGTGCCTCCGGACTCTGGAGAGTCTCAAAACTATGGCGTCAGCCCCTCGCAGCGCTGCCTTTCGATCCCCCTTGACCCACGCAAGCGCCCTTCTTCTGCTCTCCGGTCTTGCGCTGCTGCTCACCGGTTGCAAAGGCTTCTTCTCCTGCGAAGGCAAGTCAGACTGTCCCTGCGTCGCCGGAACCACGACAAACACCAGCTCCACACCCACAGAGACGGTGACCACCACCGTGACCACGACCTGCACCTCCGCTACGGGCACGAGCACTGGCACGAGCACTGGCACTGGCACCAGCACCAGCACGAGCACCACCACAAACAGCAACTCCTCTGATTTTGTCTACGTCTCCAACGACGCGATCTCCGAAAACAATGTGGATGGCTACGCCATCTCCGGCAGCACTCTGAACGCGATTTCCGGATCTCCCTTCGACTTCCAATACCCGCCCTCTGCGATGGTGGTTGACCCTGGCAACAGCCTTCTGTTCGCCGCCACGGACTCTGAACTCACTGAGGGCTTTCTTTACGGCTACTCCATTACGAGCGGCGCTCTTGGCATCCTCGACAGCGGCACTCCGCTGGTGAGTGAGAGCGTCACTTCGCTGGCCATCTCTCCGGATGGAAGCTGGCTCTTTGCCCTGGATACGGATGGCACCACCCTGGAGGAGTACTCCATCAACCCATCTACGGGAGCACTTACCTTTATCGATACCTACCCCGTCTCTGGCACGTCTACCGGAATCGTCACGCCCACGCAAGTGGTCGTGGCTCCCAGTGGGGACTTCATCGTGGTTACCCTCGGCACAGGCGGCGCGAATACCTTTACCTTTGACACCACCACCGGTATTGCCACGCCGTCCACGCTGATCTCTCCCGTCACCGACGCCAGCGGCATCTTCGGAGCTGCGGTGGACGAGAATAACAATATCTACCTCGCGGGTACTGCCGGTCTTGAGGTCTTTTCCGCGACCGCTGTCGGCGTTCCTACTCTGTTGAACACCTATACCACTGGTAACGGCGCGCACGCCGTCGCCATCAATCCGGACTACACCTACGTCTACGTCGGCAACCTGACGGACGGCACCATCAGCGCGTTCTCCATCGGCACGGATGCCGCGTTGACGGCCATCAACGGCTCGCCTTTCCCCGGCCCGCCCACGGTCAGCGCGCTGAGCGTGGACAGCACCAGCGGCTATCTTGTCGCCGCCGGATACAGCGCCACCAACGGCGTCGAGCTCTATACCATCGGTTCCGGCGGAGTGCTGACCGAGGCCGCCTCGGAAGGCACGGGTACCTCTCCCGAGGTTCCCGTAGCCCTGGCGCTTACTCAATAGCTTGAGCTTCGCTATCAGGCGCTCGCCGTCAGTCCCAAGGCGGCAGAAGGGAACCACGCTCTCCACCCCCTGATTCCTTGCGCATCGCGTTACTCTCAAAGAGAGCTTATCCGTCCGACCTCCATCCAACTTTGGGTAGGCCGATGAGATTTCACCAAAGGCGTCACTTTTCATGCAGCAAATTCCCTGGAAGCAGACGAAACAGCTTCTTCACCGTCCGGCAAACGACTTGCGCCGCAGGGCTCGGATCTTATCGATCGCGATGCTGGTCGGTTTCTGCTGGAGCCTCGCCGGCTGTTCCCGCCTGCGCCAACCACCGCCGGCCAACTTTGTCTACGTCACTGCCCAGCAGACCTTTCTGAGGGACCGCGTCGCTGCTGTCTCCAATCGTACGGGAATGGTCTCCAACGGAGAACGCCTGGTCGTATTAGAGCGGGAGCGCCGCTGGCTCAAGGTTCGCTCGCCGCGCGGCGAAGTTGGCTGGATCGAGGAGAGATTGACCGCTTCTCAGAAGTTGGAAGACCAGTTCGAGGCCCTCCGGCAAGCGAACCAGAGCGATCCGGTCATCGCAACCGCCAGCACAAGCGATGAGGCCTATCTTCATGTGGCCCCTGGCCGGGCGACCGATCACCTGTACCTCCTGGCTGAGTCCACGCCTCTCAGCCTCCTGGAGCGAGCCTCCGTCCCCAAGCCTGTCTCTCCGGGGACCCCAGCGCCGACTTCAATCCAGAAGAATGGAGCGCCTCCCGCGCCCGTTATGGAGGATTGGTGGCTAGTCCGCGACGCCAAGGGCCAAACCGGTTGGATCTACGGGGGGCTGGTGGATGTCTCCGCTCCTGACGCTCTCCTCCGCTACGCCAATGGCCAGCGGATCGTAGCCGCTTATCTCCTCGCCAACGTCGACGACCCCAACTCGGGGGTTCTTGATAATGGGAAGGCGGTCGCCAGTATTCCGGAGTATCTTGCCGTCCTGGCGCCTTACCAATCGGGCCTGCCCTTTGACTTTAACCAGGTCCGCGTCTTCGTATGGAACGTCAGGAAGCATCGCTACGAGACGGGCTTCGCGGAGCGCAACATCGCCGGCTATCTGCCGCTCCATATCGCGCTCCGCGCCGATCCCTATGGCAAGGGAGCGGAAGCTGCCGAGAAGCTGCCGACGTTTACCTATCGCGTGCTGGCGGCCGGAGAAGCCCTTCCGGTCCCTGATCCCACCACCGGCCTCTTCCATCCCGGTCGTACCGTTGATGAGACTTGGCGTTTGGAAGGGAATATCTGCCGCCGTGTCCTCGCTCCGGGCGCGCCACCGCCCGCAGAGGCCCATCCTGACGCAATGATAAAGAAGGCAAAGGTAGCCAAGAGGCGCCGCCGGGGCTGATGCGCCCGAAGCGACTGAGGCATTGGAGGACCTCCGATGCGGCTTCGGTAAGAGTGGTCTCCCAACGTCCCCATGCCCCAGCCGATCGGAGCGGTTCAGCTTGCGGACCCCCAGAGCAAAATCTCTCTCGCAGGCTCTTTCGCGGTGCTCTCTCAGGCGTAAAACCGGCGCACCGCCGCCACCACGCTGTCCAGTTCTTCCTCCCGAAGCTCGGGATAGATCGGCAGCGCCAGGACCTCCTTTGCTGCCCGTTCGCTGTGGGGGAAGTCACCCCTGCGATAGCCCAATATCTCCAGGCTTTTCTGCAAGTGGAGCGGCTGCGGGTAGTAGATCTCTGAGCCAATCGACTGCGCGCTGAGAGCCTCGCGCAGCGCGTCCCGCCTTGGTGCGCGGATCACATACTGGTGAAAGACATGCACCGCGCGCGGATCAGTGAAGGGAAGTACGACTCCATCCGCCGTAGTTTCCCCGACCAGGCCCGCAGCGGTAAACCTCTGGCGGTAGAGATCCGCCAGCTCCCGCCGGCGCTGATTTCCCGCTTCCACCCGCCGCAGCTTGACTCTAAGGACTGCGGCCTGCAGGGCATCGAGCCGGGAGTTCCAGCCCACCTCGTCATGGAAATAGCGGTTTCGCATTCCGTGGGCACGCAACATGGCGGCCCGCTCTGCAACCGCGGGGTCACGGGTGGTAACCATCCCCGCATCGCCAAAGGCGCTCAGGTTCTTGGTGGGATAGAAGCTGAACGCCGCCGCATCGCCCAATCCTCCGGCTCGAACGCCGTCCCAGGAGGCGCCAAAGGCCTGCGCCGCGTCCTCAACCAGCTTGAACCCGGTTCGGTTCCGCAGCGCTCCCAACGCGGCCATATCGGCGCACTGGCCATAGAGGTGAACCGGCATGACGCAGGCCGCGGCTCCCGGCGTTCGGGCCAGCGTTTGCTCTAAGGAACTGGGTGAGAGGTTGAAGGTCTTCTCATCGATATCGGCCAGAATTGGAGTCGCCCCAGCTCGAAGAATGGAACTTACGGTGGCAAAAAAGCTGAAGGGCGTGGTCACCACCGAATCCCCAGGCCCGATCCGTAGTGCAGCCAACGCCAGCCAAAGGGCATCCGTGCCGCTGGCGCACCCCACCGCGAACCGTACCTGGCAGGCCAGAGCGGCCTCCTCTTCAAAGCGGGCCACCTCCGGCCCCAGAATAAAGCGCTGGGACTCGCATACGCTCGTGATGGCCGCCAGAACCTCGGAGCGGATCTCGGCGAACTCGCGACTGAAGTCAAGCATGGGAACAGCAAGCTGTTTGGGCACGAGATCGGTCGGGTTCATCCCTTCCATCGTAAATCTCTGTCCGTGGCGGAGCTGTCCGATCTTCGATGCCCTTGTAAGAATGGGTCCAAGACGTTTAAGGTGAAGAATGCAAGTCTGTTTGGCTGCAGGGTTCGACCGCGAGCTTCCGACGCGGAATTTCAAGAATATGGTTGAGTGCGATGATACGAGGAGATCGGCCCATGGATTCCAAGCCGGCACAAAATATTCAGGACACGTTCCTGAATACGGTCCGCAAGGACAAGAGCCCCATTACGATCTACCTGGTCAGCGGCGTGAAGCTGACAGGCAAGATCCGTTCCTTTGATAAATACTCGGTTTTACTGGAGAACAACTTTCAGGAGCAGTTGATCTTCAAACACGCCATCTCGACGGTTGTAAGCGGCCGCCCAGGTGGGAGTGTGGAAACGCGCGGCGAGAGCCGGTCCATCGCGCCGGTCCATCAAGAGAATCCGCAGCCGGCAACAGGAACTGCGAACAGCTAGATCCACGCCCCTGCCACACGGAGTTGGTTCCTGGCCATCGCCGCTGGCGTGCGGAAGGTGATCCGCGGACAAACCTTGTCCGCGGATGGATCTCTATGCCGTTTTTCGCCGGCAGCCACCTCAGTTCTGGCGCCCCTTGTCCCACGATTGGCGCAGGAGATTGGAGATTGCAGAAGGCTAACGTATCTGCACAGTGCAGGCGCCGCCCAATACCGCACCCTCTGTGAGCATCTTCCGCAACTTCCACGGCCCAGCAGACACGACGGATGGAGTGGAAGGAAAAACGCCGCCACACGCCCGTCGCGGGATGCGCAGCAAAGCCGATAATGGTATCAGGTGCCCATGACAGTGGGGTTCAAAAGTCCGGCGTCCAAAGTTCAAGCCAGCCGCGAAGCCATTGAGCGCAATCTTCTTCGTTCCCGCCAAAGGGCCTCGCGCGAGAGCGCTGTTTTGGTCGCCGTTGAGTTTACCTCCGATCGTTTTCGTCCTTCGCTTGCTGCGCAGCAGGCTCGTCAGGCGGCAGCTATCTTGGAGCGGGGAGCTTGGACTGGGGAAGAAGAAAAGCCGGATCGCTGTGACAGCTCTCTGGATCGCTCGGTCGAATCCGCCCAGCCGCTCGCAAGCCGGCGGTTGGCCGCCCGAAGTGCTTCCGATCTCGACTTTGATGCATCCCTGGCCGAGTTCCAGGAGTTGGCCCGCTCGGCCGGCGCCACTATCGCCGCCGTGCTCATCCAGCGCCGCGCCCGGCCCGACCCGGCCACCCTGGTGGGTAGTGGGAAGCTGGACGAGATTGTGGCTACCGTGGCCTCCACCGGCGCCAGCCTGGTTCTTTTTGATCACGATCTGACTCCGACCCAGGCGCGCAATATCGAAGCTCGTCTGCCTTGTACCGTGATTGACCGTACGCAGTTGATCCTGGACATCTTTGCGCACCATGCTCGGACTCGCGAAGGGCAGTTGCAGGTCGAGTTGGCTCAGCTCGAATATCAGTTGCCCAGGCTTGCCGGGCGAGGAAAGACGATGTCTCAGACCGGGGGAGGCATTGGGACCCGCGGGCCGGGAGAGACCCAGCTCGAGACAGATCGGCGAAAGATCAATCTGCGTCTTGACCGTATCCGGCAGCAACTGGAGGCGGTGCGCCGAATCCGCCGTCAGCAACGTGGCCGGCGCGAGGCGGCGCCGGTCCCTACGGTTGCCCTGGTGGGCTATACAAATGCCGGCAAATCTACTCTTTTCAATTCTTTGACGGGAGGAGAGGTGCTTGCGTCCGAGCGCATGTTTGCCACGCTGGACCCCAAGCTGCGTCAACTCAATCTGCCTTCACGGCGCAAGGTCTTGCTCTCCGATACGGTGGGATTCATCCGCAATCTTCCCCATGCTCTGGTTACCAGCTTCAGGGCCACCCTGGAGGAGGTTGAGCGTGCGGAACTCTTGTTGCATGTTCAGGATGCAGCCAGCCCAAACCTGGAGGAGCAGCGCGCCCAGGTGGAGGAGGTTCTCTCCGAACTAGGAGTCAGGAACAAGCCGAGCCTGTATGTTCTCAACAAGATCGACCTGCTTCCGGAAGAGTCTGTAGCGCGGCCGGGCGAGCAACACTCCGCGACGGTCGCTGTCTCTGCCCTCACTGGCGCGGGTCTAGAGGGGCTGCTCCGGGCCATCGATGAGGTTCTGATTGCCGATCCTCTCCAAACTGCGGAGTTTTGCATCCCGCAGGCGGAGGGCCGGGTCATTGCTGCGTTAGAGAGGGGAGCCACGATCACTGGCCAGCGGTTTGAGGAGAACGTAGTGTATATGGAGGTCGTCGGACCAAGCTCCCTGCTGGAGCGCTATCGTGTCTATCGGAGCGCTTCCAGATCGCCTGCCGTTTCCGAATTGTGACTTTAACTACTACAGGCCGCCTGACTGGGGAGCGGAGGTGGTGTCCCCAGATCACGCGGCCTGCACGACCCGGAATGGGTCTCAGGATGGTAGCTATAGTGTACTCCCGCAGCCGGTCTGGCGAGAAGAAAAATGGGAAATTGGGCGATTATGGGCTGATTTCGTGAGGCGAGCTGCGGCCGCCGGGCAGGCCCTGTCCGTTGCCGGGCGGGGCTGGCAACCATGCGCAGCAAGGAAGAGGCAAACGGAGGTTGGCAGCGGACCGGGTGGCGCCCAGGCCCCGACTCTGTTCTTAGACCAACCCTTTCAAGTGGAGCGCACCTTCACGCGGTAATCGCCAATGTTTTCATTTCAGCCAATCCTAGACTTTCAAAGGCCAGATTTGCTACAAAGGAAGGGAAACAAATTAGAACAATTTAGACGGCTTGAGCGAATCCTCAGCAGCGAGGATGTTGGCCTGATCCGATTGCAGGAGCGGTGTCTACGGAAGAATTCGGAATCTCATGGACATATTGCATCAACTTGGCGGTCTCGTGCTCGGCTCTGTGCCGACCATGGTTTTCTTCCTGTTGCTGGTGGCAGCCTATGGCCCGCTGGTGAGGAAGCCCTTGGAGAAGACGCTGGCCGAACGCCATGCCCGCACCGCCGGAGCGGTGGAAAAGGCGCGCGAGGCCATGGCAGCTGCCGAGGCAAAGATCGCGGATTACGAAGAGAAGCTTCGCGTAGCCCGCAATGAGCTGATGGCAGCACGGGAGCGCAAGCGCCAGCAATGGCAGGCAGAGCGGGATCAGGCGATGGAGAGTGCCCGAGCCGCTGCGCAGGAGCGGATCCGTGTCGCCCGGCAGGAGATCGAAGGCATGGCCGAAGGCGCGCGCCGGCAGATGCAGGAGTCGGCTGGGTTTTTGAGTGAGCAGATTTTGCGTGCGGTGCTTCCGCCCGGCCCCGGGTTTTCGGAGGCTCGCCAGTGAAACGCCATCATGGTCTTGCAGCACTCAGTCTCGAATTAGCTGTGCGCCGCTCGCTGACGGTCGCCCTTGGGCTGGTTCTTTTGTTGTCTGGCGCGCGCTCGCTGAGCGCCCAGGCCTCGACCCAGCCTGCAATCCAATCCGCTACCCAGGCGGCAACGGCAGCGCAGGACCACCCTGCTGCCGGCAGCCCCGGGCTATCGCCGTCAAGTGATTCTTCTTCTTCTTCTTCTTCTTCTTCTTCCTCTAGCGACATCGATCAATATTGGCTTTCGCCGCCGGTGGTGAAGCTGGGCGCGATGCTGGGCATGAAGCCTGAGACCGCATCCCACTTCTTCCAGATCATCAATCTCCTGCTGCTGGGATGCGGGATTGGATACGGTCTTCTCAAGCTGTTGCCAGCGGCCTTCCGCCGCCGTAATGCGACCATTCAGGCGCGATTCACGGAGGCGCGGACCGTCACCGAGGAGGCAGCGGCTCGGCTCCGGTCGGTTGAAGAGAGGCTGTCGAGATTGGATGCCGAGATAGAGGCGATTCGTCTGCGGATGGAGGCTGACAGTCTCCAGGACGAGCAGTTGATCAAGGCTGGCGTCGAAGAGGAGAAGGAGAAGATCCTGGCCGCTACCGAGGCTGAGATTCAAAGCGCCACCCATGCCGCTCGCCGCGAGTTGCAACGCTACGCTGCCGAGCTGGCCATCGAGCAGGCTGAGCGCAAACTGGTGGTGTCTGCTGAGTCCGACCGTCGGCTCGTGGAGAGTTTTGCCCGCAGGCTGGGTGAAGGGAGCAACAACTGATGGCGGCAATCGATCTTCGCTATGCGCGTGCTCTGGCTGCAGTCGTCGCGGAACGGAAGCTGAACTGGGTGACCGTGCAGGGCCAGTTGAATGACTTCGCCGATACGCTGGAGCAGAGTTCAGAGCTTCGCCAAGCGTTGGCAGACCCTTCCATTCCTGAGGGCCAGAAGCTCAAGGTGTTGGACGGATTGGCTGTTAAGCTGGGCTTGGAGACTGCTTCGCGCAACTTCCTGGCTGTGGTGATCCATCACCAGCGCCTGGAGGATCTGCGCGGCATGCTGCGCGCCTATGCCGCCTTGGCGGAGCAGGAAGCTGGGATTGCGGAGGCCGATGTCGTCAGCGCTTTGCCGCTGGACCAGGACAACCGCAAGCTGCTGGAGGAGAAGATTGCAAATTTGACGGGTCAGCGCCAGGTACGCGCGACCTACCGCGAAGACTCGGCGTTGCTGGGCGGAGCCGTCATTACCGTAGGCTCCAAGGTCTACGATGGATCAATTCGCGGACAACTGCTGCAGCTCAAAAGTCGCCTCATCGCGGCGGGAGCCTAGCCGGTCGCGTCGAGCTTCCATCGCGCGGGTAGGCCATGCAAATACCAAAGAAGCAAACCACAGTCGGAAAAGATAAGCATTAGAAGGACGCAAGGGAAAAGGAACTCCATGGCAAAGATTCAGGCAAATGAGATCACCGAACTGCTGCGCCAGCAGATCGAGAACTACGAGCAGCGCATCCAGGTGGATGAGGTGGGAACCATCATCTCCCTGGGTGACGGGATCGCACGCGTTCACGGGCTTGACAAGGTCATGGCAGGGGAGCTGATCGAGTTTCCGCACGGAGTCTCCGGCCTCGCCATGAATTTGGACGAGGACCATGTGGGCGCCGTCATTCTGGGAGATTTCAGCGAACTCAAAGAAGGGGATCAAGTCAAGCGCACCGGCAGGATCATGTCCGTGCCGGTTGGAGATGCTCTTATCGGTCGCGTGGTGAACGCTCTTGGCCAGCCCATAGACGACAAGGGCCCCATTCAGACCGATACCTTCCTTCCTGTGGAACGGCTGGCCCCCGGCGTGATCTTTCGGCAGTCGGTGACCGAGCCCATGGCCACGGGTATCAAGGCGATCGACACCATGATTCCCATCGGCCGGGGTCAGCGCGAGCTTCTCATCGGCGACCGCCAGACGGGCAAGACCGCTGTGGCTCTGGATACGATCATCAACTCCGCTAAGAATGACCTGATCTGCATCTATTGCGCTGTTGGGCAGAAGCGTTCCTCCGTGGCCAGCGTGGTGGAGACCCTGAACCAGTACGGGGCGCTGGCTTACACTATTGTGGTGGCGGCAACGGCCTCGGAGCCGGCGCCGATGCAGTATCTTGCTCCCTTTGCCGCCTGCGCCATGGGAGAGTACTTCCGCGACAACGGCCGCCACGCGCTGATCATCTACGACGATCTCTCCAAGCATGCTGCAAGCTATCGCGAGATCTCCTTGCTGCTGCGCCGTCCGCCCGGCCGTGAGGCGTATCCGGGGGATGTCTTCTACTTGCACTCTCGTTTATTGGAACGCGCCGCGAAGATGTCTCCAGAGCTGGGAGGAGGTTCGCTGACGGCGCTTCCGATCATTGAGACCCAAGCGGGCGACGTGTCGGCTTACATTCCCACCAACGTCATCTCCATTACCGACGGACAGATCTTCTTCGAAACCGACCTGTTCAACTCCGGCATCCGTCCGGCGGTAAACGTCGGTCTCTCAGTGTCGCGCGTGGGCTTTGCGGCCGCCATCAAGGCCACTAAACAGGTAGGATCCACTCTTAAGCTGGATCTGGCACAGTACCGCGAACTGGCGGCCTTTGCTCAGTTCGGATCGGATCTGGACAAGGTTACCCAGAACCAGCTCAACCGCGGCGCTCGCCTCACCGAGCTCCTGAAGCAGCCGCAGTTCGCGCCCCTCACGGCTGCGCAACAGGTGGCGATTCTCTTCGCGGGTACCCAGGGGCTGCTGGACGATCTGGAGGTGGCCGATCTGCGCGCCTTTGAGGATGGCTACCTTCCCTTTCTTGAAGCAGCTCACCCGGATATTCTGGCGGACATTACGCGCAAGAAGGCGCTGGACGACGATCTTCGCAAACGTCTGGCCGACGCTACCCGTGAGTTCAAGACAGACTTTTTGGCCGGTCGCAAGCAGACCGCCGGCATCAAGGCATAGCAGTAGACGCGCAACAGCGAGCATAGGGACGAATGGCAAACGTACTGGATCTACGGCGACGCATCCGCAGCGTGAAGAACACGCGCCAGATTACCAAGGCCATGAAGATGGTTTCAGCGGCCAAGCTGCGCCGCGCTCAAGAGCATGCATTGCAGGCGCGCCCCTATGCGCAGATGCTGGCCAGTGTTCTGGATTCGGTGGTGCGGCGCAGTGATCTGTACAACGAAGAAGCCGGCAAGATCATGCATCCGCTGCTCATGGAGCGGGCAGAGAACAACGTGCTCGTGCTGGTCATCGCCGGCGACAAAGGCTTCGCCGGAGGCTTCAATGCCAACATCGGCAAGGCGGCTCAGCGGTTCATCCAGGAGAGGCGCGCGATGGGCCAGAACGTCGATCTCGAACCGATTGGAAAGAAGGCTATAGCGTTCTACAAGAAGAGCGTGCCGATGGCCGTCTACGAGCACAAGGAAGATCGCTACGACAACGATCTGGCGCGGCATATTGAAGAGATCCGGCATCGCGCAGCGCCCGTTGAGATAGCCGCTGAGCACCCGACGCTGCTGGTGAAGGCCAACATCTCCGAGATTGCGACCCTGACAGACTCCATCATTGCGCGTTATGGGAGCGCGGAGATTGACTCCGTCTACATCGTCTACAACGAGTTCAAGTCGGTCATTTCGCAGCGGGTCGTGGTGGAAAAACTTCTCCCTATCCGCAAGCTTGGCTCCCACGAGATGACGGTGATGGAAGAGATGACCGAAGAGCAGAAGGAGGCTGCCGGCAGCGCGGCCAGAAAGTCCGGCGTGCCGCTGACTCTTCCTGGGGAGTCGGCCTATGAGCGGGAGGCCAAGCTGTTTGGTACAGCCAATGTGGACTACATCTTCGATCAATCTCCGGACCGTATCTTTCGTTTTTTGATGCCGCGCTACGTCACCACCCAGATCTTCCACGCTATTCTGGAGTCCATTGCGGCGGAACACGCGGCGCGTATGACGGCCACCGATGCCGCTACTAAAAACGCTGAAGAGTTGATTGAGCAGCTCTCGCTCACGATGAACCGCGCGCGGCAGGCGGCCATTACCAAAGAGATTATCGAGATTGTCAGCGGCGCGGCAGCGCTTTAACCAAAGACGCAATCTTACGAAAGAGACCTATGGCAGAGAGACAGAACATCGGCAAAGTGATCAGCATCAGCGGCCCGGCCGTTGACGTGCAATTCGACGAGACGCATATGCCTCCCATCTTCCAGGCGCTGCGTATCGTGAGCGAAGGCTTCCAGGTACCGAAGCCCTTAGACGTGGTCGTCGAGGTGCAGCAGCACCTGGGCGAGGGCCGGGTGCGCTGCATCGCCATGGTCGCCACCGAGGGCCTGGTGCGGGGCATGCAGGCGATCGATACCGGAGCCGGCATTACGGTGCCTGTGGGTCGGGAGACCCTGGGCCGGGTGCTGAATGTTTTGGGCGAGCCCGTGGATGAGTTGGGGCCGGTGAACGCCAAGGTGCATATGCCCATTCATCGCCAGGCGCCTTCCTTTGAAGAGCAGTCAACCTCCGAGGAGATGTTTGAGACCGGCGTCAAGGTGATCGACCTCATCCAGCCCTTCCTCAAGGGAGGAAAGATTGGTCTGTTTGGCGGCGCCGGCGTGGGCAAGACCGTCATCATCCAGGAGTTGATCAACAACGTCGCCATGAAGCACGGCGGTTTCTCCGTCTTCGCTGGAGTCGGGGAACGCACTCGCGAGGGCAACGACCTGTGGCATGAGTTTCAAGAGTCCGGCGTCATTGACCTCAAGGACTTCTCCAAGAGCAAGGCCGCCTTGATCTATGGGCAGATGACCGAACCGCCCGGAGCTCGTCTACGGGTGGCTCTCACGGGTTTGACAGTGGCCGAGTACTTCCGTGACGTGGAGGGCGCCGACACGCTCCTGTTCATTGACAACATCTTCCGCTTTACCCAGGCTGGCTCGGAGGTCTCTACGCTGCTCGGTCGCATGCCGTCAGCCGTGGGCTACCAGCCGAATCTGGCCACCGAGATGGGCGAGTTGCAGGAGAGAATCACCTCTACGAAGAGAGGTTCCGTCACTTCCGTGCAGGCCGTCTACGTTCCTGCCGACGACCTCACCGATCCCGCCCCGGCGACCACTTTCGCCCACTTGGATGCAACTACCGTGTTGTCCCGTCCGCTCTCGGAGCTGGGTATCTATCCGGCGGTCGATCCTCTGGCTTCCACCTCGCGCATCCTCTCTCCGCGCATCGTCGGTCAGGAACACTATGATGTCGCTCAGGGCGTCAAGAAGATTCTGCAGCGCTACAAAGATCTGCAGGACATCATCGCAATCCTGGGTATCGATGAACTCTCCGAAGAGGATAAGCTCACGGTTTCGCGCGCTCGCAAGGTGCAGCGCTTCCTGTCCCAACCCTTTCACGTGGCCGAGGTTTTCACCGGCATCCCGGGAGCTTATGTCAAGGTGGATGACACCGTACGTAGCTTCAAGGAGATCATTGAGGGCAAGCACGATGAGATTCCAGAGCAGGCCTTCTATCTGAAAGGCGGCATTGAGGATGTCCTCAAGGCAGCGGAAAAGTTGAAGGCTATCGCGTAGAACTCGACTGAGGATGGGTCCAAGTGTAGCCCAGCGCGGCGCAGCAGATTGTGGAACGGTAACCAGAGGGACGCAATGGAATTGAATGGCTTCCTGTCTGGAGTCCTGTTTTCCAGCAAAATTCCAGAGACGGATCGCAGATTGTAGAGGGCAGACAACACATGGCTGAGGTTGGAACAAATGCGGGGCTGCTTGCCGTGCGGCTGGTGACGCCGGATCGAGTGCTGCTGGATGCAACTGCGGAGGCGGTTGAGTTGCCATCGATGTCCGGATACCTGGAGACGCTTTACGGCGCTGCTCCCCTGTTGGCGGAGCTGGGTTCCGGCGAGGTCCGATTGCATGGTGGCTCGGCGGGTGAGCAAACCTTTTTCGTGGCTTGGGGGTGTGCGGAAGTTCTGCCTGAGCGGGTCACCATCCTGGCGGAAGTCGCCATGCCTCTGGACGAGATCGACCCGGAACAGGTCCAGGCGGAGTTGCGCCACGGAGTCGAGTTGTGGGAGCAAGCCGGAGACGATCCGGAGAAGTACGACAAAGCCAATGCCGTCACGCGTGTGGCTGAGGCAAAGCTGGCCAGCGTGGCTCACAGGAACGCTGAAGCAGGGAAGCATTGATCGTTTACTTGGCTCGCCTCCGGCGCTTACCAGCCGTTCTGCCGTAGATCTTGTGCGCCGGCAACACCCGCACTCCGCGCTAGAATCATACCCCTCCCTCTATCCTGCTCGCCATGGAGAGGCGCTCTCAGGATGGTTCAGACCGCCAGACCTCCGCATCGTTTGAAGCCGCTGTACCCTTTCCTAAGGTTGACGCTCAAAGATGTCGTCACGCAGAACTGGCGATTGGCGGCCTCATCGGCGTTCACCGGACCTGCACTGGCAGGAGCTTCCATCGCGTCTGCGGTAAGCTGCACGATCGCGTACAAGAAGCAGGGAAGAGACCTGTGGGAGTGACCGGTTAGCTTGTGAGGTCGTTCCTCTTTTGCCTAGTCCTTCTGAAAAGGGGAAAATGGCGGAGAGTGAGGGATTCGAACCCCCGATAGCCTTGCGACTATGTCTGATTTCGAGTCAGGTGCATTC
>DAHWOF010000181.1 GCA_027335345.1 Granulicella sp. | reverse complement strand
GATTCGTCTCTCCGGCGCCCCAGCGGTGCAGGCCAGATCGGCATCCCCTTCCCCGCCGAGGTGAAAAATCACGTTGCCGTCGACTCCTCGGAATCTTATCGACGGATTATGGTGGCGCTCTTCCATTTGCCAACGGAAACTGTCTGCTCGTACCCTTGCAAGCATGAAAGCTCATTTGCACCAGATGGACCGTCGCCGCTTCCTTCTCACTTCTGCCGCAGCCGCGGCGTTGCCCAGCCTTGGAGCCGTCGCCCAGGCTTCCGCGCCGGGCGAGGCGGTCTCCGCCACCCTGAAGCTGCATCCGGGCGGAGCTGGACCTCGCATTCCGGGGAACTTCATCGGTCTCTCCTATGAGACCAATGAGTTGGTGGACCCCAGCTTCTTCTCTCCCGGCAACACCGGCCTCATTGAGCAGTTTCGCTCCCTCTCGCCGCACGGCGTTCTGCGCATCGGCGGCAACACCTCCGACGTCGGCTACTGGAAGCCGACGCCGGCCACCAAGCCCCCCATGACCCCCACCCGCAAGGTTCCCTTCGGCGAGCCCTCCTCGAACCTCTCTTTCCCTATCACGCCGGAGGCGATTCAAAATCTGCACGGTTTTCTCCGCGCCACCGGCTGGACCTGCATCTACGGCATCAACCTGGGCTCCAACACGCCCCGTCGCGCGGCCGACGAGGCCACCTACGTCGCTCAGGTCCTGGGTTTCACGCAGCAGCATGGCAAGCTGGAGTACTTCCAACTTGGCAACGAGCCGGACCTCTTCGGCCATCACGTTCGCGATCCCAAAACATGGTCCCCGGAGCTTTACATGGACCAGTGGCTGGCGGAAGCCGATGCGATCCGCGCCGTCCTTCCCTCGGCCCGCTTCGGCCTTCCCGACACTGCCGGCAACCCCGACTGGTATGCAGCCGTGGTCAACCGTCTGCTCTCTCTCTCTGACGCTCCCCAGGTCGCCGCCCTCACCCACCACTACTACATCGGCGGTCCGCCCTCGAATCCGAAAATGAACATCGACTTCATTCTGGCGCCGAACGCGCGTGTCGCCGAGTTGGCCAAGGACATCGCCGCTGCTGCCGCCCGTCTTTCCTCCGGCAAGAACACCAGTGTCCCTTATCGAATGACCGAGGGCAACACCTGTTATCGCGGCGGCAAACCGGGCGTCTCGGATGTCTACGCCTCTGCCCTTTGGGCCGCCGATTACCTGCTGGATCTTGCCTGCCGCGGCTATGCCGGAGCCAACCTGCACGGCGGCACCGGCAAATTCGTCGGCAACTCTCTGGGGGGCCATCTTCCCGGCGATGACCTCCTCCAGCCGACCGCAGCCGCCCTCCACCCGCATCCCTTCTACACCCCCATCGCGCGTATCGGCGATCATTACGTTGCCGAGCCCGTCGCTTACGGCATGCTCTTCGCCGGCCACTTTGCCGGGACCACCGCCTTCCCCGTCGACTTCAACCCCGGCCCCGTCAACGCCACGGCCTACGCCGCTACACTCCCCACCGGGCAGCACCTGGTCGCCATCATCAACAAAGACCGCACCCGAGCACTCGACATCGACCTGCCCTTCTACCGCCAGGGTCCCACCCTCACCGCTGCTTCACTCAGCTCCAGTCACGTCCAGCTCCGAACCCCCGCCACCAATCAAAAGCTCTCCACCGTTCCACCCTCCACAGCCGTCCTTCTCTATGCCTCTCGCTCTGAGCCGTCCCCCTCAGCCTCCAAACCAGCCACGAAATCCGAAGGGTAGACCACCCTTTGGAGATGGGGCGCGTTGACGCCACTGAGGACGGCGGCACGACAAGCGGTCCAAGCACGTGCCGCCCCCCTCGTCGAATGCCCCAATCTCCTCTACACTCTGAGCTATGTGCGGAATCGTCGGATACATCGGTCCCAAAGCTTGCGTTCCCGTGATCATGGAGGGACTAGCCCGTCTGGAGTACCGCGGATATGACTCTGCGGGCATCGCCGTAGCCGGCGGCGGCCATCCCCTCCAGCTTCGCCGTGCCGCCGGAAAACTGCACAACCTTGCCAGGAACCTGGATCGGGACCCGGTCCAGGGAACCTACGGTATCGGGCACACCCGCTGGGCCACCCACGGCCGCCCTACGGAAGAGAATGCTCACCCCCACCGCGATGGCAGCGGAACCCTGGTGGTGGTGCATAACGGTATCGTGGAAAACTATCTGCAGCTCAAGACGGCTCTGCTGGCCAAGGGCCATATCTTCGCCAGCGAGACCGACACGGAGATCATCGCTCACGTCATCCAGGATGAATTGGATCGTCAAGCCGAGTTGGATCGTCAACCTGCGCCGGATCTGGCCGCCGAGGCTGCCACCACCGAGACCACCGCCGCCGACACAATCCTGCGGTCTGCCGGAGTCCCCAGCCTTCCCTTGGAGGAAGCGGTGCGCCGCGCCGTCAGCCGTCTCACCGGAGCCTTCGCCATCGGCGTTCTCTCAGCTGCGGAGCCGGACAAACTGGTCGCCGCCCGGCTGGGGCCACCCGCTGTCCTCGGCATCGGCGAAGGAGAGTTCTTTCTGGCCTCGGACGTCCCTGGCATTCTCCATCACACTCGCCTGATTCATTTTCTCCAGGACGGCGAAGTGGCCACGTTGACCGCTTCCGGCATCGCGCTCACGGACTTCGCCGGCTCACCCCGCGCCCTGCACCCACAGCGCATCACCTGGGACCCCATCCAGGCTGAGAAGGCCGGCTACAAACACTTCATGCTGAAGGAGATCAACGAGCAGCCGCGCGCCGTCCGCGACACCACCCTGGGCCGCATCTCACTGGACTCGGGCCGGGTCTTCCTGCCGGAAATGCGAATTACTCCCGAGGAGTTTCGCTCGGCCACCGGCATCACCATCGCCGCCTGCGGAACAAGCTGGCACGCCGGCCTGGCCGGCAAGTTCATGATCGAGCGCCTCGCCCGCCTCCCCGTCGATGTGGACTACGCCAGCGAATACCGCTACCGCGATCCCATTCCGGACTCCAGCGGCCTGGGCCTGCTCATTACCCAATCCGGCGAAACGGCGGACACCATCGCCGCCCAGCATGAGCTCATGGCCAAAGGCTCCAAGACGCTGGCCATCTGCAATGTGGTGGGCAGCGCGGTGACGCGCCTGGCCGAGGGCGTAATCACCACCAACGCAGGTCCGGAGATCGGCGTGGCCAGCACCAAGGCCTTTACCGCCCAGCTAACCGCCCTCTTCACCCTGGCCCTCTATCTGGCCCAGGTGCGCGGTCAGATCACCGATCAGGAGTCTCTTCATCTGGTGAACGAACTCTCCCGCATCCCCGCTCAGATCGAAGAGATCCTGCGCACGGTCGACGAAACATGCCACGAACTAGCCCGAGCGTTTTCCGCGGCCCGAGATTTCCTCTTCCTGGGCCGTGGCATCCACTATCCCATCGCTCTGGAAGGCGCCCTGAAGCTCAAGGAGATCTCCTACATCCACGCCGAAGGCTATCCCGCCGGAGAGATGAAGCACGGCCCCAACGCGCTCATCGACGAGGCGCTTCCGGTGGTCTGCATCGCCACCCAGGATCCCGGCGATCCCAGCTCGGTTCTGAAGTATGAGAAGACCCTTTCCAACATCCAGGAGGTCACCGCACGCGGAGGAAGAGTCATCGCCATCGCCGTCCAGGGCGACACTCACATCGCTCAGCTCGTCGAGCACGTCATCCACATTCCTCAGTCCCACGAACTGCTATTGCCGATTCTGGAGGTCGTCCCTCTGCAACTGCTGGCGTACCACATGGCCGTGCGCAGGGGCTGCGACGTTGACCAGCCGCGCAACCTGGCCAAGAGCGTGACGGTGGAGTAGCCGGCAGTCGAACAGAAGGATCTCCGTGATTTGATTCGATCACCGAATCTCTCGTCTCTCGAGCGGGTGACCCACATGTTGCCCTTGTGCGAGGTGGGCAGGAATGCCACAACTTCATCCGGGAAGCGTCCCCTCTGGGGTCCTGCATCTCGCTGACCCTTGGCTTGGCAACCCTCACCCTCCTCCCGGTATCGCGATTCATCCCGATCGCGCTATACTTTTCTGGCAGTATGAAGGCATCCTTCCGAGGTCTCCCATGAAGAAGCTACTCACTATCCCCGTCCTAGCTCTTTCCTTCGTCTCCGCCAGCGCGATGGCCCAGACCTTCAAGGGCATCGTCTCTGACGCCATGTGCGCCCACAACAATCTAGCCAAGGCCTCCACAACAGCCCATGCCGCGTGCGCCAAGAAGTGCATCGGGATGGGGGCTCCCGCAGTCCTCATCGTGGGAACCAAGGTCTACAGCGTCTCGAACTCCAGCAAGCTGAATGCCTATGCGGGCAAGGTCGTTACCGTCAATGGTTCGCTCTCCGGCAACACCATCACGGTTCAATCGGTCAAGGACTAGTCTCCTCCTAGTCTCCCGTGGCGTCGGCAAACGCAGCCGCACCAGCAAGCGCAGGGCAAACGTATGAGCAGCTCCGCTCTGCCGCATCAAACTGCGGCAAAGCGGTCTTGTGTCCGCAACCCGCGGCCAGCCACCGAAGATCCACCTGGAAGCAAGGCTGAGGTAGGTACTACCGGCCCTCCTATCATCCCGAATCGGGATCTGCCTCTCCGTTGCCCAGGTGTAGCGCCGGGAGACAGCCCCGCATAAATCTGTTGGGACTCCTGTGTTCAACTAGAATAGTCTTCAAATAGACTCACAAGCAGCTCCTCAGGAAGAAGCGCCCCCGGGAAAGATGCAAGAGTCTCTCATGGGGGAAAGCAAGACTCTCCCGAGGCGCCGTGGATTGCAGCCCAATGGTCGAAGGCGCCCGTCTGGAAGGCGCTTTCTTCGCCAAGGAGCCCGATTGAAGAACGCTTACCGCGCCCTGATACTGCTTTGCTTTGCTCTGACCGCCTGCCCAATGCTGCGCGCTCAGGCGACTCCGGCTGCGATCCGGACGTTGAACTTCTCTGTCTTTGGCGGCGCCACCGGGGACTACACCGGCTTCGATGGCGGCAAGAACCTTGGCATCACCGCTGGAGTTGACCTTGGCTTCCGCCCCTACCACCTCTTCTATTTCTCCATAGAGGCTCGCGGAACCTATCCGCTGGCTGACGGCAACGTCGATTCGCAGAGGAACTTCCTCGTCGGCGGCCGCGTGCAGCGCTATTACAACCGATTTCGACCTTATGCGGACTTCCTTTATGGCCGCGCACAGATCGATTATCTAAGTGGCGGATACCCCAATCCGGAAGGCACGCTCCTCTTCATCAGCTCTATCTCGAACGTCTTCGCCTTTGGCGGCGGGCTGGACTACGTCCTCACCCCCCGCTTTGACCTCAAGGTCGACGCCCAGTTTGAACACCTGACTACGCCGGTCACCACCAGCGGCGCCATATACTCCAAACCGATCACAATTGGCCTGGTCTACCACTTCGGAGATCCCGCTCTGCCCTGACGCGGCTGCTCCGAAGACCTGCCCGGGTTGGATAAGCGCCCGCAGCGAGGCTCTACACATGGTCCAGCAGGGGCGTCTGCGCTGGGAATGGGATTAGCTTGGGCGCCGGGATCTGACTCTAATAGTGCGTCACAATCTCGCGATGCCGCTCCGTCCACCAGCAGGGGTTATGGCCCTCCTGAGGGTAGAGTGACCGGCTGCAAAGCTCCGCGAACCTCCCGGTCGGGAAGTAATCCAACTTCCCACCCTTCATGCCGGCAGCGGTGTACGTCTTGACCATCACGGACCCCATCCCTCCGCCGCGCGCCACTCTCACTCTCCAGACCGCCCAGTCCAACGGATACAGCATGGCGGCGATCAGCAGCAGGATGCCAATCCCTCGCAAGACCATCAGGAAGACGAACTTCTCAATGACCAGCTCTTCCTCCATCCTCGCTCCGCCTCTCTGCCTGCATCCGTAGTGCGGTTTGCGCCGCTGAAACCGTCTCTTCCCCGCTGCTGACCGCCCGGGAAGAGGCTTCTGGCCTCACAGATTGAACAACTCGCGCAGCCTTTTGGTCTGCGACCGGCTCACCGGCACCTCGGTCTGCTTGCGATCATCCATGCGCAATTGATAGCTGGACTTGAACCACGGCACTACCTCACGGATGTGCTGAATGTTGACCACATAGGAGCGGTGCACCCTCCAGAACTGCTCCGGGTCCAGTTGATCGGTCAACTCCTCCAGAGTTCTGCAGTTGGAGTCGCCCTCGAGCGCCTTGGTCACCACCGAGATCCTTCCCTCGTCGATGGTGGCGAAGCACAGATCCTTCTGATCGACCAGCAGCAGCCGGCTCTGGGCTCGCACCACCACCTTGCCGGAGCGTCCCAGCCCATTGGTACCTGCCCCCGCCGCACCGGAGGCGGCTACCGCAGCCTGTTCTTCCATCATCTTCAGCAGAGCATCCAGTTTGGCCTCCGCGCCGGCCATGCGGCTCTGAGCACGCTGCTCCTCCACGCGCTCTCCATGGGCTTCTTTCGTCCCAGAGCTTGCACTGCCCGCTGTCTGGCCCTCGGCGCAGCGCTCGCGCACCTTCTCCATCGTGCGCTGCACCCTCTTGCTGTCAAACGGCTTCAGCAGGTAATCCACCGCATTCACCTCGAAGGCCTTCACCGCATACTGATCGAAGGCGGTAGCGAAAACCACCTGCGGAAGACGCGTCTTTCGATCCAGCGCCATCAGCTTCTTCAGCACCGCGAAGCCATCCAGCCCGGGCATTCTCACGTCCAGAAAGATCACGTCCGGCTTGTGGGTGCGAATCAGCTCGACCGCCTCGATGCCGTTACTCCCGTGGGCCAGCACCGACACGTCTCCCTCTCGATCCAGCAGATACTGCAGCTCCTGCCGGGCCAACGGCTCATCGTCGATAATCAATGCGCTGAGTGGCATCGCCATGGAATCGATTAAAGCAGAGGCCAGGTTCTAACGAACAGACCCTCCGCTCCGGAGAGCCCCTTCAGCCTGTGGCGCAGCCACGCCGCTCACCTTGCACGGCACGCTCGACGCACGGCTTAGGAGCATTTCTCCTGTTGCTGGGCATCCCGGAAGGGGCGTGCAGTGGCGTTTTCTTTGGTGGAAAACGCCCATCGGCGTCGAGACTCCAGCTACACCTACAGGAGAAATGCTCTAGTCGCTGTACACGCGCAGCCGCACCGGGGCGCCATCTTCTGCCAGGTCATGCCCACAGCAGGTACAAAAGACATCGGTGACCTTCACCCCACGGTGGCAACATCCGCACACCGGGGACATCTGGAACTGGCACTGCGGACAGAAGTGGTAGCTGGCTGCAATCGTGGTGGAGCAGTTCGGGCAGCGCAACAGCACCGATTGCCGAAGCAGAAAGTACACCACCGCTCCAATCCCGCCCGGCAACAGAACGCACACCAGCATCCATAGACCAACCGACATCCCGCGCCGCTTGGCGTCGCGGCTCACATAGCCCAATAGCAGAGCGTAGCTGGCCACCAGCGAGCCCCAGGCGTAGCCCATCATGAGCCGCAGCGGGAGCAACTCGTGTTTGTGGTGCGGCATCACCACGTGGAAGATGTACTGCATGCCGGCGAACAGGAACAGCGCCAGCACCATCGACCAGCGCGGAATCATGCGCAGCTCTTCATCCCCGGCGGCCTCTGCATCCTTTTTGTTCGCAGCCAAATCTTTCTTCCTTGACAGATTATTGGAGAAGGTCTCAGGTTTCATGGCTGCACCTCACTGTCATTCCCCGTGCCGTCGCCCGAGGAATGGTTGCGTCCCCGCCGGAACCACGCCAGCCCAAGGATGGCGGCTGTTACCGGCAACGACCACAGCAGCAGGATTATCAACTGACCGCTCGCCCCCGGACATCCGTTGGGAGTCACTTCATAGCCATCCAGCATGCGCCAGATCGCATAACAGCACGTGATCATCAGCGGGGAGAAGATACCCAGAGGCGCCCACAGACTGCGGAACCTGCGCCGCTGCTCCTGCAGGTTCAGGGCCTGTTCCCGCACCACACGATGCGTCCGGTTCACCACCACGCCGCGGGCTGCGCCCGTCCTCATCGCCGCCTGGAGCGCCTTGGTGGCGCCGTCTTCCAGGCCTTGCGTCGCCGCTGCGTGCGGCCGGAACTGGGAGGAAGCTGAACTCATCCCCGCACCTCCACAGAGCCCGTCTTTGTGCCGAGCCCACGCCCTCCACCGGCGCGCAACTTCAGCAGCTCCGGCTTCAGCGCAGCCAACCCGCGATACAGCCGGGACTTGACTGTCGATAACGGTACTCGGGTCAAGGTGGCAATCTCATCCAGCGACATCTCTTCATGGAAGCGCAGCGTCAGCACCTCGCGATAGGCCGGCTCCAGCGTCAGCAGCACGGTGGCCACCTCGAGCGCATTCTCCCGGCAGGCAAGCTGCTCGAACGGGCTAGGGCCCTCCTGCATCATCTCCAGCGGCCAGGTGTCGCGATCCTCACTGTCCTCACGCATCTCATCCAGCGACGCCATGGTCCGCTTTCGCGACAGATCGATCACCAGGTTCCGAGCGATGGCGAAGATCCAGGTGTCGAACCTCGCCTTTCCGTTGTACTGCGAGCCCCGCCGCAGCACGCGAATCCAGACCTCCTGAAACAGGTCTTCCGCCACCTCCCGCCGGCTGGTAAGAAACATCAGGTAGCGCATCAGACGGTGCTGGTAGGTCTCGATCAGGCGGTCCAGCAGCTCTGGATCCTGACGCTTCAGCCCGCGAGCGATCGCAGCGCTCTCGCGCTCGATCTGCTGCACCGCTTCGGCCGTCAGTACGCTGGAGGTTCTCACTTATGTATGGACGCCTTGTCCGCTGAAAAAGTTCACGCAACAAGGCTCTATTCTAGAGCAACCTTTCTGATCCTTATCCCTAGGAACCGGCCCACGCAGGGTCCTCCCGAAGGTCTACCAGGGGCTACCCAGCGCATCTTGATCTTCAGTCCGCAGGCTAGCCTGTCAGCACGCCCAAACTTCGAGGCTGGCGCCCTCATCCGCTGCACAGGGCTCTGCCACTTGCCGGCTTCCCGCCAGGCTGCGAACCATCGTTCGACCTTTTTGGATGTGGACACTCCTGGACACTTCCGTTTGGTTTGGATTGCCTCATCATTGTTGGTTGCAGCGTCTTGGTTGGGTTTTCGCCGAGACGCTGCTAACCTTATAGGTAGAAGGATATTGGTAGACGCATGGCCGGAGCCGCTGAGCGCGGAGGGATGTGTGAGTGGTTGAAACAGGCGGTCTTGAAAACCGCTTAGCCTTAACGGGCTACGGGGGTTCGAATCCCTCTCCCTCCGCCATGAAACCGTTCTGACGGCGATCGGGAAGCGTGATAGCAGCCAGCCAAGCCCAGACGAGCCCAGACGAGCTTGGAAAGGAACCGACGCCTCCCGATTCGGCCATGGAGGCAAATCGCCTCTGCAACGAACTCCCCAACGAACGCACCATCGCACCGGCGGCGCGAGCTCTCGCGTGATCGCCTCGCCCGTAGCCACTCTCTGCCCCGAACTGGAGTTAGCCGAGCCTTGATTCAGCCGCGTCATCGCGGAGCCGAGCGGCGGGCAAAGAGCCACCTGATCTCCCTGCCGGGTGGACGGCAAGGCAGCTGCCGCCGTAAAGCCCGTGCCCTCAGCCCTGAGGGAAAACCCGCTCCCCGCTGCCGCCTCGTCCCCTCCGTCTTGGCGGCTTACTGCAGGAAAACTCTGCCCAGCATCCCGGCGCCAGCTCAGGACCAATCCCCAGAAGGTCCAATCCCATCTTGGAGATACGCAGATTTCCTGGATTAGAAAAAGATGAACCGCTCAAATGAACCCTTCATGGGAAGACTCAAGGGCAACCGTGTGCAAAGAATTGCAGAGTTCGCGACCTACCCACCGAGTAAGTGATTGATTTAAAGATACTAAAGTTTGGCGCTTCAGGTGCATATTGTAAGGTCACAACGACGTTCTCAACTGTCGGGCTGCACGGCCACACGCACGCGCACTCCGAAGGTGAGCGTTCTTTGAGATGCACGCCGCAACGAAACAAGCACGACCCGCGAGAGCGGAACGTATCAGGAGGAAAACGATGAGAACTCTTTCGAAGTTATTGGTTTTGGCAGCGTCGGTCGCGGTCTCGACCTCGCTGGCCTATGCAGACGATATCGGTCCCGGCAGTATCAGCATCGGGCAATATAACGCGGAGTACTACA
>DAHWOF010000161.1 GCA_027335345.1 Granulicella sp. | reverse complement strand
TTTCCATCATCACCTCCTGGAAACAGAACAGCCGACCAACACCAGATGCAGAAGTATCTACCTGTATCCCTCTCGTCAACCCTGACCGATGCGCCTTCGCCTTTTCTTCATGCGATAGCCCTGCACAGGGCACATGAGATTCGGTGGAAGCAGGCGCTTTTTCAGAGCGAATCCATTCCACTTACTCTCCTTAGCCCCATTCAGAAGACAGGGAGCGGCACAGAAGGGCAGCACCCCTCGACCATCGGAGTCGAAAGATGCGCTCTCTCCGTACCTACGAGTGTTCTACCACCAAGTATGAACTGCGCTGCAACGAATGCGGCAAAACCTACGGCAACTGTCCTCTCTCCGCGTGTCCGGATTGCCTAGCGCCTCTGGAGGTCTGCTACGAGTTGGAGTCCGTGCGTGGCCGTGTGACCCGAGAGACGATCGCTCGCGGCCCGGCCAGCATCTGGCGCTATCAGGCTCTGCTCCCGCTCCCTGCAGCCTTTCTGTCCGACCTTGGCGTGGGTTTTACTCCGCTGGTCCGTGCTCGCAATCTGGGTAAGCGCCTTGGCTCAGAGAACCTTTACGTCAAAAACGATGCGGTGTGCTTTCCTACGCTCAGCTTCAAGGATCGCGTGGTCTCGGTCGCCCTGGCGAACGCCCAGGCCTTTGGATTCTCCACCGTGGGATGCTCTTCTACCGGAAATCTGGCCAATGCCACGGCGGCGCAGGCAGCGCGCCTGGGCCTGAAGGCGTGCATTCTGGCGCCGTCGGATCTGGAGGCGGCCAAACTGCTCAACACTCGGGTCTATGGAGCACGCCTGGTGCGCATTGCGGGCAACTATGACCAGGTGAACCGCCTCTGTCCCCTCATCGCCGACGAGTATCCATGGGGCTTGGTGAATGTGAACCTTCGTCCCTACTATGCAGAGGGCTCCAAGACAGTCGGTTTCGAGATCGCCGAACAGCTTGGCTGGCGGTTGCCGGACAACGTCGTCTGCCCCATGGCCGGTGGCTCGCTGATTAGGAAGATCCGGAAGGCTTTTCAGGAACTCATCGCTCTCGGCCTGGTAGAGTCCAAGCCGGTCCGTTTCTTCGGAGCACAGGCTACCGGCTGCTCGCCGATCGCCCAGGCCGTGAAGAATGGTTCGGATTGCATTGAGCCGCAGCGGCCAGAGACGATCGCCCGCTCCCTAGCCATCGGCAACCCAGCCGACGGTGCCGCAGCGGCCAGGATGATCCAGGAGACCGGTGGGTGGGCGGAGGATGTCTCCGACGTGGAGATGGTCTCCGGAATCCAGGAACTGGCTGAGGATGAGGGAATCTTTACCGAGACAGCCGGCGGCGTCACGACCGCGGTGACCGCTCGGCTGCTCTCCCAGGGCCGTATTGGCCGCGAGGAACTGACAGTGGTCTGCATCACCGGCAACGGTCTGAAGACTCCCGATGCGCTCCAGGGATGTTTTGCCAAAGAGGATGCGGTTCGCCCCAAACTCTCCGACTTTGAACAGTACCTTCGTTCCGTCGAACCCGAACTCATCAGCCATCAAGCCGAAACTGAACTTGCAGGAGGTATCTCTTGAGCATCAAGATCGTCCTACCCACCGCTTTGGCCCGTCACACCGAAGGCCAAAGGACGTTTGAGTCCCAGGCGGAGGATCTTGCCGGTCTGCTGGCCGAGTTTGACAGCAAATACCCCGCGCTGGCCCAGAATGTGAAGGATCCGAATGGCAAGCTGCGCCGCTTCATCAACGTCTACGTCAACGATGAGGACATCCGCTTCCTGGGGGGCGAGGCGCATCGCTTCGCGGATGGAGATGAGGTCATGCTGATTCCGTCTATCGCCGGAGGGTGCTGATTTCCAACTGGCGCTGATGATTCGCTGCAATTGAACGGGCTTTCCCGGTGGTATGCCGAGCTCAGAGTCCACGATGTGCCGTGTCCGGAAGGGCAGGGAACTGCGGGCCGCCGGCAGCGGAGCGAGATCGCAAGGAGGGCGCCGTCGCCGGCTCAGGGGCGATAAGCTTCCAGCCGTCGGCAGGCCTCTGCGAGATCCTCATCCCTCTTGGCAAAACAGAAGCGGAGCAGGTTCTCCCCTGGGTTCGCGCCGGTTGCATCCTCGGCGAAGAAGGCTGAACCAGCTACGGCGGCCAGGCCGACATCGGCCAGGAGCCTGCGGGCTTTTGCAGGGGCGTTGACCCCCGCAATGCGCTCTGCATTGGCCAGCACGTAATAGGCCCCGGAAGGGACGGAAGGCTCCAACCCGGCGCGGGCGAGCGAATGGCAGAGCTGATCGCGTTTGGCCTGATGCTCACGGGCGATCTGGCTATAGAAGCTCTCCGGCAGTTCGAGCAGCCCTGCCGCCGCTCCGTGCTGCAGAGGAGATGGAGCGCAGACATAGATCAGATCGTGAAAGTAGCCGATCGCCGGCAGCCAGCGTTGGCTGGCGACCAGATATCCCAGACGCCAGCCGGTCACGGAAAAGGTCTTCGAGAAACCCGAGATCGTGATGGTTCGTTCGGCCATCTCTGGCAGAGTTCGAATGCTGATGTGGCGTGCTCCGTCGTAGACGAAGTGCTCATAGATCTCATCGGTAAAGACGAACAGATCATGCTCGATCGCGATGGCGGCGACCGCTTCCAACTCCGCTAACGAGAAGACTTTGCCCGAGGGGTTGGAGGGACTATTGAGCAGAATCGCGCGGGTCCGCGGCGTGATGGCCTTGCGCAGCCGGTCGGCGTCCAGGGAAAACCATGGTCCCTGCGCAGAGTTGGCCAGCGGGACGATGACCGGCACGGCGCGCATGGCGCGCAGGGTGCTGACGTGATACCCATAGAACGGTTCCAACACCACACACTCGTCGCCGGCGTTGAGCAAAGCCAGCAAGGCCGCGTGCAAGGCGCCGGTAGCCCCGCTGGTCACCAGCACCTCCGATTGCGGATCGACAGAAGGGTGGCCCGGGCGGGACAGCTTGCGCGCAATGGCCTCGCGCAGGGGAGCGATGCCATCCAGCCGGGTGTAGATGTTCCGCCCGGAGTGGATGGCCGCCACTGCTGCAGCCACCACAGGGTGAGGAGGGTCGGTGTCGCAGACGCCCTGGGCCAGATTGATGGCGCCAGCCTCGGCGCAGGCCACGGTCATGGCGCGTATCTCGGACTGGACGAGATTCGGGGCCAGGTCGCTGACGCGTAGACGGCCCAAGGCTTCCTGCGCGCGGTCTACGCCTGGTTCGCGGAGGGTGGGAGAGGGGAGGACGGTGGGCATGGGAGAATCCTTCCGCCAGTGCTAAAGATGAGCGACGTTTCCTGTTGAATGCTGGGCGGGTGGAGGAAGAGGCGCATCCGGAGTCAGTGCCGCATCGTCCGCTGGTGCGGCGGAGACCTTCACGGGCTTGCTCACCAGCGCAATCTCCAGAACCTCATCCATCTGTTCCACCCAGTTCAGCTTCATCTCGTTCTTGATCAGATCCGGAAGATCGGCAAGATCCTTCCTGTTCTCCGCAGGCAGAATCGCCTCGCGAATGCCGGCGCGGTGCGCAGCCAACAGCTTCTCCTTGAGTCCGCCGATGGGCAGTACCTTGCCGCGCAGGGTGATCTCGCCGGTCATGGCAAGATCGCGCCGCACTTCGATCTTGGTAAGGGCGCTGGCCAGGGCGGTAGCCAGGGTAATCCCCGCCGAGGGTCCATCCTTGGGAATCGCGCCCTCCGGTACGTGCACATGGATGTCGATATTGCGATAGAAGTCGCGCGCCAGTCCCAGTTGGTGCGATCTCGATCGGATGTAAGTGAGCGCCGCCTGGGCTGACTCCTGCATCACATCTCCCAGTTGCCCGGTGGCGGTCATCTTGCCCTTGCCGTCCATTACCTGCACTTCGGTTTGTAGAATCGATCCGCCCATCTCGGTCCAGGCAAGTCCGGTCACCAGGCCAACCTCCGACTTCTCTTCCAGCAGAGAGTCACGGTACTTGGCTGGTCCCAGCAGATTGCCAAGCGACTCTGTCGTCACAAGTTCCGTGTGTTTGGAGCTGCTGACCACCTTGCGCGCTACCTTGCGGCAGATGTTGCCGATCTCCCGCTCCATATTGCGTACACCGGCTTCACGCGTGTAGAAGCGAATGATCTCGCGTAGAGCGTCGTCGCTGAAGCTGATCTGCCGATCGGTGAGCCCGGTGGCCTCCACCTGCTTCTTGACCAGATACTGGCGGGCGATCTCCATCTTCTCCAATTCGGTGTATCCGGTGAGCCGCAGGATCTCCATGCGGTCCTGCAGCGGACCGGGGATGGTATGCAGGACGTTGGCTGTGGCGACGAACAACACCTGCGAGAGGTCATACTCCACGTCCAGATAGTGGTCCTGGAAGGTGTGGTTCTGCTCCGGATCCAGCACCTCCAGCAAGGCGGAAGCAGGATCGCCGCGGAAGTCCGACGCCATCTTGTCGATCTCGTCCAGCATGATCACCGGATTTTTGGTGCCGGCCTTCTTCATGGACTGAATGATCTGTCCGGGCAGGGCTCCAATATAGGTGCGGCGGTGGCCGCGAATCTCCGCCTCATCGCGCACCCCGCCCAGCGAGAGGCGCACGAACTTCCGTCCCGTAGCCTTGGCGATAGATATTCCGAGGGAAGTTTTGCCTACGCCCGGAGGCCCTACAAAACAGAGAATCGATCCCTTGGGGTTCTTGACCAACTGGCGTACGGCGAGAAACTCCAGGATGCGCTCCTTGATCTTCTCCAGACCGTAGTGGTCGTGGTTGAGCACCTTCTCGGCATTTTCAATAGAACGAATCTCCTTGGAACGCTTCTTCCAAGGCACCGCCAGGAGCCAGTCCAGATAGTTGCGGCTGACGGTGGATTCGGCGGACATGGGAGGCATGGCTTCCAGTTTCTTCAGCTCCTGCAGGGCCTTCTCCTGAACCTCCTTGCTCATGCCGGCTTCTTCGATCCGCTTCTTCAATTCGTCAAACTCGCTCTTTTCTCCGCGCCCGAGTTCCTTCTGGATCGCTTTGATCTTCTCGTTGAGGTAGTACTCCTTCTGGGCCCGTTCCATCTGGCGCTTGACGCGTGACTGAATGCTGCGGTCCATGTTCAACTTCTCGATGGCAATGTCCAGCGTGTCGGCGATGCGCGTCAGCCGCACCTCCGGATCGAAGACCTCCAGCAGTTGCTGCTTCTCTTCGATCGCCAGGGGAAGGTTGGCTGCAATCAGGTCAGCCAGTTTGGCGGGCTCATCCATGCGCAGGGCAGAGGCTGCCTCCTGGTTGAGGGACTGCTGTAGCTTGCTGTACTGCTCGAAGAGCTGATGGACTCGAAACACCAGTTGCTCGGTTGCCGGCGTTGTCTTGAGCTCCGTGTTGGAGGTTTTGACCGTGGCGACGAAGAACCCATCGTCGTCGTTGATCTGTGTTGCCCGGGCACGCTCCACGCCTTCCACCAAAACCTTGATGTTCCCGTCGGGCATGCGCACGGATTGGACGATATTGCCGATGACACCTACGTTGTAGATGTCCTCGGGCGCCGGATCATCCACCGAGGCGTCATGCTGCGTGGCCAGAAAGATGCGTCGGTCGCCGTTGAGCGCCTCTTCCAGAGCGCGGACACTGGACTCGCGTCCCACCACGAAGGGCGTCATCATGTATGGGAAGATCACCATCTCGCGGATGGGCATCATCGGAAGCTTGCGCTGGGAGCCGGTAAGAAGATCGCGTTCGTCGTTGGTCATAGGCCTCCAGATTAGACGGGCTTTCGGCGGAAACGATGCTCGCCAAGCTTGATCGGAATTGTACGCTTTCAGGAGAGGTAGACGAACTCAAGGGGCTGGCATGCCCTGAAGGCAGTGGGCAGGAGACGAAAAAACGGACAGCGATCACTGTCCGCTATCCATTTTATTCTCCCCAGACCCTCACCGGCCGGGATCGGTCGAATCCCAACGCCATCCTTCTCGCTATCCTGCCAGTGGCAACGCGAGAGAAGTCGTACGGCGCAGAGGGAAGCAGGGTAAGCATCCCGCTCCGAGCCTCTCCGCCGACCCGGCGCTGGCTAACCGGCTTTCTCCAGCGCAATGGAGATCATGATCTCGCGTGACCGGACCATCTCGTCGGTGATCACCACTTCCTTCACCTTCTTGTTGCCGGGAACGTGATACATCAGATCCAGCATCAGCTCTTCGAGGATCATGCGCAGGCCGCGCGCCCCTACCTTGCGATGCAAGGCCTCGCGTGCAATCTCGCGGGTGGCTTCATCGGTCCATATAATCTTGACGCCCTCGTAGTCGAACAGCCTGGCGTACTGCTTCAGAATCGCATTGCGCGGGCGGGTCAGAATGTCGATCAGCGCCACTTCATCCAATTCATCCAGGATTCCCAATACTGGCAGGCGACCGACAAACTCCGGAATCAGACCATACTTCAGGAGGTCCTGCGGTTCAGCCTGGCGCAGCAGATCGCCGTCCCGTTGGGCGCGGATCGGGGTCACCAGTTCATTCTCTTCCATCTCCACGGCTTCCCCGATCGCCTTAAAGCCCAGAGCTTTCTTGCCCACGCGCCGACCAATCACCTTCTCCAGACCCACAAAAGCGCCCCCGCAGATGAACAGGATATTGGTGGTATCAACGATGGTGAACTCCTGGTGCGGATGCTTGCGGCCACCCTGCGGGGGAACGTTGGCGACGGTGCCCTCCAGCAACTTCAGCAGCGCCTGCTGTACGCCCTCACCCGAGACGTCGCGGGTGATCGATGGGTTCTCATCCTTGCGTCCAATCTTGTCAATCTCATCGATATAGATGATGCCCTGTTGCGCGCGCGCCACATCGCCATCGGCTGCCTGCAGCAGCTTCAGGATGATGTTCTCAACGTCCTCGCCGACGTAGCCAGCCTCGGTAAGCGTGGTGGCGTCGACGATCGCGAAGGGCACATCCAGCATCTTGGCCAGGGTCTGCGCCAGCAGCGTTTTGCCGGAACCGGTGGGCCCCACCAGCAGGATGTTGGACTTCTGCATCTCCACATCGTTGCCGCGGGTCTTGTTCATCTGGATGCGCTTGTAGTGGTTGTAGACGGCAACCGCAAGCTTCTTCTTGGTCTGCTCCTGGCCGATCACATATTCGTCCAGAAACGCTTTTACCTCGGCCGGTTTGGGCAGATGCGTCGGAGTGGCTCCGGACTGCGCTTCTCCCTTGTCGTCTTCCAGGATCGAGTTGCAAACCGCCACGCACTCGTCACAGATGTAAGCGCGGGGGTAATCCGATGGAGAGGAGATCAGCTTTGCGACTGCGTCCTGCGACTTATGGCAAAACGAACAGCGTAGCGACTCTTCCGCGCCACGAGAGGTCTTCATAGGTGGATGAACTCCTTCGCGCCCACGCCGTCGAGGTGCGCCAAAATTAACCTTTAGTCTACACCGGGGCGGAATCCCTCAGCCAGCCACCGCGCCCAACCGGATATTCATCTGGATTCCTATGTACCCAAATGGCTCGTATCTCTGCCGAGCAACCGTCTCAGGGATGTCGGTGACGAGAGACTGGCTCACGATCTGTGCAATTCTCCTCGCCAAAGCCGCTTCAAGGCTTGGCGCAAAAAGAGCCTTTGAAGCGCTGGGCGGCACGCTCAGCGCCCGGTGGAAGCACCGTGCAGACCCCAGCGACGGGCCAAGCCGATCCGCGATGGAACACGGTGCACCTCCCGCAGCCTCATTCTGACCCCGACTCTCCTCAGCACGGCAGCCTCTACCGTGCCCCCTTCCTTCCTTCCAGTGCGGTCAGCTTTGGACAGCAGAAGGATGCCCCGGCCGAAAGAGATGGTTTGTGGGCTGAAGCTATGCCTTTTCAATGCTTTCAGGAACTTCGGGGGCGATCAATGATGTCGTCGATGATTCCGTACTCCTTGGCCTGCTGGGCGGTCATGATGAAGTCGCGCTCCACATCCCTCTCAATGCGTTCCAGCGGCTGGCCGGTATTCTGGCTCATCAATTTGTTGGTCAGCTCCCGAATGCGCAGGATCTCTCGCGCATGAATGTCGATATCCGTGGCCTGTCCGCCGAGCCCACCCATGGAGGGCTGGTGGATCAGGATCCGCGAGTTGGGCAGGGTGAACCGCTTGCCCTTCTTGCCCGCCATGAGCAGAAAGGCTCCCATGGAAGCTGCCTGCCCGATGCAGAAGGTCACCACATCGTTCTTGATGTACTGCATGGTGTCATAGATTGCGAGCCCGGCCGAGATGGATCCGCCGGGCGAGTTGATGTAGAGCTGGATATCCTTCTCCGGATCCTCGCCGGAGAGAAACAGTAGCTGGGCGATGATCAGATTGGCGACGTTGTCGTCGATCGGCGTGCCCAGAAAGATGATGTTGTCGCGCAGCAGACGGCTGTAGATGTCGTAGGAGCGCTCGCCCCGGCTCGTCTGCTCCAGCACCATCGGTATAAGTCCCATAGCTCTCTTTCCTTTGCTTCTAAACCTGCGCTCTTGTTGGAGACCTGTGTAGCCGGTGACTTGCGTCCTCCGGCTGGCCTTGTCCGTTGATCTTACCGCGCCAGCCTCTCGAAGAGCGCCTTGCCGGTCTTTTCACGCAGCACCTGTTCGCGAATCCGCCCCATGGAGTTGTCCTCGGCCAGTCGCTTGCGCAAGGCGTCCAAGGGCTCGCGCGAACTCAGCGAGAGCATGAGTAACTCCCGCTCCATCTCGTCTTCACTGACCTGGATGTTTTCGCGCTGGGCGATATTGTCCAGAATCAGCGAAATCTTCACCTCATGGATGGCTTGGTCGCGCTGGGCCGCGCGCAGCCGCTCGAAGTCAAGTTGGCGCATCGCCTCCGCGCTCATGCCCTGCGCGGCCAGCGCGCGCAGGCCGCGTTCCAGCCGGGCATCGATCTGCTGCTGCACAAAGGTCTCCGGAACCGGGAAATCGAACTTCGCCACCAACGCTTCCAGCATCTTGTCGCGCGCCTCGGACTCCAAGGACTGCTTCTTGCGCTCCTGCAGACGCTCGCGCAGCTTGGCCTCAAACTCGCCCCAATCCGCATAGGGCCCGAGCTGCTTGGCAAGTTCTTCATTGCGCTCGGGGAAGATCTTCTTCTTGATCGCCTTTACCGTCACGTCATAGCTTACGGTCCGGTTCGCCAGGCGGGCATCGCCGAACTCCGCCGGATAGGTGACCTCAAAGGAGAGTTCCTGGCCTACCTTGGCCCCGCGCAGGGCCTGGTTGAATGCCGGGACGGTATTCTTTCCGCCAATCTCGATCAGGACGTCCTCGCCGCTGATCGGCTGGGCAGCCTCTTTGCCCTCGGCGCCCTCTTCACCGACGACCTGCGCCAGATCCTGCACCTTGCCTTGAAAGCTGATCTCGGCCCAGTCGCCGTCGCTTAACGCGCGATCCTCTTCCACCGGCTCCACGGTAGCGTGGTGATCAAGAATGTTGTCCAACTCGGCCTCGAACTCGCCCTCTTCGAGTGTTACGTTTGGCCGCTCGACGGGGATGGCGTCATAACCATCCAGATGGATCTCCGGAAGCACTTCAAAGGTAGCCTTGAACTTGAGCGACGATCCCTCGGCCAGCAACATCTCGCTGATCTGCGGCTGCGAAACTGGCTGCATCTTCTGCTCCGAAAGCGCGGAACGGAAGCGCTCGCTGACCAGTGTCTCCAGAACCTCCTGGCGAAGCTCCTTGGCAAAGCGCGACTTGATCATAGCGGGTGGGACCTTGCCCACCCGGAATCCAGGGATGCGGGCCAGCCGGGCAAAACGCTTGGTCACCTGCTGGAAGGCTTTGTTGACCTCCTCCACTGGCGCCTCCACCTCAATGGTTCGAGTCAGCTCCGGCTGGAGCGTGGGTGCGGGGGCATGATTGTGGTCGTGGCCATCTTGGTCGTGGTCAACCTGTTCAGGACCCTCCAGCGAGCTTTGAGTCGCGCTCGGAGCGAGTGTCTCATCCTGAATGTCGAGGGAACTGCCAGTAGGTGTTGCTGTCTCTGAGAGGGTCAAAACAATGCCTTCCGAAAGGTTTTGGCGGGAGCCTAATTTTTTGGCGGGAACCTTAGATGGGGTGGAGCGCAGATGCACTCTTCAATCCCTCCACATCGTTCGCCAGCCCTAAGGATACGGGGGCGACGCGTGAGGGGTCAAACCCACTGGACTCTAGTCCAGATCCGAGCCTGATGCGCTCAGCGCTGAGATCTCCAGCCGGATCTTCCAGGTCAAAGTTGCTCCCGGCGCTAGGGTGATGATTCCTGCGTTCTCCGGACTATTCCATTCTGGTCCAAACGGATCATCCAGATTGGTGTTCGGTTCAATCGAGATCCATGGCTTATCCTCCGGCGCCACCACATGCATGCTGGTGATGTCGGGAGTGAGGGGAATCACGCTTACCTTCAGGTTATAGGCGGGGTAACTGATCTCGGCCGCAGGCTTGCCATCGCTGCCGGAGATCAGATTGGTGTATGTTGCATCGATCGCGGTGGCGCCCAGGCTGACGCCGCCGGCACGCGAGAGATCCTCA
>DAHWOF010000149.1 GCA_027335345.1 Granulicella sp. | reverse complement strand
AGCTCTCGACCATGTCGCTCACCAGCTTGCCACAGCCCGAGCACACCCACTGCTTGTTGGCCCGTTTCCGCCGCGCCCACAGTTTCAATCGCTTGTCTCGTTCGTCAAGCTGGCGCCGGTATACCTTGTAGCCCGGCCAGCCCAGAATCCGCGTCCAGTCGTTGTCTGCCATAGCCCCGAGAATAGCGAAAATACCCACCCTCACGAAACCCAGCAAAACCAGCCCTTTTTACACTTTCCTGCGCAGAGCCCCTTCAGTCCCACCATGCGATGCATAATCGCTCAAGGAAACGCCTCGGTCATGACGGCGCTCCCGCGCAGTGCTTGTCCGAGAGTGCTCCTTGCTTCTCGACCTGCGCCCCAAACTCACGGGTAAAAGTTTCAGGGCAGGACGGACCCTACCGCATCAATCGCACGCACGACCTCCATCCGGGTTCAACCCAACGGAAATCCCGCGAAGCGGTTTTTGCAAGCGGGAACGGCGGCCTCTCGGCTAGCGCCCTTGCTCACCGTAACACCGGCGCCCTGCATCTTGAAGTTCACCACTCCGGGACCAACGGTGAAGGCTCCGAACTGCGTCTCCACATTCTGCGGTTGAACGCCATCGATCTCGACGCCATTCAGCCAGATCGTGCTGCCGTGAGAGCTGTCAAACCCAACCATGATGACGTTTCCGGGGGTCATAGCATGCACGCCTTCCAGGAAGATGTTACGGAAGACCGGAATCTTGTCGCCAGAGCCCCGATGGTGCTCGTAAAAGGGACTGATGTCGATAGGATTTTTTACATTCCGCATACAAACATCCCGGAAGGTGACGCCGTCCACCAACCCGCCCCGGCTGGCGTCGCTTTTGATGCGCATTCCCGAGGTGGTTCCATCCATCGAAAGATCCTGGACCAGAATCCGGCGATCTCCACTGAATGTCTCACTGCCGATCGACATCCCGTGGCCGTAATAGAAGTGATCGTGGGTGACGCTAATATCTGTGGACGGGCCCGAGCCTCCCGCCTTGATGGCCACATTATCGTCGCCGTCACGGATCCAGGAGTGAGTGATGGTGACGTTCTTCGATCCCGAAGGATCAATTCCGTCTGTGTTCCGGGCGTTGGCCGGCGTGTCAATCTTGACGCCCCATGCGGTGAATCCGTTTGTCCTGTCCACGACCACATGGAAGTTGGGCGAGTTTCGCAGCGTAATCCTGTACAAGATGAAGTTGTCCGCGTGGCTGGCCACGATCAGCCGAAAGCAGTTCTGCTTCCCTCCCGAGCGTGCCTGCTCAGCCAAGTCCCACCAGGTGACGTGGCGGCCCAGCAGATCGTCCCCACCACGTCCGTCGATGGAGCCATCGCCCATCACGGCGGCGTTGGGGGCCTTGACGGCGATCAACGGCCGGCAACCTCCGCCTTGGTGATCCACCGTCCCGCAGGCGCCAGGACGGGCATCGAAGTTGCGGGGGTTGCGAGAAGCAAACAGGGTTACACCGCGGTCCACCAGCAACGTCACACTGCGAGAGATGGTCAGCGGTCCACTGAGAAATGCGTCGTTGGCAGCCGAGCCACGAAGTTCCACCGCCTGGCCCGGGGCGCATTGATCCAGTGCGGCCTGCAACCGTTGTGTATCGAGTTTGCCCTCATCCTTCTTGGCCAGATCGCCCCGCACCGTGGCCAGATCGGCCACCAGCGTCTGACAGACGGCAGGAATCGTCGGCTCGGTGACCGTTCGTGTGTCCTGCGCAGATACGCTCCGCGACACCACAAGGTTGACTCCCATTGTGACCAACGCCAGGACAAATGAGACCAGGCGACGCGCCGCAGGACGAGACAGATCAAAAGACATCATGCACCTCAACAGTCTGTATGGAAAGGCTGAAAGCGAAAGGTCCAGGCATGGTTCTGGCGGGCTGCCAGGATATTTGGCCACGTTGCCAACCATTCAACTTCTCTCTTGCTTGTGGATCTCCCTAAACTCATCATGCAGCCAGACCCGATTCAACCTACTGTGCTGCGGACAGGCTTGTCAACCGTCACCGCTTGGCTTCGTCCCTCCCCTGTCTTCGAGGCGTTCATCGATCTGTCTTCCTGTTTGCGAGATATCCTTCGATCTGTTCCCTGGAAACCCTTTGACGGATAGCCTGCATGGGAATCCACACCCTGGCGTCAAGAATGGTTTGCAGATAGCGGTCTGTGTCCGCACCTCAGTTGTGCCCCAAAACACAGCCCGTGCTGTATCCCTGGCCGACGGACGGGCCCTTGGGCCCGCGCAGGGATCCTGGTCCTTGTAAAAGAATGACCGGAAACGGTGCTGCGTTGGCGCACTCCGCGAGGAAGACAGCGGTTTCTTGCCCAGCTCCGCATAGCGATCGGCAGAAGGATGACCCCGGCTGCGCGAACTGCCGCGAGACGATCTTTGGGACAAGCCAAAGCAGGGTCCGTGAGATCGTCTTCCGCAGAGGCGCCGCGCTGAGCGATTGAGTGGGTTGGGAAAGATGCACGTCAACCTGGCTGACGGCAGGACGGCGGTGGCGGCCGCTCACGCAATGACGTGGCGCGGCAAAGATCCAGCCTATCGTGATGCCGGACCATGACGGAGGCTCTGCGGCGGCGTTACCATCTTTGCAGGCAAAGGCGTGGAGATTGGGAGGAGCGCGTTTGAAACAGCAGGATCATCCATTTCCAATTGTGGGCCAGGTTGCCGGTGCAACAGCGCATAGCAGTTTTTCACCCGGACCCGAGCAGCTTGCCTCCCGTCTGCGCGCAGCGGTCCGCGGAGAGGTTCGGTTCGACCAGGGATCACGGGCGCTGTACGCCACTGATTCGTCCAACTACCGGCAGATTCCCATTGGAGTGCTGGTTCCCCGCGATGCTGCGGATGTGGAGGCCGCGCTGGCCGTCTGCCGCGAGTTTGGCGCTCCGGTGCTCTCCCGCGGAGCCGGCACCAGTCTGGCTGGACAGTGCTGCAACGTAGCCGTAGTGCTGGACTTCTCCAAGTACATGCGCTCCATCCAAAGCCTGAATCCGGAGTCACGCAGCGCCTGGGTTGAGCCAGGGATTGTGCTGGACCGCGTGCGCGAGGCCGCCGAGCAGCATCGACTGACCTTTGCTCCAGATCCGGCCACCCACTCGCGCTGCACCATCGGCGGCATGATCGGCAACAACTCCTGCGGAACCCACGCTCTGATGGGCGGAAAGACCGTGGACAATATCCGCTCGCTGGATGTGCTTCTTTATGACGGCACCCGCATGACCGTGGGCGCCACCAGCGCGGAAGAGATGGCTGCGATTCTGGCTGCCGGTGGACGGCGCGCCGAGGTCTACCAGGGCCTGGCCCGCATCCGCGACCGTTACGGCGCCTTGATTCGCGAGCGCTTTCCCAACATTCCGCGCCGCGTCTCCGGCTACAACCTGGACTGGCTGCTGGAGGAGAACGGCTTCCATGTAGCGCGTTCTCTGGTGGGCAGCGAGGGGACCTGCGTGACGGTTCTGGGAGCGGAGCTGGATTTGATGCCCAGCCCGCCCTTCCGCCGCCTGGTGGTTGTGGGCTTTGAGGATGCCTATCAAGCCGCCGACTACGTGCCGGCGATCCTGGAGTACAAGCCCATCGGGCTGGAAGGCTTTGATTCTCTGCTCACCGAGTTCATGCGCCGCAAGCGCTTGGCGATGGACGATCTCAGCTTACTTCCGCAGGGCAAGGGGGGCTATCTTCTGGTGGAGTTCGGCGCCTGGACGCCAGAGGATGTACTCCAGCAGGCAGAGAGTTTTTGCGCGGCGGCCAGAGACTTTGCCGCCAGGCCTGCTGCCATTCTTACGGAGGAAGATGAGGCCCCCCGCATCTGGCATCTGCGTGAGTCTGCTCTGGGCGCGACGGTGTTTGTTCCGGGCGAGCCCCATGGCTGGGAGGGCTGGGAGGACGCTGCCGTCCCTCCCGAGCGGCTGGGATCTTACCTGCGGCAGCTCTTCGCCCTGATGAGCCGGTTTGGTTACCGCAGTCCCATCTACGGCCACTTTGGCCAGGGCTGTGTTCACCTGCGCATCAACTTCGACTTTGAGAGCGAGCCTGGCGTGGCGCGCTACCTTGAGTTTATTGACCTGGCGGCCGACATCGTGGTGGCCCATGGAGGTTCGATCTCTGGCGAGCATGGCGACGGCCAGGCCCGGTCCTCGCTGCTGCCCAAGATGTTCGGTCCGGAGCTGATCCAGGCCTTTCGGGAGTTCAAGGCTGTCTGGGATCCCACCAACAAGATGAACCCCGGAAAGCTCTCGGTTCCGGCGGGCATGGCGGCGGAGATCTACACCCCGGCGGACAACCTGCGGATTGGTCCGGGCGTCAAGCCGGAGCCGGTGGAGACGTTCTTTGCATTTCCCAACGATCCGCGCTCCCACGCAGCGGATTCCAGCGGCAAAGGCTCTTTTGCCGAGGCCACGCTGCGTTGCGTCGGGGTCGGGGCCTGCCGCAAGGAGGGCGCAGGCGCCATGTGCCCAAGCTATATGGCCACCCGCGAGGAGATGCACTCCACACGCGGCCGCGCCCATCTGCTCTGGGAGATGCTGGAGGGTGACCTGCTCAAGAGGGACTGGTCGAGCCCGGCCGTGAAGGAGGCTCTGGATCTCTGCCTCTCCTGCAAGGCATGCAAGAGCGAGTGCCCGGTGAATGTGGACGTTGCCACCTACAAGTCCGAGTTTCTGGCGCACTATCACCAGACCAACCCGCACCCTCTGCGGGACTACGTCTTCGGCTTCATGGACAAGTGGGCGCGGATGGCCTCGGTGATTCCGGGCCTCACTCCGCGGCTGGCGAATCTGCCTCTACAGATTCCCGGGCTGCGGGATGGAATCAAGGCCGGCCTGGGGATTGCGGCGGAGCGCAAGCTGCCGCAGTTTGCCGCGCGCAGCTTTCAAAGCCGGACCAGGCGAACGGGCGCCGCTGGAACCTCTGCGCAGCCGCCTGCTCAGAGCGTGGTGCTGTGGCCGGATACCTGGAACAACTACTTTCATCCCCAGACGCTGGAGGCTGCGCGCGGGGTGCTTGCGGGCGCCGGTTTCCAGGTGGAGGTTCCGCATCAGCACGTGTGCTGCGGCCGTCCGTTGTATGACTTTGGGCTGCTGGATCAGGCGCGAAGTTACCTGCTGCGGATCCTGCGGATTCTGGCCCCGCAGATCGACGCTGGTCTGCCGATTGTGGTGCTGGAGCCCTCCTGCGCGAGCGTCTTTCGCGATGAGCTGTGCAACTTTTTTCCCCGCGACGATCGCGCCGCAAGGCTGCGCGACCAAACACATTTGCTGAGCGAGTTTTTGCAGCAAAACGCGCCGCAGTATAAGCCACCAGACCTTACTGGCAGCAGCGTGATCGTCCATGGCCACTGCCACCACAAGTCCGTCTTCGGCATGAAGGCTGAGTTGGAGCTGCTGCGGGAAACCGGCGCGGAGGTGACGGTGCTGGACGCGGGCTGCTGCGGCATGGCCGGCCCGTTCGGCTTTGAACGAGAGAAGTACGAGATATCGCAGACGCTGGCCAACCGTGTTCTGCTGCCCGCAGTCCGCCAGGCATCCGCCGAAACGTTGCTGCTGGCCGATGGATTCAGTTGCCGGGAGCAGATTGCGCAGAACTCTCCGCGGCGCGCCGTGCATCTGGCGGAGATCCTGAAGAAAGAGGAGACGGGGACGAAATGAGCATCACGCAGGCCCAGATTGCGGAGATGGTCGCCCGGGTGCGAGCGCGGCGTCCGCTGCTGCATCACATCACCAACTACGTTACGGTGAATGGCGTGGCCAACATCACCCTGTGCATGGGCGCTCTGCCGGTAATGGCCCAGGCCCGGGAGGAAGTCGAAGAGATGGTGGAGTCCGCCAATGCGCTCGTGCTCAACCTAGGCACGCTGTGGCCGGAGCAGGTGGAGGCGATGGTTATGGCCGGCCGTCGCGCCAACCAGCTCGGCATTCCCATCATTCTGGATCCGGTTGGCGTTGGGGCGACAAAGATGCGCACGGACAGTGCGCTGCGACTACTGGATGAGCTTTCGTTCGCGGTGGTTCGCGGCAATGCGGCAGAGATGGCTGTCCTGGCTGGAGCTACGGCCGGCGTCGAGGCGAAGATCAGGGGCGTGGAGTCCATCGGCGGCTGTGTGGACCCCGCAGGAGTCGCCGCGGAGCTGGCCCGCCAGCGGCACTGCGTTGCCGCCGTCACGGGCCCGGTGGATGTGGTCAGCGATGAGACCCGCTGCGTGCGGGTAGCCAACGGCCACGCGATGATGGGCAGGGTTACAGGCACGGGATGCATGGCCACGGCGGTGATTGGGGCCTGCGCGGCCGTGGAACCGGACTTTGTCCTGGCCACGGCGGCAGCTCTGGCCGCCTACGGGCTCTCCGGAGAACGGGCTGCCGCGCGGTCGCGCGGTCCGGGGACCTTTCAGGTTCAACTCTTCGACGCAATCGCAGAGCTGACCGCACAGGATCTGCTCTCCGGCGTCCGGGTGAGGGAGGAGCGTGCTCCCCGCCTGAGAGACTGAACCCGGCGAGTAGAACCTGGAGCCTCGACTTCGATGGGCGTCTCGCAGGATCTGGCTCTCCAGCGGATGGGCCGGTTGGAGTGGAACGAAAACGGCGCTGCGCGCCCTCTCGCCGTTTGCGCTCATGCCGGCAGCGAATGGTTCCGCGAAGATCTTCGACCGGATACAATAAAAAAGATGTTTCATCCAGACAAAATCTCGGTGATTGGCGGTTTGCTGGGACTGGCGGGAGTGCTGGTGTGGCGCATACGTGAGGGCCGGACCGCAGTCACGCTGAAGAAGATTGTGATCCCCCCCTTGGGCATGGCCACCGGCTTTTCCATGTTTCTGGTTCCGCAGTTTCGCTTCCCCTGGACGTGGGGCATCGTGGCGTTTCTGATCGGAGCGGTCGGCCTCGCCTATCCTCTGCTGCGCACCTCACGTCTGGTAGTACAGGGCAAGGACATCATGATGCAGCGTTCGACGGCCTTCTTCACCGTGATCCTGGTGCTGGCCGCGGTGCGCATCCTGGCCCATGGTTACTTTGATCAACTGCTGAGCGTGGAGCAGTCCGGGGCCCTTTTCTTTGTGCTGGCCTTTGGGATGATCCTGCGCTGGCGCGCCAACATGCTGATGGAGTACCGCAGACTGACAGCAGGCAGCGAGTCTCCGGTTCTGGGACAGTCGCTGCGTAGTTAAAATCGCAGGCCCAAGGGCGTGGAGACAAAGGCACTGGCGCCATCGGGAGCAGGGCCTGCGCTCCGGCTCAGCTCCTGCCATCGTTCTGTTAAACCCGACACCAAGGGAGAGAGCATGCTGCGCTGGGTGGAGCGATTGCTGGCCGGGGTGGGGTTGCTGGTGGTGGCTGCCGTGCTCGCGGTTCTGGTGACCTATGAGACGGTTCCAACCCGCAACACCCGGCTGATGCACTTCGATACCATCCTGGTGCTCGGTTGCCCTGCGCTGCTCAACGGCCAGCCATCTGCGGAGGAGCGAGCGCGAGTCAGCGAGGGCGTGAAGGAGTTCAAGGCGGGCCGCGCCGGGCATATGCTCTTTTCCGGCGGACCCACGGAGAACAGCTTTGTGGAGGGCCAGGTGATGGCGGACCTGGCCGAGGAGATGGGAGTGCCCGCGGCGGATGTGGTGGTCGAAGGCAAGTCTCAGGACACGATTCAGAACATCTACTTCAGCTACAAGCTTATGCAACAGCGGGGCTGGACCAGTGCCGAGGTCGTCAGTTCCTTCTACCATCTGCCCCGAGCTGGGTTGATTCTGCGGCGCTATCCTTTCGCATGGAGAGAGCGGGGCGCCGCCCTGCCGCCCCACCTGGGGTTTAGCCAGACTGTGATGATCTACGAGTCGGAGGCTCTGTATACCACCCAGTTGCGCTGGTTCGGTCTTCCGGCTTCGCCTTACCTGCCCTGAAGCATCTCCACGGCCGTTGAAGCCAGTGGCCGGGGGATCCATCGGTTCTTCTCGGAAGATGCTCGGCCGAACTTCTCCTGCCAGAGTTCGTCAGGGGGGGAGATGGCTCCATGGCATACTCGCTGCGCCGCGGCCTTTGCGGATTCGCATCCAAGCGGCTAGGATTCGGGATGCCGGGATCCTCGATGAACCATGGCCGGCCAGCCCAGAAAGTTGCTCGGAGGAGGAAGTTCTTATGTCCCTGACTGTCAACGGAGTGCAGTACCCCTTCCAGAGCGGAGAACGACTTATCGATCTTCTCCATCGGGTGGGGGGCAGCGGAGCGGAGATTCCGCAGGTCTGCTATCACCCGCAACTGGGGCCCATCCAGAGCTGTGATACCTGCATGGTGGAGGTGGACGGACGGCTGGTGCGCGCCTGCGGTACACAGGCTGCCGATGGCATGAACGTGCTGACCCGCTCCGAGCGGGCGCTGGGGGCGCAGCGCGAGGCCTTCGACCGTATCCTGGGTAACCACATGCTGTACTGCACGGTCTGTGACAACAACAACGGCAACTGCACCGTACACAACACCACCCGGCTGCTGCAGGTCGAGCACCAGCGGATTCCCTACCAGCCGAAGCCCTACGCCAAGGACTTCTCCAATCCCTTCTATCGCTATGACCCGGATCAGTGCATCCTGTGCGGGCGCTGCGTGGAGGCTTGCCAGAACCTGCAGGTGAATGAGACGCTGAGCATCCGCTGGGAGGATGAGCATCCTCGCGTGCTGTGGGATGGCGGCGTGCCGATCGGTGAGTCCAGTTGCGTCACCTGCGGCCACTGCGTCTCGGTGTGCCCTTGCAATGCGCTGATGGAGCGGTCGATGCTGGGCGAGGCCGGCTACCTGACATCGCTGCCCGGCACGGCGCTGGACAAGATGATCGAGGTGGTGAAGGGGATTGAACCGGAGATGGGATACGGATCGATCCTGCAGGTCTCGGAGATCGAGTCGGCGATGCGCGAGCAGCGCATCCGGCGCACCAAGACCGTCTGTACGTATTGCGGCGTGGGGTGCAGCTTTGACGTGTGGACCGGCACAGGAGCCAAGGCGCGCGAGATTCTGAAGGTTGAGCCTGCCCTGGGCGCAGCCAATGGCGTGAGCACCTGCATCAAAGGCAAGTTTGGCTGGGATTTCGTTAA
>DAHWOF010000135.1 GCA_027335345.1 Granulicella sp. | reverse complement strand
CGCCGTGGATGGATTGGTCAAAGTATACCGATGAGGGCTGGTACGGCGACGCTGCGATCCGTCACTATGTCACCGGACACTGGTACTGGAAGGGCGACTTCAACCCTGCGGTGGCCTTGCCTGTCTGGCCCGCGTTGGAGTGGCTGGTCTTCAGAGTCACAGGAGTTTCCCTGGCTGCGGCTCGAGCGCTGACGGTGTGTGTCTTTGGGGCGACACTGGCCATTGTCTATCGGCTGATGGAGGGTCACGAAGGCCCCGGCGCGAGCGCAGATGACCAGTCTTTGGCCGGACCTATCGCAATCTTTTTGCTCTGCACCAGCCCTTTTGTCTATGTATTTGAGCGCATGGCCATTCTGGAGCCGTTGCTGATTGCCCTTACCGCGCTGGGACTGCTGGCGGCTTCAGCCCTGGAGCCCATCCATCGGGAAGGAGGGAAGCTGCGCGGTTCAGGAGCGGCGCTTGCGCTGATGGTTCTGCTGCCTGCGATCGTGTTGACCAAGACGACGGGACTGTTTTTGCTGCCGGCCATCTTCTATCGAGTGTGGGCGCGCGCAGGCTACCATCTGCGTCCGGCGCTGCGGCTCGCTTTGGCGCCTGCCGTTGGAGGCGCGGGTCTCTGGTGTGCGTACTATTTTTTGCTTGTCCGCCCGCATTATCTTGCGGATTACCAGTATCTCTTTTCGGCGAACGCCTATACGGGAATTGATCTAGAGCCGGTCTCCAACGTCATCCTGAACACCATCACGGATGGAACATGGATGGGAACGCTGCTCTACGGCGCCTTCTTTGCGGTGGTCGCCCTGATCTTCTTGTGGCGGCCGCGGCTGCTGGCGAATCCCTTGCTTCCTTCGTTGCTGCTTTGGATCGCGGGATACTACTCTTTCCTTGCTTATCACAACAATCTGCAACCTCGTTACTACCTGGTGTTGGCCGTGCCAATCACGATGGTGGTTGCCATGGGCCTGGATGGTCTTCGCCACTGCCGGAGAAGATCCGCCACAGCCATCGCATCCTTTCTAGCTGCGGCGCTGGTATTGGCCATTGCGGTCCCGGATGCTGCGCAGCAGATCGGCTATGTGCTGCATCCGACCTATCAGTTTGAGGCGGCTGCCCAGGGTATCAAGCGAGTCGTTCTGGCGGACAAGACTCGCTCCCATCTGATCCTGTCGATCTCAGGATCGGATCTTACCCTGATGACGGGATTGCCCTCCATTGATGATGACTTTGGAACGTACCTTCTTGAAGAGCGGGTGAGAACCTATCGTCCCGGATGGTATGCGACCTGGAACGAGGTGGATGATGATAAAGCCGATGCGCTCACACCGCTGTATCAGATGAAGCGAGTGGCCGCCTTTGCCGCCTATGATGATCCGGACCGCAATCTGTTGATTCTCTACCGTTTGGATCCGACGAGTCTGCGCCGGCAGGGGGTCCGGCGCAGAACCCGCCGACCCATCCCTCCCCGGCCGCTCAGAACCAGAATGGGCCAACAGCCAAGCGCGGATCAGTTGAAGCACTGAAGCAGCGTCTTTGACTTAGTGGTGGATGCGAGGAATATCTCCGGTGAGTGGGACGGCGTGGCGCCTGCGGAAGCGCTTCCTCCGCGCAATCCAGAAGCTCTCTCCCTGACAATCCTTGCCGTCAACCCGAACGCGAAGCCTGGCTGATCGCCAAGGGGGCGCATCGAGGACGCAATCGTTCGCCTCCGGAGTGAAGGAGACGAAGAGGCGGCAGATCGGCGATGGGGTGAGGGAACATTCGCGATCGAGGGTGCGATATCATCTCAAAAAAAGATGAATTCAAGATTCATCGCACCAAAACTTTGCAGCAAATCTCTCACACTCCCAAGTTATCTCTTCAACGGGTAGAACTTGACGTGATGTTTCGCTGGTTCTGGATGATGAACCTCTGGTGGGCCGGTTGTGCGCTGGTGATTGGCTGGGCGGTGTTCCCAGGAGAATGCTATGCGACGGTGGCGGAGAGCGGCGCCGGCGCAGGGCTGTGGAATCCCGTTGGCCGGCAAGGGGGCGCGGTAATCGGTCACTTGTATGGAAGCGTTGCTGACCCTTCCGGCGCCAAGATTGCGCACGCCAAGGTTCGGGTCTCCGGTCGAGCGCTGCATCGCGAGGTGAGAACGAATGGGATTGGCGAGTTCAACCTGGCCCTGCCCCTCGGGGTCTACCGAGTCGCCATCGAGGCGCCCGGCTTCCGGACGTACAAGGCCGGCATTGAGTTGAGCGAGCGCTCGATGGACGCCAGAGTCAACGTTCGTCTGGAGATTGCCACGCGAGCGGAGGAGATCACGGTTCCTGCCGAGAGGCGAGAAAGCACCGCGGCTGCCGATAACATGAGCGCGTTGCGGTTCACGGGGAGCCAGTTGAACGGGTTTTCCGATGACGAGGACGTATTTCAGCAGGAGATCAAGGCGCTGGCGGGCGGCGAGGGATTGAGAGCTCCGGAGATTCTGGTGAACGGCTTTTCAAACGGTCGTTTTCCACCTAAGAACACGATCCAGGAGATTCGAATCAATCAGAACCCGTACTCGGCCGAGTACGATTCGCTGGGCTTCGGAAGGGTGGAGATTGACACCAAGCCCGGAAGCGGCCAGTTGCATGGCGAGCTGAGCAGTTGGGGTACGGACAATGTGTTCAACGCTCAGAACCCCTATACAACATTCGAGCCGCCGTACTACACGGCGAACCTGGATGGGAACCTGAGCGGAGCGATCAACAGACGCACATCCTTCTTTCTCAGCGGGGCGCTCTACGATCTGCAGAACAATGCGATTGTGGACGCCATCAACCCCGAGCTTCTCACGCCTCTGGATGAAGCCGTTCGTTCGCCAAGCGTGACGCAGACCTATAGTGGGCAGATCAATCGCCAAGTGACGGAGCGCAACACCTTTATGGGCCGCTATGAGTACAACGAAGTGACGGTGACCAATAGCGGCGTGGGTTTGCTGGTTCTTCCCTCCGAGGGGCTGAACTCCACCACCAGCACCAACACCTTGCAACTCGTTGATACGCAGATCATCGGTGTCTCCACGATCTCCGAGGCCCACTTTCAATTCGCCCGAGTCCATCAGAACCAGTCCCCAGCCAGCACGGAGGCTTCGATTGTGGCCCAGGGGCTCTTCAACGCCGGAGGATCTCCAGCCCAGGAGCTGGTGGACAGTCAAGATCGTTACGAGTTCCAGGAGCTTCTCACGAGCCAGCACGGAGCGCATTATCTGCGGTTCGGGGGACGGTACCGCCTGCTGGATCGGTCCAATGAAAACCGTACCGGGTATAACGGCCTGTACATGTTTCCCGATCAAAGGACCTACGCGCTGGCGCTGCAGGGGCAGACTCCGGCGCAGATCTTCGCCAGCACGGGCGAGACCATCCAGTACAACCTGACGACCGGGAAAGCGGAAGCGTCGCTGCTGATGGGCGATCTGGGCGTCTTTGCGGAGGACGAGTGGAAGATTCGCAAGAATATGACACTGGACCTGGGATTTCGCTTCGAAAGCCAGTCGGCGGTTCCGGATCACGCCGATCCGGCGCCGCGAATTGGATTTGCCTGGGCTGTGGGACAAAACAGCCATCGGCGCGCATTGCTGATGCTGCGTGGCGGGGGCGGCTTCTTCTATGACCGCTTCGACTCCGCCAACATCCTGACAGCCATCCGTGAACAGAGCGGAACCTACCAGACCTCCTATTACGTTGAGAATCCGAACTTCTATCAGCAGTATTTGAACACGCCACCGCCGACGTCCTTGCTGGGAACCACGCCGCCAACTCTGTACAACATTAATCCGCATCTGCGCAATGAATACGACATTGTGGGCGGGCTCACTGCGGAACGCTCCCTGGGCAAGATCGGCAGCCTTTCGGTGGAATACTACTTCACTCGCGGAGTCCATCAGTGGCTTTCGCGCAACATCAATGCGCCGCTTCCCGGGACGTACAACCCGGCTGATCCCTCCAGTGGCGTTCGGCCGCTGGGCGGGACGCAGAACATCTACCAGTTCGACTCCGGCGGCATCCAGAAGGCGGAGATTCTCTTTGTCAACTCGCAGTTCCAGTTCAGCAAGCGAATCACTGGATTTGTCGCCTATAGCTTCAATCATGTCGACCAGGATGTAGGAGGGGCGACGACCTTCCCTTCCAACCAGTACGATCTCACCCAGGACTATGGCCGCGCCGCTCAGCCAACGCAGCAGACCTTCGCTCAGGTAAAGATCATCTTTCCCTTGGGCTTTAGCGGCTTTCTCTTTGCCAATGCGGCGGGAGGCACTCCGTTCAACATCACCACGGGCACCGATCTGAATGGAGACACGATCTATAACGATCGTCCGGCGTTTGCCACCAACCCGACCGCCAACTCGATCCTCTACAAGACGCGCTTTGGAACCTTCGACGCCAATCCGCAGCCGGGAGAGAGGACGATTCCCATTGACTACGGGAATTCGCCGAACTTCTTCTTTATCGAGGCGCATCTGGGCAAAGAGTTCAAGATCGGTCCCCGGTCTGCCCCGGGCGGAAGAGGACCAGGGCAGCCGTCCGCCCGTCCGTACAGCCTGACCTTTGGGGTGGATGCCTACAATCTATTGAACCGAAACAATCCGGGACTCCCAGTGGGTGTTCTCAGTTCGCCCTACTTCGGGGAGTCGATCTCGTTGAACTCGCCGCTGGCCGTCAGCGGGGTGAGCACCTCCGCGAACCGTACCGTAACGCTGCACTGCATGTTCAGTTTTTGAATCCGCTGCTCGGCGGAGGCGTGCCGCTGAGGGAACTCCGCTGCGCATTGGCCGCAAAGACGCGGCAGGATGAAGAGACTTCGCGGGCAGGAGAGGCTTTTACGTCAGCAGGCAGGCCAGGGCGATCAGGGACATCACCACCCACAGCCCCCAGTCTCCCGGCGGCGTCAACCGTGTTGGGTCATGCAGGTTCATCCTCCATCCATCCATCCTTCCTTCGTTCATCAGTACGGCGTACAGCAGTTCACCCAGGGTCATCTCGGCTCGCTGCTTTTGGACAAGCCGATGCCGCCGGCTCTGCGGGGCCGGCGGACGCAGGGCGGCAGCGCGGGAGGCAGAGGGCGCGAAGGAATCTTGCGGAGCCTCCGCTCCGGTCATCGTCGGCGGCTCCCATGCCCCTTTGGCGTCTGCCAGGATCACCGGATCTTCCGGCGTTTTCCAGATGGCTACGGAGGGTACGTGCGTGCGGGCGCCCGCACGCACCCAGCCCATCCATCGACTGGACTTCTGCATCGGATCCGGGTTGGACCGCTGCGAATGCATGCCAACTCCATCGGCAAGATAGCGAAGCATCTTTATATGGGCGGCCATGGCCAGTATCGCAGTCTGTCTGGGCCGGCGCATGGCGCACTCCAGCTTCCGGGCAGGGGGACTCTCTCGTTGTGCAGGGCGAGGCGGATGATGGTGCAACCCGCGCAGATTCTCTGGTTGCGGTTCAGCGCGCTTTGCGCCGCTTGGCCTTTGCGCCGGTCTTCCCGGCCTTTGCTTTCTCCCTGGCCTTGGCCTTCTTCGCCTCGCTCTTGCCGCCGCGCCCTGGCGTGCTCTTCTGCACGCGGGGCTCGGTCCCCGGCAACAGGGCGAACTGCAAGCGGCGCTGTTGGCGATCGATCCGATCCAGCAGTACCTGCACAGGCTGGCCGATGGCGAAGACGTGGCCGGTGCGCACGCCCACAATGGTGCGGTCCGTATCGCGATAGTTGTAGAAGTCGCCGACCAGGGATCCGATCGGCACCAGCCCTTCGATGAACATGTCGTTGAGTTCCACGAAGAAGCCGTGCCGGGTGACGGAGAGGATGATGGCGGGAAAGTCATCGCCGACCTTGTCGGCCATGAACTTCATCTTCTTCCACTCGACCAGCTCGCGCTCCGCCTCGTCGGCGCGGCGCTCGGCCTGCGAGCTCTCGGCGGCGATGTCCCGCAACTCCTCGGCGGGGATGGGCCCAGGCGCCAGGTTTGCCTTGAAGGCTCTGCCGTCTCCTAGGGAGGTGCGAGCGGACGGGGCACCGCCTGCTCGGCCCTCCCACGCAGCCTTCCAGGGCTGCCAGTCATCGCTGCGGATCGGCCCTCCCCGGGGATCCGCGCCCTGGTGCAGCATCGCGCGCACCAGCCGATGCACGACAAGATCCGGATAGCGCCGGATCGGCGAGGTGAAGTGGGTGTAGGAGGGCGAGGCCAGGGCGAAGTGGCCTTCATTCTTCTCCGCATAGCGCGCCTGTTTGAGCGAGCGCAGCATCAGGTGAGAGAGGATGCGCTCCTCCGGCGTTGCACTGATCCTGCGCAGCAGATGCTGATACATCTGCGGCGTTACGTGAATACTCTCCGGGATCTCATAAGGCTGAGCTCGGTGCGAGTCTCTCCCTTGGGCGGATCGCTGGCGGAACTCTCTGCGCTCGGCCTTCAGGGTGAGCTTGCGCACCGGCAGGCTTCCCAGGCCCAGCGAATGCCCGAAACCGGCCGCGGTCTCCTCGAACTCGAGGATCTTTTTGGGGTCCGGCGTCTCATGGATGCGATAGAGGGAGGGAATGCCTGGCCTCTGCAGCCCACGGCCCTCCAGCCAGTGGGCGACGCACTCGTTGGCCGAGAGCATGAACTCTTCGATCAGACGGTGTGCCCATCCTCGTTCCGAGCGCACGATTGCTTTCATGTTCCCGTCGGGATCGAACTCCACCACCGGCTCGGGCAGATCAAAGTCAATCGAGCCGCGCCGCACCCGCTTGGCGTTTAGCCGCAGCGCCAGGCGAAGCATGGCATCGAAGGCGGCAGGAAGCTGGGGATCTTCCAGGCCGATCCGCTCCCGCTCCGCCAGGTCTTCCGTGCTGGGCGTGTCCACAGCCCCGCTGAAGGCTGGTGGCTGCGGCTCGTCTCGAGGCGGTTCCGGCGGCGCGCTGCGGCGGTCTGGAGGAATCTGCCGGAGCAGGCTGCCGGCGTTCAGGCAGCGCTGTACGCTGGTGTAGGTCATCCGCCGCAGGCTGCGGATGAGGCCCTCGGCCAATCGATAGCCGACGATCTCACCTTCGGGATCGATCTCCATGATGCAGCTCAGCACCAGCCGGTCCTCACCCGGAAGCAGGCTGCAGATGCCGCTGGAGAGAGCATGCGGCAACATGGGAATGGCGCGATCCGGGAAGTAGACGCTTGTGCCGCGGAATCTGGCCTCAGTATCCAGCGCGGAGCCGGGCTGCACGTACCAGCTCACATCGGCAATATGCACCTGCAACTCGTCGTTGCCGTTGGGCAGGGGGCGGACCAGAACCGCATCGTCGAAGTCTCGGGCGGTCTCGCCGTCGATGGTGACGATGGGCAGGCCGCGAAAGTCTTCTCGAGAGTGGAGCAGCGCTGGGCTGAGCGCAGCGGCCGGATCTGGCGTGGCAAGAGGCTCTAGCGCCCGGGCTTCGGCCTCCTCCAGCACCAGCGGCGGGAACCTGTGGGGGAGGTGGTGCTTGCGGATCACAATCTCCACATCCACGCCGAAGCCGTCAGGTGGGCCAAGCACCTCGATGACGCGTCCCCTCGCCGGCCGGCCGGGGGTGGGGAAGCTGAGGATCTCGACGTCTACCACCAGGCCTTCCAGCGGATGCAGCGGGTCAGGCGCTTGAGCGGCTGCGAGCGCGTGGCGGGCCTGCTCGCCCAGCAGACGGTGCGGTGAGGATGGGGAATCGGGCAAGGCGTCTAAATCCGCTGGAGGAATTGCGTCGCCGGCTGCGATCAATATGGGTCCGCCCAGGCGCTCATCCCATGGGGTGACGAAGTCGCCGTGCAGCAGCTCCTGCCGTGGCGAGCGCCGGGAACGGGCACGGTCCAGGGAGTGAAACACGCCCACGACGGTGGGGTTCTGCCGGGTGAGCACGCGCAGAATGCGGCCAACGCTGCGACCGTCGCGGCGGCCGATGCGGTCAGCAGACTCCTGCTCGACCAGAACCAGGTCGCCCTGCATGGCTCCGTTGAGTGCGTTGGGAGGGATGAAGATGTCTTCGGAGATGGCGCCGGCTGTTCGGCGGTCTGGGTTGCGGTCCGGGCTTTGGTTTGGGCGGACGAATCCATAGCCGTCGCGGTGCAGATTCAGGCGCCCGCTCAGCAGGCGGTCGCGGCCGGAGCGGCCTGCGGCCCCGGCTGTCTCCCAGCGGCTTTGGCTGGTGGACTGCGGTTCTCCGAGGATGGGAGGAGCGGGCGGCGCTGGCGGTGGAATCGACCACATGCGGTCGTCTGAACACGTGAGTTCGCCGCGCGCCACCAGGCGAGCAAGCTGCTCCAGCAGGAGCCGCCGCTCGCGTCCACCCCCCAGTCCAAGCTCACGGATGAGCTGCTTGTAGCCCGCCTTGCCGCCGGCGGAGCGCTGAATGCGAGCGAGCAGCTCGCGGTCACTGCGTTCCGGGGAGTTGGAGTCCGGTGAGCTGGGGCGGGAGCGGGTGCGCGGGATCCGGGCCATCGGCTAGCGCTCCTGCACTTGGAATTGCTGCTGTAAGAATTCCCGTTCTGGGATGAGAGTACGTGGAGTGAAGCCGATCGATGCGGGGGTACTGGCGACCAGCGGTGGGGAGTTCAGCGGCATGTAGGTAGATGGAGTCCGTGCGGCAGCTTTGGCCCTCGTCTTGCCCATGGGTGAAGAGGAGAAGCGAGTATTGCGGGATCGGGGAGGGTTTGGGGGAGAGGTGCGCCGGAACCACGGTGAGTAACAGTAACTCAATTAATTTCTTAATTACTTTAGTAATGTTTACTAAATAGTAATTAGATATGTATTTGATACGAATAGACTTATCAATTTTACCAGTCTATGTTGGTTACATCTCGGTTGTCCAGAGAAAAATTTTAGAGATTTTGCAAATCGTGATACCGCCAAGGAGAAATACGCATATGAAGACCCTCGCCATCCGTGCATTCGTCGTCGCCCTCGCCGTCGCTGGTTTCAGCGCCTCCTCGATGTACTCGGCCTCGATGGCCCGCGCCGGTCAGGCGAAGGTGATGGTCGCCAACCCAGGCGTAGTTCTGCCGGGCTGCGATCCCGGCAGCTCCTGCGGCATCCAATAAAATGGGAATCGTGTCCCAAATTTCTCCACCCGTTTAGAAAATAATTTGGTGCAAAGACTGCGCCTCCTGTGTACGATACAGCTATCGTGCGCTGGAGGCGTATGTCATGACAACCACACATCTCCTCTTGAAGTACTCCCTGTTCGCGGACCTCTTGCTGTCCATCGGGGTGCTGGTGGTGATGGTGCGTCGAGGGCTGCTGCGCCAGTTTTTGTCCCTGGCCGCATTTCTTGCGGTTAGCATCGTCTCAGATTCGATCGAGATCCCACTCCTATTCTTTCGCCGCTATCTCTTCGGCCTCTCGCCGGTTCAAGCCTACTACATCTACTACTACTCCGAGTGGGCCATCGCGCTCACCGAGTACTCGCTCCTGGTGTTCATCATCTACAACGTCTTCCGCCAGGCGATGAAGCCGCTGGCGGGGTTGCACCGCGCCGGACAGGTCGTCTTCCGCTGGGTTGGCGGGGTCTCGGTGGCTGTGTCGCTGGCCTTTGCGCTAGGATCACACACGGCGGTGGGAGGCTGGACGGTGGCGGTAATGGGCCAAGCGATACAGGGTATTTGCGTTCTCATCCTCTGCCTTCTGCTCTTCGTATGCTTCTCCACGCGCTATCTCGGCCTCACTTATCATAGCCATGCCTTTGGCGTGGCCTTGGGACTTGGCGTATGGGCGATGGCAAATCTGGTGGAGGCGGCTGGGGTAGCCCGCTCGGCCGTCCACTCAGTGTACTCGCCGGTCTACGTCTTCATGTCGCTTTGCTCCTGCGGCTGTTCGCTGATCTGGGGGACGTACTTCGCGCTGCCGCAGCCGGAGCCGAAGATGGTTCTTCTGCCGACGACCTCGCCCTACTTCCTCTGGAACCGCATCTCGGAGGCGCTGGGCGATGCTCCGGGCGTTGTGGCGATCGCCGGCTTCAAGCCGAGTATGCTGGCGCCTGCGGAGATGACAGCGCTGGAGGCCGGCTTTCGGCAGGTGCAGCTTCGCGAGCTGGAGCAAGCCGCAGAGGTCGAGCGCGAGGCGGAGATGACAGAGTCATCCGGGCAGAGCGTGAATTTGGCCGCGATGGCCTGGACCGGCAGCTCGATGCGGTGAGATGGAGCCGGTAACCCACCTTCTTACCGGGGCCTGTCTCTCCCGCACTGGATTCAATCGCCGGGCGGCCTACGCGACACTGACTA
>DAHWOF010000126.1 GCA_027335345.1 Granulicella sp. | reverse complement strand
CTTGTGGGAGACGGTTGCGTTCACGGGTGCTCAGTGGGAGGCGCTCACCGCGCCAGCCCGGTTGTTTGACTTCGACAAAAATGCCAGGTGAACCTGGGTAGGAAACGAGCGCCTCGCCTTTGTTATTGCCTTCTCCTTGTGGCTCCCACTCCAGAATGCGGAAACAGTTCTGGTTCAAGAAATAGCTGCCACGAGCTTCCGCCAAGCACGCATTCCGGTGCTGCTCGTTCCGCGCGTTTTGAATCACAGCGAGGAAATCTGCTAAGCGGTTTTCGCGGTCCAAGAAGGCTAGTACAGATTCAACGTCGTCGGCCCAAACCTGCCATGCGGGAAATTGGTCACTGCCTTGCCACTTCGATCCAGACAAGAGGCGCTGAGTGAGCGGCCCCAAGCGGACATTTGCCGGAGGGCCTTTGACTTCGACTGGCGGAAGGGAAGCGTTCTGAGGCATTCTGCCTCCGTGACAGGTCGTTTGACCTGTATCAGCTTATCTTTGGAGCCCGAGAGCTGACCATCTAAGGGCAAGGTACACATACATTCTACCAAGGACTCAGTTTCCAAGAGGGCGTACTATAGTACAATCCCCAGTTGGAAAGTGACATGGATCGCCCCGCCCAACCGTTGACCTCAAACCGCAAATTTGCGGTAATTGCTGTCAACAACATCTTCACGAATATCGCTGAGCCGCTAACCTCCAGCGCCGATCACACAATTGTGTCGGACAAACTGCCCTTCGTTCTGGAAGATCACTGGCGCGACTGGTTAGGCACAATTCAGTACGACAATCTGTCGGGCTGCAACCTCTTTATTGAACGCTATCGCGAGTCGGGATGGGCGGCGGGTCAACTGGAGATTGTTGATGGAGTCAATGAAAGCCTGAAAGGTGAAGTTTATGCAGTGTTCGGATTACTCCATTTGCTCGGTAACTGGGAATACGACCGTGCAAACTTTTATCTCTTCTCCGGCCACATGAAAGATGGGTTTGCCCGCGTGCGTCAGTTCACACGGCCTGATCGTTTCCAAGTAACGCGAGAATACACAAAATCCGAACTCACAGCGCAATCAATTGAAGACGTATTAGCATTGCATCGCGCTTTCGAGGACCTGAAAGACCGATTGCCAGAAAACGAGAGAGCTAGATTCTGGCGGGGCTTTCGCGCTCTTTTCTACGGCCTCAAGGCTTTTCATGCAAGTGATCGACTGCACGGATTTGTCAGGTCTCTCGAAGCCCTGATTCTCCCAGAGAAATCAAATACGGAAAAGCAGTTCAGGGATCGCTGTGCGATCATGGCTGCCCCTGATACCGAAGAGGCTACGGCCCGTCAGATGCTAGGTGAAGCTTATAAATTGCGAAGTGATGTGGAGCATGTGAACGAGTGGGACAAATCGCTGGTGGGTCTGCCAGACGCGAGTGCAAGAGAACAACGCGCTTTGTGGAGAACACGTCAGATCGAGGCGCTGGCGAGCGCAGCGTACCGGAGAATCCTGCTTGATCGAAATCTCCAAGGCCATTTCATGTCCGACGTTGGCATCCGAGCACTCTGGGGCCCATCTAACGTGACGAATGCACGCGCTGCCATCGGCAATGTGTGCGACATCACGGCGGTCAAATAGACTGTTCAACCGGCAAAAAGGCGGGTGGTTCAGGTCCCACACAGGATCGTTTTCTCTAACGTGTCCGGTTGAACAAGCTTGGCAGGCTCGTTTTGAGCCCTTTGGCAATCTTTTCCAGGTTTACCAGCGAAACGTTCCGCACCCCGCGTTCCACGCCGCTGTAATATGTCCTGTGCAGCCCGCATCGCTCCGCCGCCTCTTCCTGATTGATCTCCTGCTCCTCGCGGATGCGGCGGATGGCGCGGCCAAAGCGGATGCGAATATCGACGGGCATTCGTTGCAATGATCGAATCGCGCAGCTTATGCGTACACAGCCAATGAGTCACATCGTTGTAGACTGGTTACATCTCATTCGAATGGCAATTTTCTTTGGATTGGAGGGAGATAGCACCATGCCAAGGAGTCGCTTCTTTGCAAGAATGTGTTCTGCCGCACTGCTAATCATCGCATTGACGAGCCGGATAGCGGCCCAGGACATCGCTGCCCTCAAAGAGAAAGCTGCTAGTGGCGATGTTTATGCGGAATACAATCTTGGCGTCATATACCACGAAGGCACCGGCGTTCCAAAGGATTATGTGCAAGCCGCTGCGTGGTTCCGTAAGGCCGCCGATCAAGGCAACGCTACGGCGGAATGGAGCCTCGGTGCCGCCTACAACTTCGGTCAGGGCGTGACACAGGATTATGCTCAAGCTGCGCTTTGGTATACCAAGGCAGCGGCTCAAGGAAATGCCGATGCGCAGTGCTACTTGGGACAGCTATATCTCAACGGCCAAGGCGTATCGCAAGACTACGGACAAGCTGCGGCTTGGTACCGCAAGGCCGCTGAACAGGGCAATGCAGTGGCTCAACTCAATTTGGGCAGCATGTACCTCACAGGGCAAGGCGTACCGAAGGACGACACACAGGCAGCATTTTGGACACGCGAGGCAGCCGATCAAGGACTTGCCGATGCCCAAAACAACCTCGGGGCGATGTACCACGAAGGCAGGGGCGTGCCAAGAGACGATGCTGAGGCAGCGGCGTGGTACCGCAAGGCAGCTGAACAGGGCGATGCCGCGGCGCGTCAAAACCTTGCCGATCTTGCTTTGCCCACGCAACAAAGTACGCCAACCGAGCAAACTTTTCCGCTCCAAGTGACCATTGAAACGACATTTGATACCGCTGATTCAAGCTCGATCAGTCAACAACAGCTGGCGCAAGCTACTGCGATGGGAATGGAACCTCCATTTTTTGCTGTGTTTCACGGAAAAATAGATGGCGAAGACCATTGGGTCTTTGGCTGCCGCTACGAAAATCCTCTACGCCAGTCGCTCCCCTGCACAAATCTGCCTTTGGGCCAATACAAAGGGCGATGGATACACAGTTACCACCTCATTCAAATCGTAGGGGGAACTCCCGGAAGCCCGCTAGTGCGCTTTCTTGCGGTCAGCAACAATGCTAAGAACCCACCGTCTGCGGACGATCCGATATTGCATGACGCTGTGTTTGATTTTCCAGTGCGGTTCCCGGATGGCAAAAACCTCAAAGATTACCCGTTGCTGGTACATGTTTATGGCGGGGCCTCCCTCGAACTGCCAGTAGGCCAACTACCCGCACATGGCAACTGCTCGGTTTATTCATGGTCGGCATATCAGACTTCAATCAATTGTGCCTCGTACCCTGCCATTGAGATTCATCGTGGATATGTAACACTCGACATCTCAGCGGAAGCGGCTTCGTTTGCGTCACTGCATTGTGAAGCAAAGTGGCGCTGGAGCCACTGTGCCATGCTTGATCCTGGCCTCTACTATGCGAGGATGGACAAAAACCACATGGTGCTCTTGACGCACGATGGTCAAGGAAAGCCGCAAGAGGTTGGATTCGATGTCGAGCTTCCGCGTGACGGCGCACAATCGCCCATAAAGTGATCCTCGACTGTGGGCAATTTAAAGGAGCGCAACTGACAAGCTGTCATCTGTCGAGTTTTTCGTAACCTGAAATTTCGCGTGCAGCGACGGACGTGCAATGTACATGTCCTGCGCACTAACACACAATGGGTCTTGGCCCTTCCGGTGTCAGACATCCGCGTATCTCCTCATCGGACAGGGGATTCTGCCCCATACGCCAAACTCCCTCCACACAGTTAAACGTCCAATCGTTCTTTCTCCCTCTGTGATGAGTGCGTCTTGCTCGGACGGATACGACGTTGCCCATGCCTAACGGATTAGACGGCGCGAATTTCACATCAAAGCTGTCCGGCATCTCTATCTCCAAAGCGGGGACATTCTCGCTGCGTGGAAGCGCTACCTCCACGGTGCGACGGAAGAGTGAAACCCCCTCCCTCGGTTTACCTCCCATGCCTTTGGCGACCTCGGCTACGCGTTGGTACAATCCGTGCAGAGCAGCGATGTGGGCTTCGATCAATTGCTGCTGATTCATTGTGGGCACTCCTCTCAAATGAAGTAGCGCATAGATTGGCTCTCGTGTCCACAAATTGCGGAAATGAAAATGCGGCTTCTTTGCCGGTCCATCTCTCGCTGCACCCTATGCCGCGCATAGGGCGGATCGTCGGCGACTCCAACAGAGGATAGCCTCTATTGCCACCGAGGCCACATAAAAGTGGACCAGCTTGATCCGGCACAGCCGCAGTAGAGAAGTGCGTCGTCTATCCGATGGGCCATTCCGTGCGAACGCCTACGGCTGGTAACGCCAGAGGCCGTTGAGAGACGCGCTGCCCCCGCCGAAGAGCCAGAAGTTATCGCTGTTATCGGTCCAACTGAACGCGCCCTCCATATATCCGGGAGTATTGCCTGTCGCAGCGGTGCCTTCGGTGCCAAAGACAGCCGGTGGAGTTAACACATTGAGCCCGCCCACCCATGTCCATTGCTTGGTTGTAGGACTGAACTCCCAAAGATCACCGAGGCCGCCAACCGTCGTTGACACGAAGCCTTCGCCGCCATAGAGCCATAGATTACCGCTGCTGTCTCTCCAACCGACTGCGTACTCTCGCGCTCCGGGAACATTGCTGGGGGCGGCGGCGCCTTGTGTGCCGTAAATGCCCGCCGCATTTATCGCGTTGCTTCCGCTCACCCAGGTCCACTCTTTGGTAGAAGGGTTGAACTCCCAAAGGTCGTTGAGTAAGCCACCCGCACCGCCTGAATTTCCGCTCCCGTTGCTCCCACCGAAAAGCCAGAACTTTCCGCTGGAGTCTGTCCACGAAACAGCGTCCTCTCGTGCTCCGGGAACGTCGCTGGCAGCAGCGACGCCCTGTGTGCCATAGACGCCTTGAGCATTAGCCGTGTTAGACCCGCCTATCGAAGTCCACTCCTTGGTGGTCGGACTGAATTCCCAAAGGTCGTTGAGGTAGCTGAACGTCCCCGTTGAATCTTTGCCGTAGCCACCGAAGAGCCAGAAATTGCCACTGCTGTCCGTCCAAGCGGTTGCGTACGCTCGTCCTCCGGGAGTATTGCCGGTCGCGGCAACACCTTGAGTGCCATAGACGCCCGGTGGTTTTGCTGTGTTGCTACCACTCACCCATGTCCATGCCTTCGTGGCGGGATTGAACTCCCAAAGATCGTTGAGGCCATCTCCGTCAGATGAGTCACCATGACCTCCCCCGCCGAAGAGCCAAAGGTCGCCGGTGCTGTCAGTCCAACCGACTGCGCCCTCTAGCCCTCCAGGTACGTAACTGGTCGATGCGACACCTTGCGTGCCCCAGGTGCCCTGATTGTTCACCGTGTTTTCCCCGCTCACCCATGTCCATTCTTTGGTCGTAATGTTGAACTCCCAAAGATCGTTGAGGTCGCCAACTGTCGTTGAATTAACGTAGCCGCTGCCGCCGAAGAGCCACAGATTACCGCTGCTGTCTGTCCAACCCGCCGCACTCAGCCGTGCTCCTGGGGTATTGCTCGCAGCAGCGACACCTTGCGTACCGTAGACGGCTCCTGCGGTGGCGCTGCTGTTTCCCCCGCTCACCCAAGTCCACTCATTCGCTGTGCTGGGCGGAGGTGTGGTTCCTCCTCCCCCACCAGTGCCACCGCCGGTACTTCCGCTTCCCCCGCCGCAAGCGGTGAGAAACAACACAAAATGCTGAGGGGAAGAACTGCGCACCAACCAGAGACAGGAACCATTTGTGAGGTCATCGGCCATCCTCTTAATGTAAGCCATAGCTTACGTGTAAGCCTAAGCATACAGCCATGCTGGGGGCATGGCCAAGGACATTTGCGTGCGGATCGGAAGACGCATTCGCATCCTACGAACGGAACGCGGGTGGACTCAGGCCATGCTCGCGGACCACGCCGAGTTAACGCGGGAGCATCTGTCAGAACTGGAGAATGGGCATAAGGAAATTGGCGTGAGGGCACTTGAAAAGATCGCCCAGGCACTCGACTTGAATTTGCACCAATTCTTTGAGGGATTCTGACGCGCCAGCCCCCGGCGCGGGCCTTTCCAAAAGAAATACTATACTGCAAGACCATTACAATGCCATTCGTTCTGCTCTCATAAGCTGGATGCGACGTTTTTGTATATTGGGGTCCGATATTTGGCCTGAGGGCTTGCTCTCCTGCGTTGCATGGGTTCTTGCGGATAAACATCCAAGTTCAATAGAAGTAGACTTCATTCTGATTACGTGATGCACTGCCCATGAAAGTGGGCCAGCGATGACTTACTTCACATGGCGGCGAACTGAGGAGGAAAGATGAACGAGTCCAAGCTCGAAAACAAACAGGTCTCAATCAAGATTGTTGGCGTAGACCTGCCAAAACCAGTCAACCTCAAATCATGGACGGACCGAGGAATCTGGCTCCAGAGTGAAACTCTTCACATTGAGTTGGCAAATTTGGCCAAAGAGCCTGCAGTCGCCGGATTTCTTGGAAGGAATCCGCTTGTTTTTCTTCCTCTTCATCGTCTTGAGTGGGTGACGGTTGCCGAGAAGGAGACTCATTAAGCCTGTCTCTCGATTTCGAGAGAAGAGGATGTCCCGCGCGTAGTTGAAAGTTGCGGGCGGCGGATAGGTTGATGTTACTACGCCGTCTTTTGGCTGGCGGTCGCAGAGGGATTGAGGATCGCTTCCAGGGCCCAGAGATCGCGATAGCCCATGATCTTTTTGAAATGCTTCTCGGTCCGGAGGAACGCCGAGGCCATCCAGCGCCGAACCATCCTGCCCTTCTGCCCATGGGTAAAGCGGCGGGTCCGGATGCGTAGGCCGGAGTGCGGGCTCTCCATGATGTCGGTCGTCGCCAGGCAGCGATGCAGCGCACCCGGCCTCAGGCCGCAGGGATCACGGCGACGCACTCCATCTCCACCAGCGCATCTTTGGGCAGAGCGGCTACCTGCACAGTGGTGCGCGCCGGAGCCACCGTGCCCTCCGTGGCCAGATAGGTGGCGTAGACCGAGTTCATGGCGGCAAAGTCAGCCAGATCCTTCAAGTAGACCACGGTTTTCACCACGTGGGCCATCTCCAAACCAGCGGCGCTTAGCAGCTCCTTCATGTTCTCCAGGACGCGCGCGGTCTGGGCTTCGATTCCGCCCGGAACCAGTTGCCCGGTAGCCGGATCCATCCCCACCTGGCCGGAGGTGTAGAGGAAATCGCCGCTGCGAATAGCTTGAGAGTAAGGGCCAATGGCCGCGGGAGCGGCCGGGGTAGAGACAGCGGACTTGTAACGTTGATCCAGAGGCATACGCTGGATTTTCCGCTACTGCCCCCCTGCGGCGCAAGCCTTCCTCAAAACATAGCCTCAGACCACGGTGGCCGGCGCGCCCGGCAGCCCGTCGTGGGCGTCGGACTCAACCCCGCCCGCGTTGCGGCCGCAGCATCTCCAGCAGTTGGCGCGTCTCGGCCAACACCACATCGGCCTGCGCGCCTGTGAGCGGCCAGCGCAGGGTTCCCTGCGGGGTAAGCTGCGCTCCCTGTTTGGCGTTTCGCGCCACCAACTTCATCAGTGCGCCCACATCGATCCCAGCCTCTTCCGGCTGTTGCGCCCCGTGCAGCTTCTCGCTAAAGCTGACGTAGAGCATCTCCCGCATCGGCTTCAGCACCCCAGCCTGCGCAGCGCCGGAGCCACGCGCCGGCGTGCTCTGGCGCAGCGCCATGGTGGCGTTGGTCACAGGCCGGCTCACCGCCGCACGGCTGGAAAACTGCAAGCTGGCGGTTTGCGGAGCCTGGCCATGCCGCCCAGCGAGCGGCGGGGCAGGGGACCAGCCGCCCAGCCATGGCTGCTGCATCGGCGCTCCGCCAGCCCGCTTCCCCGGCTTCGCAGCAGCAACCGGCTTGGGGCTCTCGACAACCGTTCGCTTGCGCTCGATCTGCGTGATGCCCAACTGCTCGCACAGCAGCCGGATCTCGCCCGCCAGCAGCAGATGCAGTACGCTCTCCGGCGGCTTGCCGTAGCGATCCTCCAACTCCGCGCGCACCTCAGCCAGCGCCGCAGCGCTCTCCGCTGCGGCGATCCGCTTGTACATCCTCAGCCTTTGCCCCTCCTCAGGGATGTACCCGTCGTCGATGCGCAGTGAGATGCCCAGGTTCACCGTCACCTGTGGCCGCTCTTCGCGCACCTCGCCCTTCATCCGGCTCACCGCTTCTTCCAGCATGGTGGTGTACATCTCAAAGCCGATGGCCTCGATGTGGCCAGACTGTTCGCCTCCCAGCATGTTGCCTGCGCCACGCAGTTCCAGGTCCAGCGCTGCAATCTTGAAGCCCGCGCCCAGGTCAGAGAACTCTTTCAGCGCCGCCAGCCTGCGCCGCGCAATCTCCGTCAACTGCTGCTCGGGGGGAATCAGCAGATACGCATACGCCCTCCGATTGGAGCGCCCAACGCGTCCACGCAACTGGTACAGCTCGCTCAATCCATGCCGGTCGGCGCGGCTGATGATAATCGTATTGGCCCGCGGAATATCCAGCCCGTTCTCAATGATTGAGGTCGCGCACAGCACATCGAACTCGCCGTCCATAAAGGCCAGCATGGTGCGCTCCAGCTCCGCCTCCGGCATCTGGCCGTGCCCCACCGCCACCCGCGCCTGGGGAACCAGTTCGCGCACCTTCGCGGCCAGATCGTAAATGGTCTCCACGCGGTTGTGTACCAGATACACCTGCCCGCCGCGCTCCAACTCCACCTCGATTGCGGTGCGAATCAACTTCTCATCGAACTTCGCCACAATCGTCTGGATCGCCATGCGATCCTTGGGCGGCGTCTCGATCACACTCATATCCCGCAGGCCCACCAGAGACATATGCAGCGTGCGTGGGATCGGCGTGGCGCTCATGCTCAACACGTCGATGGCCGCCCGCATCTGCTTCAGCCGCTCCTTGTGCCGCACGCCGAAGCGCTGCTCCTCATCCACAACCAGCAGACCCAGATCCTGGAACCGCACATCCTTTGACAGCAGCGCATGGGTTCCAATCAAAATGTCCACCTTGCCCTGCTCGCAGCGCTCCAGAATCTCCTTCTTCTCCTTCGCGCTTCGGAACCGCGAGAGCATCTCCACCACCACCGGAAACTTGCTGAAGCGCCGCTTGAAGCTCTCAAAGTGTTGGAAGCAGAGCACCGTCGTGGGAGCCAGTACCGCCACCTGCTTGCCGTCCTGCACGGCCTTGAAGGCCGCGCGCATCGCCACCTCGGTCTTGCCGTATCCCACATCGCCGCACAGCAGCCGGTCCATAGGCTGTACGGACTCCATATCAGCTTTGATATCGGCAATCGCCGCAAGCTGATCGTCGGTCTCGTTGAAGTCGAAGGCGTCCTCGAACTCCCGTTGCAGGTTGCTGTCCGGACTAAAGGCTGTTCCCACCGCGGCCTTGCGCTGCGCATACAGCTTCAGCAACTCCTCGGCCATATCCTGCATCGCCTTCTTCACCCGCGCCTTGGTCTTGCTCCAGGCTGGGCTTCCCAACCGGTTCAACTGCGGAGCCGGGCCGGTCTCGGTCGAGCGATACTTCTGGATCAGATCCAGCCGCGTCAACGGAACATACAATTTTGCCTCGTCGGCAAAGGTCAGGATCATCAGCTCCAGGTCCGTGCCATCTGGCTGTTCAATCGTGCGTAGCCCGTCGTAGCGTGCAATGCCGTGCTCCACATGCACCACAAAGTCACCCACGCTCAGGTCGCGGAAGTCAGAGACAAACGCCGCGCTCTTTGACCTCCGCCGCTCCGGCCGGGCCATCACGTCGGCATCGTCGCTGATGTCATTGGCCCCCAGGATCACCACCTGTCTCGCCGTCCGCCGATCCAGATCCAGCACCTGCACCCCGTTGGCAATCGCCAGCCGCACAATCACCGGCGTGCGCAGATCTCCAGCCAGATGGCTTGACTCCGAGTACATCGTGGCCCCCGCGCCGCCGGCCGTATCCACCCGCGAGCCGATGCGGTAAGGAACCCCGTACTCCTGCATCAATCCCGCCAGCCGCTCCACCTCACCCTGGTTGGGAGCAGCGATCAACACCCGCGCCTCGCTCTGCATCAGCAGCTTCAAATGGTCGATCAGCGCTGGAATCGAACCGTGGAAGCGCATCGTCGGCCGGGTCGCGAACTCGATCTCCGCGGCGTCGCTGCGGTCGCCATCCAGCACATCCACCGCGCCCAGTTGATCCAAGTCAAAGCCGCAGTATCCACGCATGGCGTCCTGCAACTCCCACGGAGAAAGGTAAAGATCCGCCGGCCGCACCAGCGAGCCCACCCCGGAGCGGTCATGGCGCTGCTCCACCTTGTTCCACCAGCGCTCTCCCTGGTTCTCCACCATCGCCGGCTCTTCCACCAGCACGCGCGCACGCGCTCCCAGCAACTCCAGCAGGGAACACCGCGCACCGGCCACGGCGGCGTAGAACTCCCAGCCTGGGAAGATGGTCGCCTGTCCTGCGTGCGCTCCCGTGGGAGCAGCGCGCATCGGAGCCTCACGCGCGGGCTCCATCGCCTCCGCCGCATCCTTCACCGCACCCGCTGCCGCGCTTCGCGTCAGCCGCGCATGGATCGCTCCCAGCAGCGCCTCGGTAGCCGGCGTCTCCGTCAGCGGCAACAGCACCACCTCATCCACGGCAGAGCTGGAACGCTGCGTCTCCGGATCGAATCTGCGCATCGACTCAATCTCATCCCCCAGAAACTCCACGCGCACCGGCCGCTCCATCTCCGGCCCATACACATCCAGAATCCCTCCCCGAATCGACACCTGCCCCCTCATCTCCACCACATCCACGCGGGTGTAACCCACGGACTGCAAGTGCTCCACCAGCATCTCCGGCAGATGCTCCTCGCCCAGCCGCAGCCGCAGGGCCAGCGCCGCATAGTACTCGCGCGGAAACAGCCGCATGCACGCAGCCTCAACCGGGGCAATCACCAGCCTGGCGGGCGGCTCACCGTGGGCTTGCCCCGCACCGCGGCTGGCCAGCTTCCACAGCGTCGCCGCGCGCTGCTCCTGGATCTCGCCGTGGGGAGACAGATTCTCAAACGGAAGTACATCATGCGCGGGCAGGCGCAGCACCTCCGCCGGATCCAGCGCTCCGGTCAGCTCGCAGGCCGCCAGCACCGCGGCGTGGAGCGCCTCCGCAGCCTTGTTATCGGCCACCAGAACCAGCACCGGCGCATCGCCGCCAGAGATCGGCTGCGCGGCGCGCACAAAGTAGGGAAGATACAAGGCGCGCGCGGTCGTGGTCAGTCCAGACACACGTCTCCGCCCCACACCGCCCGCCAGATGGCGACGCGCACTCTCAAAGGCTTCGGAGTGTTCCAGGTCCGCCACCAGCTCGCGGACGAAGGGTAGAATCATGCAGCCTTCAGTCTATCAACCCCCAGCCGCGGATCTTTCCAGGCTCATGCGCGCCGTCGGCTCTGCGCCTGGGCCGCCGCAACTCTCTCCGCTTCGCCCTCGGCCAGCGTTGATAAAATCAACCCTATGCCCGCAGTGGTTTCTCTCTCGCCGGAAGTCCTCGCCAAGTACCAGCCCGTGATCGGCCTGGAGGTTCACGTCCAGCTCCTCACCCGCTCCAAGGCCTTCTGCGGCTGCCGAAACGAGTACGGTGGCGAACCCAACACCCACGTCTGTCCCGTCTGCCTGGGCCTCCCCGGAGCC
>DAHWOF010000121.1 GCA_027335345.1 Granulicella sp. | reverse complement strand
CTAACTTCGGCACTGAAAAACTCCATCCGCGCAGGCGCTGGACTGCTTCAAAGATAACTTCTTGCCGGACAACTACTCTCCTGGCCCCCTCGGCCACGCCACTCCACACAAAAATCGACCCCTGTGAGATATGCAGGTTAACCTGCCTCCGCGTAAAGTAGATGCCATGACCTCTGCTTCCAGGTCCGGACAGGACCGGAAGAAGGGGATCGAGGATCGGGAAGATGACGACGGGGCAAAGGAAGCCTGCGGAAGAGCGCCCAAGGGAAGTTGAGGCTGGACCTCTCAGCGCCGGCTGGAGAGAGTTGGAGCACAGGCTCGAGCATCCGTTCCGCAATCCGGAGTTGCTGGCATTGGCGCTGACCCACCGCTCTCACACCTACGAGGCGCGCCATGGGGTTCCGGAGATCCTTCAGCCGGCACACCCGGAACAGCGCGACCAGAGGAACGCCCCGGGCACGGACAATGAGCAGTTGGAGTTTCTGGGCGACGCCGTGCTTGGCCTGGTGGTTGCTGAGGCGCTGTTCAGGGAGTTCCCCAAGTGCAGTGAAGGCGAACTAACCCGCCTGCGCGCCAATCTGGTCAGTCGCAAGCGGATGGCCGCGATGGGCAGCCAGTTGGGCCTTGGCGAAGCGCTGCGCATGGGCAAGAGCGCCGAGTTCAACGGCGGACGCAGCAAGCCGGCGCTGCTGGCCAACGCTGCGGAGGCCGTCCTGGCCGCCGTCTATCTGGATGCCGGGAAAGACGGTTTGCAGCAGGTGCAGCGGATCGTGGAGCGGTATCTGATCCAACCGGAGAGGGACGCCATGCGGGCTGCGGTGGCCCAGGGAGCCGGACGCGGAGCGATGCGGGATCCCAAGACGGTGCTGCAGGAGCGCGTTCAGGCCGAGGGTTTGGGAAGGCTTCGCTACGTGGATACTGCGGAAAGCGGCCCCGCACACCGCCGCTGGTTCTGCGTGGAGGTGCATCTGGTGAGCGGCGACGGGGAGCAGGTGCTCTCCTCGGCCGAGGGCTCCAGCAAGAAGGAGGCGCAGCAGCGAGCGGCGGAGCTGGCCATGCAGCGCTGGAACCACCCTGCTCAGATCCAGCCCGTCTCCGAGCAGGCCCAGGAGGCTCCGGTCCGGAGTCAGCCTTGACCGCGGGAGATCCTCTCCGAATCGAACAGGAAGGCCTTTTGGCCAGCCTGAAGTCTGTGCTGGAGATTGTGATCCTGGCCATCTTCATCGTGACCTTCATCGTGCAACCCTTTCGGATTCCCTCCGGGTCCATGGAGCCAACCCTGCGCATCGGGGACTTTGTGCTGGTGGAAATGCAGTCCTTCGGACCATCGAGCTGGTTGGAACGCCTGCTGTTGCCTCCTCAGCGGATCCGGCGCGGGGACCTGGTGATCTTCCGTTATCCGGTCAATCCCAGCCTGCACATGGTCAAGCGCGTGGTGGGCTTGCCGGGAGACTCGATCCAGATGCGCGCCGGGCGCGTGCTGATCAATGGCCGGCAGTTGGCGGAGCCCTACGCGTTTTACTCTCCCAGCCGTCCCAACGGGTTTCGAGATGACTTTCCCTCCCTGCTGGAGGCGGATCCGGACGTGAATCTGCGCTGGTGGATCTGGCTGCGCGGCGCAGCGGCGGATGGAAAGATCCTGGTGCCCCCCGGGGAGTACTTCGTGTTGGGCGACAACCGCAATGATAGCGAGGACAGCCGCTACTGGGGGTTTGTGCCGCAAAGCCAGATGGAGGGTCGCCCGCTGCTGGTGTACTTCACCCTGCCCATGTCCGCCGGCGTCGATCGCGTCTCAATGCTGGAGCGTCTGCGGCAGATCTTGCGGACAGGCATGCGCAGTTGGAGGATCCTGCGGTAAAGTTTCGATAAAGCCGGCGCGGCTTTGCGGCTCGGCTTGTAGGGAGAATACAGTGCGTCCAACCCATGTGGATGCTCACCAAGGAGTTCAGCAGGGCTCGCCGGGACCGTCGGCCGCCAGGCGCAGGGAGGAGACTCCCCTGGAAACCGCTTCGTCGCTTTGCGCCATGCTGGCGGTGTATCTGTTTGTTATCGCCTTCATCGCGCAGAACTTCGATATCCCCTCCCCTTCAATGATCAACACTCTGCTGGTCGGTGACCATCTGGTTGTAGATCGCCAGACGCCGGCGCCCTCCAGCCGCTGGACTCCTTTTCTGCACTCACGGCCGGTGCGCCGGGGCGACATCATCGTCTTCTACAAGCCGCACAGCGAGACGCCCGGGATGATCCTGGTCAAGCGCGCCATCGCCATCGCCGGTGACCGCATCCATCTGCAAGGCGGGACCGTGTGGGTAAACGGCGTCAAGCAAGCGGAGCCCTACGCGATTCAGCCGGCCGGCAACAATCTGGTCTCCTATCGCGACAACTTTCCTTCCGATCTGTCCGGAATGAAGCAGTGGGCAGCCAGTGATCTGGCCACGCGGGACTTATGCCAGAACGCGCAGCCGGCTGCGCCCTGTTTGGCCCAAATCGCCATCGATGAGCGCGCCTTGACCTGGGTCCATGAGATCCCGCGGTACATCCAGGGAGGTGACCTGGTCGTGCCGCAGGGCAGCGTCTTCGCCATGGGAGATAACCGCGCCGACAGCCTGGATAGCCGTTTTTGGGGGTTTGTTCCGGAGAAGAACATCCTGGGGCGGCCGCTGTTTGTCTATTGGTCTTTCCGCACCCCGCAAGGTCCGCCGGACCAGACCGGCCTGAGCAGCCAGCTCGCCGCCGTGTTTTATGAGGCGCGGCATCTGCGGGACGGAACCCGTTGGAAACGCACCTTTCACGTGGTTCGCTGAATTTTGCCGTGCAGACATAGCCCAACGCGGCAGCCTCCAGGGGGAGACTTTTCCGAGGAAGGCGCCCATGCGTGCTCATCGCTGGACGCCCATCAGGACTGAAAGCACCGGAAGGCCATGCTGCTTTCCGGCAGGGAAGACCAGCCGACAAGCCATGTGCGGTGAACCCGCTGCTGTCTTCTCCTGCGCGGCAGGGCCTCTGGGCCGCCTTGCATCTCCCGCTTGATCCCAGCCCGGAAAAAGCGCTACACGCGGCGTTTCTCAGCAGGGTACACTGGGCATGCCCCGCGCGTTGGAACATTGAATCGGGTTGGTTTGACCGAGCCGGCGAAAAGGGGCCAGGAGAGCGATTCGTTGAGCACCGAGACGGCGGCCCAGACGGTGGCAGAGAGAACCCCGGCGAACAATGAGGTGGCGGAGACGCCGTTGGAGGCGCTGGCCTCGATATGCACCATCCTCGCGGTAGGGCTCTTTATCTTCGCCTTTGTCTTCCAGAACTTTGAGATTCCCTCCGGATCGATGGAGAACACGCTGCTGATCGGGGACCATGTCCTGGTGGATCGAGAGACGCTCTCACCGCCCACCCGATGGGCTCCGTTCGTGCATTACCGGCCAGTGCGGCGGGGTGATGTGATCGTGTTCATGAAGCCCAATCCGGAGACTCCGGACCTGATCCTGGTCAAGCGGGCCATTGCGCTTCCCGGCGATCGCATCCATCTGCGCCATGGGGTGGTCTACATCAACGGTGTGGCGCAAAAGGAGCCCTACGCCCTGCAGCCCAGCGACGACGGCAATCCTAACCACGCCTATGAGCCGTTCCGCGACGACTTTCCCTCGGTAACTCCGGGGCCCGACGAACAGGTCACCGAGCTGTGGAGGGAGGAGCTGCCCGAGCATATCCAAGGCGATGACCTGGTGGTGCCTCCAGGACACGTCTTCGCCATGGGCGACAACCGCACCGAGAGCCTTGACGGACGCTACTGGGGTTTTGTGCCGGAGAAGAACATTCTGGGTCGCCCCTTGTTTGTCTATTGGTCGTTCCGAACACCCGCCGACGAGGAGAACAAGACCTCCGTTGGCGATCGGGTCAGCTTCATGTTCCATATCCTTACGCACATCATTCCGGATACGCGCTGGAGTCGGACCTTCCATGTCATACGGTGAACCGGCAGGCATGTGACGGCAATGACGAAAAGTTGGGCGGAAGCCGCAGGCGACTTTTGAGCACAGGGGACACAGGCGAGACGTTGCAGAGAGACCACGCGCAGCCGGGGAAGGCCAGACGGCGGTGGGTGTGGTTGTGCGCTGTGCTGGCCGTGGTTTTGCTGGCATTGACCCCCCCGATGATCAACGTCAACCGGTTGCAGCGGCGGATCGCGGAGAGTATCAGCCGCAGCCTGGGCCGCCCCGTACACCTGGACAACGTTACCCTGCACCTGCTGCCCATGCCGGGTTTTTCGCTGCAGAATCTGGTTGTCAGCGAAGATCCGGCGTTTGGGGCCGAGCCCACCATCCGCGCCAATACCGTGGATGTGACGCTGCGGCCAAGTTCGCTCTGGCGAAGGCATGTGGAGTTTTCCAGCATCTCCTTTGACTCCCCGAGCGTGAATCTGGTGCGCAATGCGCAGGGACAGTGGAATCTGCAAAGCCTGCTAATGCATGCGGCTCAGGTGAACTCGGCTCCCACCGCGCAGCGCAGGGCGGGGCCGGAGCCCCGCTTTCCCTATATCGAAGCCAGCGGGGCTCGCATGAACCTGAAGCTGGGAGCGGAGAAGACGCCGTTTTCGATCACCGATGCCGACTTTGCGCTGTGGCTCAGCTCGCCGCAGCAGTGGCAGGTGCGCATCCAGGGCACGCCCACCCGCACTGACCGGAACATCACGGACCCGGGAACCATCAAGCTGGAGGGCTCCTTGCGGCGCGCCTCCACCATGGTCCAGGTTCCCATCGACGTGACGATGAGCTGGGAGGGAGCACCCTTGGGCGAGGCCAGCATCCTGCTGTCCGGCGCCGATGCGGGCTGGAGAGGAAACCTGAGCGTGGCCGCGTCTCTCTCCGGAGCTCTGAGCGCAGCCAGGCTCAGCACCACGATCCACTTGGAGGACCTGCGGCGGGCGGACTTTGTCCCCGTAGAGACCCTCGACATACAGGCGGACTGCGCGGGGACGCTGGATATCACCACGGCCGTCTTGCACCTGCCCACGTGCAGCGTGGCCACTCCACAGGTGAGCGGAGCCAGGCCGGCCGGCCGGGTGATCGCTGCGGCGGATGCCCTGAGCCTGGCGCCGTTCGATCTGCGTGCAGCCGTCAACCCGCACCTCGTCTTGGCCGGGGTTCCGAATGCGTGGTTGCTGGACTGGGCGCGGCTCTTCTCCCAGAGAATACCGCCCGGAGAACGGCCAGGAGGGGCGATGGCCGGAAGCATCCTTCTGGCCGCGGCGCAGCCCAAAGCTCTGGCCAGGCTGCGGGGCGGGAGCCGCGGCCGCCGGATGCGCCCGGGACAAGCCGCCGGGCGCGAAGCCAGTGCGAGCGGATGGCAGGGAACTCTGCAGGGGCAGATCGTGGGACTGCTGCCCTGGAAGGGCGCCAGGGGCGATCAGGCGGTCCATCCCATCACCTGGACGGTGAAGACCGTCGAGCCCCAGGGGACAGCCGCGCTGGTGCTTTCTCCATTGGCGCTCACCCCGCCCGGCAAGACGCCCCCGCTGATGCTCAGCGGCGTCGTCACCCGGAGCGGCTATGCGCTGACGCTGGCCGGGACCGCGACCGGAGTCGAGCTGACCGCTTTGCGGGGGTTGGCTCCTCCTCTGGGAGACGGCCTTCGGGAGGCGCTGAGCGGACCTGCGGCCAAAGGCGGTATCCCGGCCGCGCGTGCGCGCAAGATCGACGTCACCTGCCGGCGCCCTTGGGGCGGGACGCAGACCTGCTCGACCAACAGGTCAAAGGCAGCCAGGCGGAGACGGCGATAGCCGGGCCATGCCTCTCGGCCCGCGCGTTTTTCTGACGCCCGTTTCTTGACGGTGTCCTTTGCCTCAAGTATCCTGAAAACTCGCGCAGTCTCGCGTCTGCACCGTTTTGCGCCCAAATTCCGGGTAGTGAAGAAGTTGGCAGAAGCCGGACACCGAGGTGAGTCCACTCGATGTGGGGCAAGCTGGAACCCTTCCGGGCAGCCTGTCGTCCCATCGCAGCGCGCCCACTCCCCAGCAACCTGCCGTCTGATCCCGTAGCCCATCCGGCCACCGGTTCCAGACCCCAGGGGCTCTGTGCGCTCAACCGCAACTCCGGCTTTGGTCTGCGTGGAGAGGGTCTCCGCGCTCTTCTTTGCCGCACAATGATGGCTGCAACTCTCTTCGCGCTTCAAGCCGGGCAGTCGGATCGACGAAGACGGCAGAACCAAGGAGTAAATCCCGATGAACTTGAATCAGACGACAACGATCCCCAGCGGCAAGGGCATCCAGCGCAAGTGGTTTGTGGTGGACGCCAGCGGTCAGACGCTGGGCCGTCTCGCCTCCCACGCCGCCAGCGTTTTGGCCGGAAAACTGAACCCGCTTTACACGCCTTATATTGACATGGGCGATCACGTCATCGTCGTCAACGCCGAAAAGATCCACGTCACCGGCATGAAGGCAGAGAACAAGCTTTACCGGCGATACACCGGCTTCCTGGGTGGTCTGCGTGAGGAGAGCTTCACCAAGCTGCTGGCGCGCCGCCCTGAGAAGATTGTGGAAGAAGCGATCAAGGGCATGCTGCCCAAGGGCAAGCTGGGCCGCCAGATGGCCACCAAGTTGAAGGTATACAAGGGCGCTGACCACCCCCACCACGCGCAGCAGCCGGTCGCTCTGGAAGTTCGTGGCTAAGCCGTTTCGGCGCACGCTTGGAGCGGCCAGGCCGATCGGGATCACACAGCAAAGCCGATCGTGATTGCCCAGCCAGGCGGATCGTGATTTCAACAGGATTGAGGATTCGAGGACCCATGGCAGATCTTATTCAGTACTACGGAACCGGACGGCGCAAGAGCGCCATCGCGCGCGTCTTTCTTCGCCCCGGTTCAGGCAAGTTCACCGTCAACGGCAAGGAGTTTGAGCAGTATTTCGTGACGCCGGCGCAGCGCGCCGCGGCCCGGCTCCCCTTTGGCATCGCCGACATCAACGAGACCTTCGACGTGGTCACCACGGTCAAGGGCGGCGGCGTGAACGGACAGGCCGATGCCGTCAAGCTGGGCATCGCCCGCGCGCTGATGGAGTTCAATGAAGAGTTGCGCAAGCCCCTGAAGACGGGCGGCATGGTCACGCGCGACTCACGTGGCAAGGAACGCAAGAAGTACGGCCAGAGAGGCGCTCGCGCTCGCTTCCAGTTCAGCAAGCGCTAAGGATGTTTCCGTGCAGGTGAGCTCCGGAACCTAGACTTGTATCGGCGCTTCGCGAATGGAAACGCCACGGCAAGCCGGCTTCGAGAGCCCCATCGGCACGGAAAAAGCCACTTATTGCTGCTGGGCTCGCCGCGACCTGTCGGACCTGGCGGGGCGCCCTCCACGGCGTTTGGCGCTCGCCGCGGCCCGGCGGGCTCCAGCTCGGGATCGATCTTTTTGGAACCGCGGTTTTGGTTCGGACTCTGCTCTTTCGCTTCACCCACCGGCAGCGCGCCGGTGGCCGGAACTCAATCTCCCTTCGGGGATCTCAATCGCTTCGAGAAACGACATCGGCCAAGGCGTCTTGTTCAGTCGCCGCGCAGGATGTTCGGCTGGTTCACCGGCGTTGCCGGCTGACCTGGGAAACCGGAAGCGATGCCAACCACCAAGGAGCCTCTTATGGCCAGTATCACGATGAAGGAACTGCTCGAAGCCGGTGTCCATTTTGGCCACCAGACCAAGCGCTGGAACCCCAAGATGAAGGAGTACATCTTCGGCGAGCGCAACGGAATCTACATCATCGACCTGCAGAAGACGCTGAAGATGTTCAAGGAAGCGTCCAAGTTCGTCACGGATCTGACCTCCACCGGAAAGCTGATTCTGTTTGTGGGCACCAAGCGCCAGGCGCAGGACGCAGTCGCCGAGGAGGCTAAGCGCGCCGGCATGCCTTACATCAACAGCCGCTGGCTGGGTGGCCTGCTCACCAACTGGGTCACCGTGCAGAAGTCGGTCAAGCGCCTGGCGGAGCTGGACGAGATGTCCACCGATGGCCGCTATGAGCTGCTGACCAAGAAGGAGGTCATCAAGCTGGAGCGCGAGCGCAAGAGCCTGTCGACCAACCTCGCCGGCATCAAGAACATGAAGCGTCTTCCCGATGCGATCTTTGTCATCGACTCCAACAACGAGGCGATCGCCGTGGCTGAGGCGCGCAAGCTGGGCATCCCGGTGGTAGCGGTGGTGGACACCAACTGTGACCCGACCGTGGTGGACTACGTGATCCCGGGCAACGACGACGCCCTGCGCGCCATTCGCCTGTTCACCACCAAGATTGCGGACTCGGCCTATGAGGGAACCCAGTTGATCTCCGACAAGGCCTTCGCCGAGGAGTACGCCGAGGTGCAGCCGATCGCCACCGAGTCTCACTTCCTTGGGGAGGAGGGCGAGGAACTATCCATTCCCGCGCATGCTTCTGCCGGCGCCGCCGAGGCTTCGATGGAAGACGTCGAGGACGAGAATATTGACCTGAACGCTGCTCTTGGCGGCGGCATTCGCAAGGCTCCTGCCGCTGCGGACGCCGAGTCAGACAGTGAAACCGCCCAGGTGAGCGCCTGAGCCACAGACCGCGCGGGCTCGGCATGGGCCGAGCCGCCACTGCCGAGCCGGAAGCAGGAACAAGAGTGGCGCGGGCTTGGTTCCCGCGCCACTCTTCGTCAGAGCCGCATGCGCTCTCTGCGCTGCTCTCTACCGCCAGAAATCAGGAAGGAAAGGTTATGTCTAGCACTGAAGCTGTCAAGATCGACGCCAAGCTCGTCAAGGAACTCCGTGAAAAGTCTGGCGCACCCATGGGCGATTGCCTCAAGGCCTTGCAGGAAGCCAAGGGCGATATGGAAGAGGCCTTCGTCGTGCTGCGCAAACGCGGCGTGGCGTCAGCGGCCAAGAAGGCCAGCCGCACCACCAATGAGGGCGCGGTCGGCTCCTATATTCACGCCGGTGGCAAGATCGGCGTGCTGCTGGAGCTCAACTGCGAGTCGGATTTTGTGGCTCGCACGGAGGACTTTCAGAACCTGCTCAAGGACATCGCCATGCACATCGCCGCCGTCGATCCCCGTTATCTGGGCAAGGATGACGTGACCGCCGCTGACATCGAGCGCGAGAAGGAGATCTATCGCGCCCAGGCTGCGGCCACCGGCAAGCCCGCCAACATCATTGAAAAGATGCTGGAGGGCAAAATGGCCAAGTTCTATGAGGAGGTCTGTCTGTTGGAGCAGCCCTTCATCAAGGATCAGGGCATGACCGTCGCCCAGTTGATCGCGCAGAAGGTCGCCAAGCTGGGTGAGAACATCAGCGTCCGCCGCTTTGCCCGTTTCAAGATCGGCGAGCCTGCCTTCACGGTTGCCTCGGCCAAGGCCGTGGCGGCAGCAGAGCCGGCAGCATAGCTGACAGCTCGTTGCTGTAGCCGGAAGGGCCGGGGAGAAGATCCCCCGGCCCTCTTGCGTGGCGCTTCCCAGTCAGGTGAACGTCGCAGGGTGCAAATCCCGCTCTCGATCAGCCAAGGCGAACCAAACCAGGCGCCGCTGTCCACCTTTGTTCGGGCCGGGGGAGGAAGCTTGAGGCCCGGGACGGAAGCCTGGAGCCAGACTGCGCGAAGGGAAGGATTCTCGCCGTTCAGGCTGGATCTTTGCGCCGCATTGTCACCATGGTTTCTTTTGGCAAAATTCCGGTTTTCGTGGATAATAGAGCAAAGCCAGCGTGTGCCTGACCGCCTGGCGATTCCGCAGCACAACTCAGGAACCGGGCAGCAGGGGCCCAGATACACCCTGCGTCGCGGCGTGTCAGATGGACCGGGCTGAGAGGCATCCGGACGGGGAGACAAGCTGCTTGCCAGCCGAGGTGGCTGGCCAAATTGGAAAGGAAACACCATGCGCGAGATCATCACCCTGCAGTGTCCGGAGTGCAAGAACCGGAACTACTCGACCACCAAAAACAAAAAGACCACCACGGGGCGGTTGGAGTTCTCCAAGTTTTGCAATACGTGCCGCAAGCATACGCCGCACAAGGAGACAAAGTAGCGGACCCAATCCAGTCCGCGGGTCTTCCGGCGTGGCCACCTCGGGTGGCCGACACATTGACCCGCTGACCGGCGCCATACAGGGGAGTAAGCTCAACGGTTAAACTGTCGGTCTCCAAAACCGAACTTCTCGGTTCGAATCCGAGCTCCCCTGCCAGCTTCTCTTTGTACCGCCAGATTCGCCGCCCGTAGCGGATCCAGAGTGGGTCCAAAGCAGGTGCAACGCAATCTCGGAGCCGGTCCGGAGTCGATTCAGAGCCGTTCCAGCGTGGGTTCGGCGCCGATCAACCTAGAATCTCCCTCGGGGCCAGTCTCAATCCAGCGCAGGGCCCCGTTGGCTACACCCGCTTCATCCGCTCTTCGATCTGGCAAAGGAGTGGTAACCGGGCAGAAAACGCTGGAGAGCAAGTAGGAGTTTCAGGAGTACATCCATGGCGAAGGCCGCCTTAGTTGAAACCACCGAACAAAGCGCCATGCAGCGATTGTCTGCAGGGCCGCAGCGACTCAGGCAGTTCCTGCACGACACGCGGCAGGAGATGACCAAGGTCCATACGCCGTCCCGGGCTGAGGTGCAGGCAACCACCATTGTGGTGATCATCGCGGTGTTTCTCTTTGCCGCATACTTTGAATTGGTGGACCTCACCATCGGCAAGGGCGTGGATCAGGTGATCCTGTACCTGACGAAGCACTGAAGTGAAGCTGGGCGATGACAGATCCACGGCTGCTGGAAAGCCGCTTGGGATCCTATCCGGCCGCAGGCAAGAGATTTGGGTTTGAAGGAATGTGCGACCATGGCAGATAAGTTGAGAGACGACGAACAGCAGACCGTCCCGGTCGGGGTCGGAGACGCGCTGGAGAGCGATGTGGCTGCGGATTCCGAGACAGCGGTTACCGGCGAAGCGGTGGGCGGGGTCGGAAGCGAAGGTGAAGCAGCGTCCGCCGCGGCCGAGCAGCCACCCCTGAAGTGGTACATCATCCATGCTTACTCCGGTTTTGAACGCAAGGTGAAGGAGTCCCTGCTCAGCCGCGTGGCGGCCTATCACCTCCAGGACAAGGTGGGGCGGATCGAGATTCCCACCGAGCCCACCACCGAGATTCGCAACGGCAAGAAGTACACCATCGATCGCGTCTTCCTGCCCGGCTACGTCTTTGTGGAGCTGGCCCTGGACAACGATATGTGGCACGTGGTGAAGAACACGCCGCGGGTGACGGGATTCCTGCAGACCGGCGCCCAGCCCAACGCGCTCTCCGAAGAAGAGGTGAATGCGATGCTGAATCGCAGCGACGTCACCCGGGAGAAGCCCAAGCTCAAGCTCAAGTTCGCCAAGGGCGAACTGGTCCGCATTACCGATGGGCCCTTCAACAACTTCAACGGAGCCGTGGACGATGTCAATGAGGACAAGCAGACGTTGAAGGTGATGGTCTCCATCTTCGGCCGGCCGACGCCAACTGAGGTCTCATTCGCCAACGTGGAGAAGGTTGAGGAGTAAAGCCAGGGCTTCCAGCCCAGAGGATCAAAGCCTGAGCACAGACGGTCGAGCGCAGGCGATTTACAGAGATCGAATTTCAGGAGTCGCAGCCCGGCAGCTTCACCGGACCTTCTAACTCCTGCAGCAGTAGAGAGCGGTAAAGGCAGTAGAAAATTCATGCGCGGCCCGGTCTGGTCCCTCCAGCGCGCCCGCAGCAGACGAAGAAGGACAACGAAGATGGCTCCAAAGAAGGTTCAGGGATACGTCAAGCTCCAGATCATCGCCGGCAAGGCAACGCCAGCGCCCCCGGTTGGCCCTGCGCTGGGTCAGGCGCAGGTCAACATCATGGAGTTCTGCAAGCAGTTCAACGACCGCACCAAGGATCCGGCGATGGCTGGCCTCACCATTCCGGTGGTCATTACCGTCTACGCGGACCGGACGTTTACGTTCATCACCAAGACGCCCCCGGCTCCAGTGCTGCTGCTCAAGGCCGCCGGGGTTGCCAAAGGCTCCGGCTCTCCCAACAAGGACAAGGTGGGCAAGGTCACCGAGAAGCAGATCCGCGAGATCGCCCAGCAGAAGATGCCGGATATGAACGCAGCCTCCGTCGAGGCAGCGGCCAAGAGCATTCGCGGCACGGCAAGATCCATGGGACTTGAGGTGGTCGCGTAGGACCGACTTCGGAACCTGATGCAAGACGAGGGCGCGGAAGATGATGGAGAGCCCTACCCTCCATCTACGGTCTGCGCCCTTGGTGCTTTTGAGGCCCCGGATCTTTGGGCGGTGAGCGCAGGGCACAGACAGCGGCGTCTCTCTCCACGCCTGTCCTCAATGCCTACCCTCGATGCTGGGTTCTATAAAAGGGGATGTCAGGTAAAAACACTTTTTCTGATCGGGCGGGTGCTCCAATCAGACGGATTACTATGCTCCGGGTTCCAGGATCACCACGCTCTGGGCGCCCCACATCGCGGCCCCCGGAGCGCAAAGAGGAGATCGAGAGAAGAGGGTGAGCGCTATGTAGACCCCATCTTGTGCGGCGCATCGTCGTGGCGCAGTGTAGAAGGATGCAGCGTG
>DAHWOF010000119.1 GCA_027335345.1 Granulicella sp. | reverse complement strand
CCAGCGCCGCCAGGGAAACATACCTTGCTATCTTGCGGGGCTTCTGCCTCATCACGGTTTACACCTCAAGTCTGCGGATTTTTGGTCTTCTGTTGCTTCTATCCTCCGCTGGACCTTTATCTCGTGCCAGCCTAACGGCTGCTGCCGGCGCTTACCTGTGATCACCATCACAAAGAGCACATTTCATTTCTGACAGAACATTCACTCAAACCGGTGAGTGCCATGTAAACCAATGAAAAAGAAGATATTCTTCACCCTGGAGCGCAAAAAGAGGCAGAGCGTTCATCGGCTTTTATGTGCGATATTCGGAATACGGGCCAAGCCGTCTCTGCCGGAAAGACTTCTGCTTTGAGGCCGCGCCAACCTATCGCAGTTCAGTGTTGATGGGTTCTTTAAAAGGGGATGTACCCCGAAGAGGGCTTGAAGTGGCGTTTTCATTGGGAAAAGCGCCCGTCGAGGTCGGGGTGAACGCTTATACCGGCGCTGAAAATGCTATAGCCAAACGAACAGCACAATCCCGCTGGATGCAGCGCTCTGCATCTCCGCAACTGCCTTCAGCCCGCAAGAAGGACGGACGCTTTACTGGTTTGTATGCGCAGCCTGTGGATTCAGGGTTGACTGTCCACCTATTTTGGGGAAGTATCCAGCGCGCGTCCGAACGCGCAAGCCGTGATAACCATCCGCCTCAGCCACCACATGGATGGTTCTGTACCCACCCAGCGACATCGGCTTGCTCGGATGATACTCAATCAGATATTGGGAACGGATCTCCTGTGCGACTTTCTCCGCGACTCCTTCAACGTCCTCCAGCTTCCTAGGAAAGTAAGCTTGACCGCCAGTCTGATCGGCTAACTGGAGGAGCACCTGTTTGGAGTGCTTGGCCTCCTTGCGGCTCAAGTCCCCACCGAAGAGCAGGCCAATGCAATAAATAGACGGTCCGTCGAGCTGCTGCACCCTCTGGATGGTCTCCTGAAGCGAGGCATTGGAGGAGTTATCATCGCCATCCGTAACAATCAACAGGACTTGCTTGGGTTCCTTCGAGTTCTTCGCCAGGTAGTCGGCCGATGCGATCACTGCGTCATACAGCGCTGTTCCACCCCCGACCTTGATATAGCTAAGTCCCTGCTGTAGCTTGGCGATGCTCTGGGTAAAGTCCTGATCGATGTACGGTTCGGAGTTGAAGTCCACCAGAAAAGCCTCGTCCTTGGGATTGGAGAGCTTGACCAGATTCAGCGCTGCCGCATCCACGGCCGGGCGTTTGTCATACATAGAACCTGAACTATCAATGAGAATGCCTAGCGAAATGGGCTGATCCTCGTGTGCGAACTCTTCAATCTTCTGGGGTACACCGTCCTCATAGACCTTGAATGCGCTCTCCGGAAGCGAATTCACCTCATGTCCTGAGGAATCGAACACGGACACATTCAGCCGCACGAGATAAGCATTGGTGATCAGCGTAAAGTTTCCGTTCTGCTTGGTAACCACCTCTGACTGGCCCTGGAACTGCACTGGCCCCGGCTCAACACCGGGCGCATCTGGAGAAGGTACTGGATCTGAATCGACGGTCAGCGGCGCGGGACGATGCTTCTGCATCACCGCGCTGTGGGCGGGCGGAGTCTGCGGCGCGACATCCTGACTCGCCGGCGTCTGACTGAAAGCCACATGGGAGAAGGCTGACAGTCCCCCGGCGAGCACCGCTCCAGCGAACAAGCTCCTGACAGCAACCAGAACCCATTTCTTTTCTTTAATTTGCACGGAGCCCCTCACAGATCTTTGGTCTTCCTCTTCTGGCTTTCCCGATCTGGCTACCTGTTTCCATGGCGGTGGCAGCCGCTTCTTCAATGTACGCCATTCGACTCTCTTCGGAGGAAAAAGCAGTCTGCTTTCCATGCCTTGGAGACTCAACCTGGGAGCTGGGCGATCTTCGATCTTTTGATTGAAAGCTCCTATGCGCGTATGCTCTAATTCGCCCATTCGCCCTATGGACGCATGAGCCGTTTCGTGCCCGTTCGTCTGATCCCATCCTAAGAGAAGAACCAAGAGGAATTTTGTTCATGAATTTTGTCCCAGTTGCAGCTATGATCTTCAACTTTCAAGATCTACCTACAGGCGCCTCGGGAATGCCCCTGGGCGGAGACACGATCTGGCTTTGGATCGCCCTTGGTGTGGGCGTTCTGGCCCTGATCGCCGCCTTGATCCTGGCCCGGATCGTCATCTCCGGGGACACTGGCACCGCCGATATGCGCGTCATTTCGGACGCCATTCGCGAAGGCGCCGAAGCCTTTCTCTCCCGCCAGTACCGCACCATTGGCCTGATGGCCGCCGTGCTGGCCGTCATCATCTACCTTGGCTACAGCCTCTCCTCCAACACACATGCCGTCGCCCTCCCGACCGTCATCGCCTTCCTGGTGGGCGCCACCTGCTCCGGCCTGGCCGGATTTACCGGAATGTATGTGTCGATTCGGGCGAATATTCGCACCGCTTCGGCTGCCCGCAACTCCCTGAATCAAGCTCTTCAAGCCGCTCTGCGGGGTGGCGCCGTCACCGGCTTGGTCGTGGTCGCTCTGGCCCTGATCGGAATTGGCGTTCTCTTTCTTTTCTTCGGCGGGCTTCAAAACCCTGTCCATGTGGTTTATGAACTGGTAGGCTTCGGCTTCGGAGCATCCCTGGTGGCGCTCTTCGCCCAACTCGGGGGAGGCATCTACACCAAAGCGGCCGACGTGGGCGCTGACCTGGTGGGCAAGGTCGAGGCCGGCATTCCAGAGGACGATCCCCGCAACCCAGCGGTCATCGCCGATCTGGTAGGAGACAACGTGGGCGACTGCGCCGGCCGCGGAGCCGACATCTTCGAGTCCACCGCCGCGGAAAACGTCGGAGCCATGATCATGGGGGCCGCTCTCTATCCCGTCTTTGGGATCAAGGGAATCCTCTTCCCCCTGATGGTCCACGCCATCAATCTGATTGCCTCCGTCGTCGGAGTCGCCATCGTCAAGACCAACGACAGCGAAGACCCGATGCTCGCCCTGAATCGTGGCTTCTACATCGCCTCCCTGCTGGCCTTGGGCGGTTTCGCCTTCATCGTCTTCAAGATGCTCAATGGCCCCGGCGTACAGCCGATTTACCTCTTCTTTTGCGGCCTCATCGGGCTGATAACAGCTTTCCTGTTTGTCTGGATCACCGAGTACTACACCGAAAGCCACTATCAACCGGTGCAGTCCATCGCCAAGGCCTCCCTTACCGGCCCCGCCACCAACATCATCAGCGGCCTGGCCGTGGGTATGGAGACCCCCGCCATGCCGGTCATCGTCATCTGCTCGGCGCTTCTTCTCAGCTACTACTGCGGCGTGCGCGGACTGGCAGGTATCCATCTTGACGGCATCTCGGACTACGTCAAGGGAATCTATGGAACCGCCATCGCCACCATGGGCATGCTGAGCTGTGCCGCCTACATCCTGGCCATGGATACCTTTGGTCCCATCACCGACAACGCCGGCGGCATCATCGAGATGTCCAACCAGCCGGATGCCGTCCGCGACAAGACCGACAAGCTGGATTCGGCCGGCAACACAACCAAGGCCCTCACCAAGGGCTATGCAGTCGGCTCCGCCTCGCTGGCTGCCTTCCTCCTCTTCTCAGCCTATCTGGAGGAGATCAAGTCCCTGGTCGCCAACCGCGTGGCCGCCGCTGGTCCGGCCGGATTCATGCCTGCCGGATGGTCGTTCAACAACATCAACCTCGCCGAGGTTCCGGTCTTCGCCGGAGCGATGCTGGGCGCCATGCTCGTCTACCTTTTCTCCGCCAAGGCCATCAAAGCTGTAGGCCGGACGGCAGAGATGGTGGTCAAGGACGTTCGCGACCAGTTCCGTGAGAATCCAGGCATCATGGAAGGCACTACCAAGCCGGATTACGCTCGTTGCGTCTCGATTGTCACCGGAGCCGCCCTCAAGGAGATGGTTCTGCCAGGCTTCCTGGCCGTGAGCCTCCCGGTGGCCGTCGGCCTGATCTTCCGCAACTTCAGCTCTACGTACCGAGCAAACTCCGGGGTGATGGTTCAGACCGGTCTCTCCACCGTTCCCACCATCAACGGGGTCCCGGTCAACCTGGGCGGAGCTACCGCAGTGGCCGGTCTATTGATGGTTGGCACCATCGCCGGCGTGCTCCTGGCCATGCTGATGAACAACGGCGGCGGCGCCTGGGATAACGCCAAGAAATGGATCGAAACCGGCAAGCACGGCGGAAAGAAGTCCGATGCTCACAAAGCGGCAGTGGTGGGCGATACCGTTGGCGACCCCTTCAAGGACACGGCTGGCCCCAGCCTCCACGTGCTGATCAAGCTTCTGGCGACGATCACCCTGGTCCTGGCCCCACTATTCCTCTAACCCCCTCTCTTGACCCAAAGGCCGCCTCGCATCGAGACGGCCTTTGTCATCTTCCGGGATCTGCGTTCGATGGTTGACGGGAGCCTCCCCATCGCCCGACAATTTTTCGCGGACACAAACTTTCCCGAAACTCTCTTTCTGCGTCTATACTCATCCGCAACATTACTCCTACCTCCCGAGGAGCCTCCCGTGTCCCACGTCCGCCTTCTCATCGGCACCCGCAAGGGAGCCTTCATCCTGACCTCTGACGGCTCCCGCCGGACCTGGTCCATCTCCGAACCCCACTTCCCCGGTTGGGAGATCTATCATCTGAAAGGCTCACCCGCGGACCCCGATCACATCTACGCCTCCCAGACCTCGGGTTGGTTCGGGCAACAAATTCAGAGCTCGCAGGACGGCGGCCTCACCTGGTCCCCGGTCAATAACCAGTTCCTTTATGCGGGAAGTCCCGGCGTCCATCAGTCCCACGATGGCACCGCTCAGCCTTGGCAGTTCAAACGCATCTGGCACCTCGAGCCCTCGCTCCACGATCCGGACTCCGTACTCGCCGGAGCCGAGGACGCGGGATTGTTTCAAACCAGCGACGGCGGCCTTCACTGGACAGAGATCTCCGGCCTTCGCGCCAGCGAGAGCGGGCCTCTCTGGCAGCCCGGAGCAGGCGGCCTGTGCCTCCACACCATCCTGCTCCATCCCACCGATCCAGAGCGCATCGTGATCGCCATCTCCGCCGCCGGTGCGTTCCGAACCGACGACGCCGGCAAGACCTGGAAGCCCATCAACAAAGGCCTCGTTTCCCAATACCTTCCCGACCCTACCGCCGAGATCGGCCATTGCGTCCACCACATCGCGATGCATCCCCAGCGACCAAACACCTTGTTCATGCAGAAGCACTGGGATGTAATGCGCTCCGACGACGCCGGGGACCACTGGACGAAGATCAGCGGCAACCTTCCCACCGACTTCGGCTTTGTGATCGATGTCCACGCCCACCAGCCTGAAACTATCTATGTCGTGCCGATCAAGAGCGACTCGGAACACTTTCCTCTGGACGGCAGGCTGCAGGTGTTTCGCAGCCGGTCCGGCGGCAACGAATGGGAGCCACTGACCACAGGCTTGCCGCAGCAACACTGCTACGTCAACGTTCTGCGCGATGCCATGGCCGTAGACACGCTGGAGGAGTGCGGCATCTACTTCGGAACAACCGGCGGCCAGGTTTACTGTTCTTCTGATGGCGGCGACTCCTGGAACGCCATCACTCATGATCTCCCCCCGGTGCTCTCCGTCGAGGCGCAGACGCTACCATGATGGGCATCGGAGGAGTGGAAACCACAGGCTGCTCGCACAACATCCGAGTCGATCTTCCCCTCCACCTGCGTCGGCTGGCCGCCCTCCCTGACCAGAGACACGATCTGATCCTCGAAGTCCCCGTCCCCGTCACCATCGCCTCCATCCTCGATACCCTTGAACTCCGTTTCCCCATGCTGCGCGGCGCCATACGGGACCACGTCACACATCAGCGCCGCCCCTTTCTCCGCTACTTCGCATGCGCGGAAGACTGGTCCCACCGGCACGTCGACACGCCCCTTCCCGAAGCGGTTCTGACCGGGCAGGAACCGCTGATCATCCTCGGGGCTATCGCAGGAGGATGCTGAACGGATGGCGAGAGACCGAGCGGTCGTACCGCTCATCTCACCGGCCAGGCAGCGCCCATGGCAGAACCCGTAAACCGGACCCGTAAAATGGAGACATGGCTCGTCTCTATCCCTTCCGTGCTCTTCGTTATGACCCCACTCGCGTCCCCATGGCGGACGTTGTCACCCAACCCTACGACAAGATCACTCCTGCCATGCAGGATGCCTACTACGCCGCCAACCCTTACAATTTGATCCGAGTGATCCTGGGCCGCCAGCTTCCCGGCGACACCAACACCGAAAACGTCTATACCCGCGCCGCGGCCACTCTAAAACAGTGGCGCTCGGAGGGCATCCTGAAGGAAGAGCAGGAACCGGCCCTTTACGGCTACTCCCAGACCTATACCGTTCCTGCAGGCGCTGTCGAAGATGGGGCCGGCAAGATTCGCGAACGTCGGGGATTCATCGCCCTCGGCCAGCTCCACGATTACGCTGACCATGTGGTCTACCGGCATGAACAGACCTTTCCCAAGCACAAATCCGACCGCCTTGCGCTCTTCAAGGCCACTCGCGCCTATTGTGAGCAGATTTACATGCTCTACTCCGACCCGACCTTTACGGCGGAAAAAGCGATCTTCGAGTCCGGCGCCGCGCCCGATCTTGAGATTACTGATGAATATGGGGTCCTGCACCGGGTGTGGAAGCTCACTGAGCCGACCCTGATCCTTCGGGTACTGGAAGCCATGGCTGACAAGTGGCTGTTAATCGCCGACGGCCACCACCGGTATGAGACATCCACAGGCTACATGAACGAGCGCGCCGCACAACTCGGGGTGAAGCCCGACGCGCCGCCAACCGTGACGGCGACCGGCCTTCCCCAGCCAGCTTTCCCCGAACAGGCGATGATGATGACCTTCGTGAACATGGAAGCGCCGGGAATCACCATCCTTCCCACGCACCGCGTCGCCTATGGCCTGACCGGCTTCAACGCCCGCGAGTTCGCCGCACGGGCGGAAGAGTTCTTCATCGTTTCGGAGATCCCTGTCAACCCTGGCGACTCGGTCCCAGATGTGCAAGCTCTTCTGAATCGCCTGGGGCAGAGCCATGGAGTCGCTTTCGTCGCTGCCACGCGCGACGGCAACTTTCTGCTGACACCCCGGCCCGAAGCGATTGCTCCCCTGATCTCCGGCCTCTCGCAGCGTCAGCAGCAGCTCGACGTCACCCAACTGCACAAGGTGGTTCTGGAGAAGATCCTGGGTCTTAGCGAGGAGACCATCCGCGCGGGTTCCCACATCCGTTACCTCCGCGAAGCCTCTGAAGCCGTGGCCCAGGTAGGCAGTGGAGAGGCAGACGTAGCCTTTCTGATCAAGCCGGTGACCCTGGAGCAGATGAGGGACATCTCCCTGAACCTGGAAGTAATGCCCCAGAAGTCCACCGACTTCTATCCCAAGCTCCTGAGCGGCCTGGCCATGTACGCACTTGATTAGCTACGCAACGCGAAAATCGATGACCTGATCGGCTGTCCAACCAGCCAGCTTGGGAGCGATTTTCTCCGCAGCACTTGTGGGCGCGACGGATCACGCCTGTTGCAGAGTAGCCTTTGGCCAGCCAGAGAGCGCCTTGCGTGACACAAGAACAAAACACCTCCCACGATCAAGGCTGTGCCAACAATCCCCTGGATAGCAAAAACGGGTCAAGCGTTTGAGACCTTGACCCGTTGGCGCTGCCCTTTTCTGTTTTTGCCCCGCCTAGCGTGAGATCCCCTCCAGAGGCGAGCTGGCGGTAGCGTAGAGCTTCTTGCCCATTCTTCCAGCCAGAAATGCCTCTCGCCCGGCATCCACCGCCTTCTTCATGGCGCTGGCCATCAGCACTGGCTGTTTGGAGGCCGCCATCGCAGTGTTCAACAGCACTCCATCGAAGCCCATCTCCATGGCCAGCGCAGCATCGCTGGCCGTGCCCAGACCCGCATCCACAATCAGGGGAACATCTCTGACCAGTTCGCGCATCATGCGCAGCGTATAGGTGTTGGCGATTCCCAGCCCTGTGCCGATCGGCGCACCCAAGGGCATGACCGCGGCCGCTCCAGCATCGATCAGCCGCTTCGCAAAGACAATGTCATCCGTGGTGTACGGCAGCACGGTAAAACCTTCCTTCACCAGCACCCGCGTAGCCTCAACGGTGGCTTGAACATCGGGATAAAGCGTCGCCATATCGCCGATCACTTCAATCTTCACCCAATCGGAGAGCCCCACCTCGCGCCCCAGGCGGGCCGCGCGAATCGCCTCCTCGGCAGTGAAGCAGCCAGCGGTGTTCGGCAACAGAAAATATCGCTTCGGGTCGATAAAATCCAGCAGCGACTGTTTGCTGCGATCCAGCTCGACACGCCGCACGGCAACGGTCACCATCTCGGCTCCGGAGGCCTCGATCGCGGCCTTGGTCTCGGCGCCGTCCTTATACTTTCCGGTTCCAACAATCAGTCTCGAAACAAATGCTTTGCCTGCAATCTTCAGTTCGTCCATAGCCCCGATTTTAAAGCACCCGCCCCCGTCGCCGGGCAGCGGGCGAATGGTAACCGGACGGCTGCTCCGAACCCGGGGGCGGTTTGCGATACGGGGCTCCCTGTGGGCCATGCCGAATTCATCGATACGCACTGGTTGCGCAATCAACGTACCCGCTCAGCACTTGGCGCTATAGTGTTGGAATGCTTTCTCTTCGTTCTCTCCGCGGCGCCGGCCTCCTGCTCACCCTCGCCTGCTTCGTCGCCGGCGCCCAGACGCCTGCCAAGCCTGCGCCTGCCTCCGTCGCCCCCGCCCAGGCCGTCCTGCAGCGCCTCATGCCCCACCTCGCCCCCCAGTTTCACCTCACGCTCAGCTCCAGCCAGCCCGACGCCTTCCGCATCTCCGGCGCCGCTGGAGCCATCCACGTTGAGGCTTCTACCATCCCAACCCTCCTCTACGGCGTCAACTGGTACCTGAAGTATGTAGCCCACCTGAATGTTTCCACCAACGGTTTGCAGCTCGGCCCGCCCAACCTCGTCCTACCTGCACCTCCCGCACCCATCGAAAGGCCTGCTCTTTACAAGATCCGCTATGCCCTTAACGAGAACGTCGATGGCTACGCCGGTCCTTACTGGAACGATGCCCGCTGGCAGCATGAGATCGACATCCTCGCCCTGTCCGGCGCCAACGCTATCCTGATCGAGCGCGGCACCGACCTTGTCCTCTACCAGACCTTTCGCGACGCCGGTTACTCCGACCTGGCGATCCGCAAATGGATCACCCAACCCGCCCACCAGAACTGGCAGCTGATGGGCAACATGTGCTGCTTTGACGAGCCCATCTCCCTGGAACTCCTGCGCAAGCGCGCCGCCTCCGCCCAGCGCCTCATCGCCGGCCTTCGCGCTCTCGGGATCACCCCGGTCCTGCCCGGCTACTACGGCATCGTCCCCGCCGACTTTGCCAAGCTCCACCCCAGCGCCCACGTCATCACCCAGGGCGACTGGAACGGCTTTCCTCGTCCCGGCTGGATCGATCCCCGCGACCCCAGTTTCATCTCCCTCGCCGCCAGTTTCTACCGGCGCCAGCGCGACCTCTTTGGCGATACCTCCATCTATGACATGGAGATTCTCCAGGAGGGCGGCTCCACAGGCGACGTTCCCCCCGGCGCCGCCGCCAAACGCATCCAGACAGCACTGGAGGCCGCCCACCCCGGCGCTCTCTGGTTCATGATGGCCTGGCAGAACAATCCGCTCCCAGCTATCATCTCCGCCCTGGACACCTCCCACGTCCTCATCGCCGACATCGAACAGGGCCGCATCGCCCGCAACAACCGCGACCAGCAGTTTCACGGCGCCGACTGGCTCTTCGGCGGCTTATGGGAATTCGGCGGCCGCACCACCCTCGGCGCACCCCTCTACGACTACGCCGTCCGCTTTCCCAACATGGCCGCCAAACCCGGCTCGCACATCGTCGGCACCGCCCTGTTTACCGAGGGCCTGGACACAAACCCCTTCGCCTTCGATCTCTATACCGAGATGGCCTGGCACAGGCATCCGGTCGACCTGGACGCATGGACCAGACAATACGCCCTCCGCCGCTACGGCAGCCCCACGAATAACGGCCAGCCGGATCCGCACGCCCTCCGCGCCTGGCAGATCCTGCTCCACACCGCCTACGCTTACCATGCCGGCGACGGCACCGCCAAGGGCAGCGGCGACGGCGACTCCGCGCAGGACTCCCTCTTTAACGCCCAGCCGGACCTCACCACCACCCACGCCGGCGTCTGGGCCCCGCATGGCGCGCACTACTCCCTCGCCGACCTCCAGCCTGCCCTGACCGAACTCCTCCAGGTGGCGCCCTCCCTCCGCCACACCGAGACCTACCAGTACGACCTGGTCGACATCGCCCGCCAGGTGATGGCCAACCAGGCTCGGGTCCGGCTTCCCGAGATCCACGCCGCCTACGTCTCCGGCGACCGCGAGGCTTTCCGCGCCCTCACCCGCCACTGGATGCGCGACATGCGCCTCCAAGACAACCTTCTCGCCACCAATCCCTACTTCCTGCTCGGACGCTGGCTCAGCTACGTTCCGCCCTGGGCTTCGTCCCCGGAGGAACTCCGCCGTCTCAACTACGACGACCGCTCCATCCTGACGACCTGGGGCGACCGCAAGGCCTCCGAGTCCAGCCTCCACGAGTACGCCAACCGCGACTATGCCGGCCTGACCTCCTCCTACTACGCACCTCGCTGGCAGCTCTACTTCCACTCCCTGCTGGTCGCCATGGACACCAACACCACTCCCAAACCGATCGACTGGTACGCCTTTGGAGACGCCTGGAACCATCGCATGACCAGCTTCCCCGCCAACCCTGTCGGCAACCCCTACACCGCCGCTACGGCGATTGCCAACGATCTGGATCTGGCCCCGAACAATCCTCGTTCCGAAAAACCTCATGCTTCATCTGCAAGCACGATGAGCCATTAACCTGCATATCTCACAGGGGTCGATTTTTGTGTGGAGTGGCGTGGCCGAGGGGGCCAGGAGAGTAGTTGTCCGGCAAGAAGTTATCTTTGAAGCAGTCCAGCGCCTGCGCGGATGGAGTTTTTCAGTGCCGAAGTTAG